>DBDP01000040.1 GCA_002293625.1 Clostridiales bacterium UBA929 | reverse complement strand
TTACACGGAGATAAAAACACTCCCGCGGAGGAGGTCCGATATTCTTCCTGTTTTCCCCATCCACTCTTTGATTCTGCTATAAGTGGCTTGTTTATAGAGGTGCCTTAAAGTAAATGCGGAAATTTTGTTAAGCATCCCAACGCTCGCGGCGAATTTCCTTTACCATTGCGACAACATCATCATCGTTCACTAATCCGAGACGTTCCGCTTCTCCTTCAAATGCTTTTCCAATCTTCTCTAGAGCCATCATGGTTGGGTTAAGCATCACCACACCATCCGGCTTTTCAAGGAAAAGCAACTTGTCGCCGTCTTTAATGCCCAAGCGTTTGCGAATGGAGACAGGGATTGTAACTTGCCCCTTGCTGGTGACTTTAGCCAGCTCCACAATATCTCCTCCTTACATTCCTTACTTATAGTATACCCGAATTAGGGGAGAAATGCAACCCTTAAAGAACCTTTATCATAAACATTTCCATCGGCTGTTCGAACGGCGTATTGTCCAGCAAAAGACAACCTTTATCTATATACCCCAGCTTTCTGTAAAAATGCTGCGAATCTTCGTCCGCTTGGGTTGACGTCATGACCATTTTATAGCCTAGTTCCAGCATTTTCTTTCGGGAACACCGCCATTAGGAAATTATAAGTTTTGTACCCTCATTATACCATACGCAATCCCGCTGTCAACAAAAAACGACCCCCCGGATTTCTCCGGGGGGGTGTCACGCTCCATGTCGCGCCTTGCGGGCGCTCCGCTTTCACCCTACAGCTTTCGCGCCGTTCGCCCGCAAGGCGGTCGCCTGCGCCGCGAAACGCTTTCGGGTTCCAAGCGTCGCTGCTCGGCGATGGAGCAGCTTTTTGTTTTTAATACATATCCATTCCGCCCATGCCGCCGCCGGGGGCTGCGGGAGCGGGAGGTTCTTTCTTGTCGGCGACAAGGCTCTCGGTCGTCAGAATCATCGCGGAGATGGACGCGGCGTTTTGCAGCGCCGAGCGGGTGACCTTCGCCGGATCGACGATGCCGGCCTCGATCATATCAACGTATTTCTCGGTCAGCGCGTTGAAGCCGTGACCTTTTTTGTTCGCGTTTTTCACGTTCTCAAAGATAACGGAGCCTTCCAAGCCGGCGTTCGCGGCAATTTGGCGGAGCGGCTCGGCAAGGGCGCTGATTACGATGTTGACACCGGTCTTTTCATCGCCGGAGGTGTTTTCGAGAAGCTTGGAAACAGCCGGAATGGCGTTGACGAAAACCACGCCGCCGCCGGGGACGATGCCTTCTTCCACCGCAGCGCGGGTGGCGTTCAGCGCGTCTTCGATGCGCAGTTTCTTTTCCTTCATCTCGACCTCGGTCGCGGCGCCCACTTTGATAACGGCGACGCCGCCGGAGAGCTTCGCGAGGCGTTCCTGCAACTTCTCGCGGTCGAAATCGGAGGTGGTTTCCTCAATCGCGGCGCGAATCTGACCGATCCGGGCTTTGATGTCGTCTTGGGAACCGGCACCGTCCACGATGATGGTGTTTTCCTTCTGCACCTTCACCTGACGCGCGCGTCCGAGCTGGGCGACTTTGGCTTCCTTCAGGTCAAGACCCAATTCCTCGGAGATGACTTCGCCGCCGGTGAGGATGGCGATGTCACGCAGCATGTCCTTGCGGCGGTCGCCGAAGCCGGGGGCTTTGACGGCGACGCAGGTGAACGTTCCGCGCAGCTTGTTGACAAGCAAGGTGGTCAGGGCTTCGCCCTCGACATCCTCGGCGATGATAACAAGTTTCTTGCCGCTCGCGACGATTTGCTCAAGCAGGGGCAGAATGTCCTGCACCGAAGCAATCTTCTTGTCGGTAATCAGCACATACGGATCGTCGATAACGGCTTCCATCTTCTCGGTATCGGTAACCATATAGGAAGAGATGTATCCGCGGTCAAACTGCATACCCTCGACGACTTCGCTGTACGTTTCGACAGACTTGCTCTCCTCAACGGTGATGACGCCGTCGGCGGAGACTTTGTCCATCGCGTCCGCAATCAGTTTGCCGATCAGTTCGTCGCCGGACGAAATGGAGGCGACGCGGGAAATGTCCTGAGAGCCGCCGACTTTCACGGAGCTGTCGGCGATCGACTTGACGGCGGTGTCCACGGCGGTTTGGATGCCGCGCTTCATAATCATCGGGTTGGCTCCGGCTGCGACGTTCTTCAAGCCGTCGCGAACCATCGCCTGCGCCAGCAGGGTAGCGGTTGTGGTACCGTCGCCGGCCACGTCGTTTGTTTTGGTGGCAACTTCCTTGACAAGCTGCGCGCCCATGTTTTCAAACGGGTCGTCCAGCTCGATCTCCTTGGCGATTGTAACGCCGTCGTTGGTAACCAGCGGCGCTCCGAATTTTTTGTCGAGCACGACGTTGCGGCCTTTGGGGCCAAGGGTAATTTTTACGGTGTCGGAAAGCTGATTTACGCCCCGCTCCAGCGCGCGGCGGGCTTCTTCTCCATACAGAATCAATTTAGCCATACTTACAGTCCTTTCTTAGCCCTCTACAACGGCCAGTATGTCATTTTGTTTGACGACCATCAGTTCCTCGCCGTCCACTTTGATTTCGGTTCCCGCGTATTTGCTGGTGATGACCTTGTCGCCCACTTTCACGTACATGACAATGTCTTTGCCCTCGACATTGCCTCCGGGACCCACGGCCAAAACCTCGGCGACCTGCGGCTTCTCCTTGGCATTGCCGGTCAGGATGATACCGCTCTTGGTGGTTTCCTCAGACTCCACCATCTTGATAACCACTCTGTCCGCAAGGGGTTTGAGCTTCATTCCAATTTCCTCCTTGTTTCTGTCTTTAGCACTCCGAGCATGAGAGTGCTAACTACCGTACATCATAAGGGCGGGACAGCCTTTTCGCAAGCTGCGGCGGGTTGTATATTTGGGCGATATTGGGCGTTATAGAAGCATTATCTTATGTTATCTCGCGAATACTCACGTTTTCTTCGTTTTTTTCCACGCGCGTTGACAAGCCGCGTGTGTATGATATACTGGAATTATGAAAAAGATCGTACTCATTGACGGGCAGGGCGGGAAACTCGGTTCGCTGCTCGCGGGCAGGCTAAAAGCGGAGGCGGAGGGTTTCAAGCTGTACGCCGTCGGCACGAACAGCATCGCGACGGCGGCGATGCTGAAAGCCAGCGCGGATTTCGGCGCGACCGGGGAAAATCCGACCGCCGTCCATTGCCGCGACGCCGACGTAATCGCGGGGCCGATCGGGATCATCGCGGCGGACGCGCTCTACGGGGAGGTGACTCCCGCTATGGCCGCCGCCGTGGCGCAAAGCCGCGCCCGAAAAGTATTGCTGCCGATTAACCGATGCGGTCTTCACATCGTGGGGGTGCGCGAGATGCCGGTCGCCGAGCTGATTGACGCGGCGGTGCGGCAAATTTTGTCCGTTTTGCAACAAAAGGATTGACAAACAAGCCCGTTCGGTATATAGTTGCCGCAATGTCCGTCATGAAGGCGGACGCGGAATCATCCCGTGCGAGAATAAAGCCATGAAGGCTTTCGGTTCGCGTAAGCGGACGGCCTAACGGCTTATTTTTTATGGGAGGTTTTCACGATGCTCAGTATCAAAAAACTTATTTACACCGCGGTTCTAATCGCCCTCGGCGTGGTTTTACCGGTCACTCTCCACGCAGTGCCGAACGCGGGGCAGGTTCTGCTGCCGATGCATCTTACTGTCCTGCTGTGCGGGATCGCTTGCGGCTTCCCCTACGGCTTGGCTTGCGGCGTGCTTACACCGCTGGTTTCGCACCTGATAACGGGTATGCCGTCCTCACCCATTCTGCTGCCCATGATTTGTGAGCTTGCCGTATACGGGCTCGCGGCGTCGCTCCTCATTCGGTTTGTCAGAACGAATAATTTCTACATAAACATCTACGTCTCGCTGATCGGCTCGATGCTGCTCGGCAGGGTTGTCTACGGCATCATGAAAGCGTTGATTTTCAACGCGGGGGAATACTCCATGCAGATATGGGTAACGTCCATGTTCGTAACGGCGCTGCCGGGCATCGCGATCCAGCTTGTGCTGATACCCGCGCTCGTGCTGCTCTTGAGAAAAGCGAAGGTGATTGAACTGGAAGCGAATGCTTGACAAAGCGAACTAAGTCTGTTAAACTAAGTTTATAACAGCCGGACTTTTGACATGATACAGTTTCCCTTTAGGGAGGAGGTCTTCTTAATGCGGCAGGTAAATATCCACGCGGCGAAAACACATCTTTCGGTGTTGGTAGAGCAAGCTGCGGCGGGCGAATCGTTTGTAATCGCGAAAGCGGGACGACCAATGGTGACAGTAGTTCCCTACAAGCAAGCTGGATTCAATCCCCGTATCGGGTTTTTGCCTGACCTTTCCGATTTGCCTCCCGATTTTAACCAAATGCAGGAGAATGATATTATCGCTTTATTTGAGGGGCAAAATGAAAATCCTTCTTGATACGCAGATGCTTGTTTGGGCTGCCATAAACAAACTGCCTCGTGAAGCCGTGCGATATGTTGAAGATACGGCCAATACGCTGATATTCAGCCCTGCCAGCATATGGGAGGTTGTTATAAAGCGCGGATTGGGACGTACAGACTTTACGGTTGATCCTAATCTCCTATACAGCGGGCTTCTCGGAGCGGGTTATCAGGAATTACCGATTTCCGGGCGGCATACCTTATTTGTTTCAACACTGCCTCAACTTCACAAAGACCCGTTCGACCGCATTCTGCTCGCACAGGCTGCATATGAGGTACTTCCGCTGTTGACTTCTGACAGAATGCTGGCGCAATATCCGGCACCCGTTATCTTGGCTTCCGTGTAAAGGACATGATCTTACCCCACGTCATACCCCGCTTCCTCGATCTCCCGCGTGATCGTTCCGGTGCTTACGCCCCCGTCGTGCGTGACCGACACCGTCTTATCCTTTAGGCTGACTTCCACCGCGGTGACGCCGTTTATGGCGCTCACCGCTTTTTTTACGGCGTTTTCGCAGTGGGAGCAGGACATTCCCTCAACACTGAGTACAGTATTCATGATATAATCCCCTTTGTTATTTGTATTTAATGGAATCTCTTTAGTCGAAGCGCGTTTAATAGCACCGAAACGCTGGATAGGCTCATCGCCGCCGCCGCGATAATGGGGGAGAGCATCGGTCCGCCGAACAGCGTGAGCAGACCCGCCGCGACGGGGATGCCCAACGCATTGTAGCAAAACGCCCAAAACAGGTTCTGCCGGATATTGCGTATCGTCGCCTTTGACAGGCGAATCGCCGTCGGAACGTCGCGCAGATCGCCGCGCATCAAAACAATCTGTGCGCTCTCCATCGCGACGTCGGTTCCCGTTCCTATCGCGACGCCGAGGTCGGCCTGCGCCAGCGCGGGCGCGTCGTTGATGCCGTCTCCCACCATCGCGACCTTGCGCCCTTCGGCTTGGAGCCTTTGTATCTCGCAAGCCTTGTCACGCGGAAAAACCTCCGAAAGCACCCGCGTGATGCCTACCTCACGGGCGGCTTCCTCGGCGGCGGCACGGTTATCGCCGGTAATCATCACGACGTCGACGCCCATCTTTCGCAGTGTCTCGACGGCTTCGCGGCTCGTCGGTTTGGGCTTGTCGCGCACGGTGATCTTTCCGGCATACGCGCCGTCTATAAAGACCTCGACGCCGCGTCCGATTTTAATAT
Organism: Clostridiales bacterium UBA929; assembly: GCA_002293625.1. Classification (GTDB taxonomy): domain Bacteria; phylum Bacillota; class Clostridia; order Oscillospirales; family UBA929; genus UBA929. The sequence goes on along the minus strand of DBDP01000040.1, from coordinate 2,229 downwards.
GCCTGCCGCCGACGTCCCCCTCGACGCCTTCCCCGGCGACAGAGCGGAAGTTTTTAACCTCTAAGGTTTCGCCGACGTAATGCCGCGTGACCGCTCCCGCGATCGGATGTTCCGAGAGACGCTCCAACGAAGCGGCTAGCTGCAAAACGTCGCCTTCCACGGCGGTCACTTCGGGCTTGCCCTCTGTGACAGTACCGGTTTTGTCCAGCACGACGGTGTCGATTATGTGTGCCGTCTCCAGTGCCTCACCGCCTTTGATCAGAATCCCTTTTTCCGCGCCCTTGCCCGTGCCGACCATGATGGCAGTCGGCGTGGCGAGACCCAGTGCGCACGGGCAGGCAATCACCAGCACCGAGATAAAAATCGTCAGCGAATAGGGCAAATCCCTCCGCGCGATAAACCACGCGGCGGCGACTAAAACGGCGATACAAAAGACAACCGGGACAAACACCCCCGCAACGCGGTCGGCGAGACGCGCGATCGGGGCCTTGCCGCCCTGTGCCTCCTCAACGAGTTTGATAATCTGCGCCAGTGCCGTGTCCTCGCCCACCTTCTCTGCCCGGAGACAGAGCACCCCGTTTTGGTTGATTGTCGCGGCGTACACGCGGTCGCCGGGTTTCTTGTCTATGGGCAGGCTCTCGCCTGTCAGCATCGACTCGTCAACGGCGGCCGCGCCGTCTGTCACAACGCCGTCCACGGGTATCTTTCCGCCCGGTTTTGAGAGCAAAATGTCGCCGACGGCGACCATATCAACGGGTATCTCTGTTTCGCGCCCGTCTTTCAAAACAATCGCGGTCTTCGGGCTAAGCCCCATCAGTTTTTGAATCGCCTCGCCGGTGCGTCCCTTCGATCTGGCTTCCAGCATCTTTCCCAGCAGGATCAGCGTGATGATCACCGCCGCCGTTTCATAGTAGAGATGCGCCGCATTCCCCCGCGCGATACGGGTCGTCTCGTATAAGCTGTACAGCATCGCGGCGGACGTGCCTACGGCGATCAAGCTGTCCATGTTCGGTGAACGTTGCCAAAGGGCGCGGAAGCCCACGAGATAGAACCGCGCTCCGGCAGCGAGGACGGGCAGCGTCAGAGCCAGCTGCGCCAGCGCGAAGCGGAGCGGGTGGTGTTCAGGGTGCAGCGCTTCGGGCAAGGGAAGCGTCCAGCCAAACGGCAGCATATGCCCCATCGCGAGGTACAGCAGCGGTACGGTGAACGCCGCCGCCAGCAGGAGTTTTTTGCGTAGTGTCTTGGTTTCCGTTTTCTCAGGAGCTTCTTTTTGAATCTCCAGCCAACCGTAGCCGGTCTTTTCAATCCGCGCCTTGATTTCTTCTAAGGTCGTTTTTTGCGGGTCGAAGTCCGCTGTTAGGCGTTCGGTCGCGAGATTCACGGCGCAAAACGTCACGCCGTCTATTCTGCCGACGGCTTTTTCCACCCGTGCCGAGCAGGACGCGCAGGTCATGCCCGTTATTTGCAGCGTAGTTCGCATAGGGTTTCTCCTGTCAAGTTGATAAGCAAATGTTACTACACGTTGGGCATAAAAGCAAGAAAATATGTAGCCGCCTGTCGGCGGCTATAAAAAGTTACTGCATCATCATGGTTCGCGCGGCGCTGATGTCGGAAGCGGGAGCTTCCTTGACGGGATACCAGCCGCGGCTGAAGGACTCGTCGAAAATTTCACTTTGGATGTCGTGTTCCTCTTTTAAGATGTTTAAGAAGGTGTCGCGAAGCTCGGTGCATTTGCACTCGCCGGCGCAGATGTTGTAGTTGTTTGTAATGTGCTTTTGGGTGGCGAGCAGGTCGGAAAGCATTTCCTTGTCGCCGAGGAAGCCTTGCGTGGGTCCGTTCATACAGGAGTCCTCCCTTTTTTTAGGTTTTCAAGTAAGACATAAGCGTATCAAAATGCCGCTGATGGCGGGTCGCGATGTTCTCCAGCTTCTGCCGGATCTCGGGATCGGTGCATTGCCGAGCCATGGTGCGGTATTTTTTCGTAACCACACGCTCGTCTGAAAGCTGACCCTGCAGCGCCGTCAATTCCTTTGTCGTCATGATGTGTCCTCCTTTTGGTTTGGAATGTACCCCTATTATTTACCGCTAAAAAGGAAGATATGTACAGCCTTCTCTGTTTGACAGAAAATGACATACAGGCTTGGCTATAATAGGGATGTGGACAACGAACATCATCGGCGGCGGGTTCGCCGCCACCCCATTCCAACGTAGGGGCGCACTGTGTGCGCC
>DBDP01000068.1:22050-26783 GCA_002293625.1 Clostridiales bacterium UBA929 | reverse complement strand
TGGCTTTTTGGGGGAACTCAAGGGGAGAGTTAACCGAGAAGATATTCTATGGCTTCTAGAAGCCTTTTATTAATTTCACTATGGTCGGGATCTCCGCCAAATACATGTTCTGGCGGGTAATTGTAGTATGTATATGTTGTTGGCGGAGGAGTGCCTTCCACTCTACTGAAACTTTTTACGACACGCTGGTTTGGAGCAGAGAAAAGCTTAACATCGGTATATTTTTGACGTCCGGATGAATAATAGTTATTATAGTTAAAGGAATGTTTTGAACCATGCTCAATAATCAACACATAACCTATCTCGTCAAGTGATGACGGAAGTAATTCATCTGGTAATGATGCCATGGTCTCGTAAGGTATATATAGCTTATCTTCAGTTTTAAAGATAATAAGTAATTTTCCTTTGTCATAAGAACCACAATCGCTTATAATAGATTCACTTACAGACATTTCATTTGTTGAGGTCAAGAAAGAGTTGTTTTGTTTGGCTTGTTCAAAAGAATAATTATTTATCAATTTGTACACTGACAATAATTTAAACGAGTTGTTGTAATCATTCATTACTAATTTAGTGCTAACAACGCTTTTTATTATGTTATCCAAGTCAATCGTTAGATGATAATTTTGATTAGCATTCGTGCATGCTGTATAGAAAGTCATTGCATCTCCAGCTCCCCATGATTCAAGCATTGTTGTTAATATTGGAGCTAGTTTATATGTATCGAACAATGCAATATCTTCGCTAAAAACTTCTTTACCACTTCCAAATGTTGCGGGGACAAAATATTCTTCTATTTCTTCTATAATACGAACAAACGAAATACTTCTCTCTATTTCTTCTGCATTAAGATGTTTCGGAAAAACATATGCGTCCTTCATTAGTATTGGCATTTCTTTCAATGCATCTTTGGCTTTCGCATAATGGTCAGCATCTATATATGCTCCCGCCAAACGATGCCACGCACCGCTTACTATTGCACGTGTTTCCTTCTCATTCGCCATAGTTGTCACAAATTATACGCTTCGTCGAGTTTGTTATCGTCCATAAAAATATGAATATGTGCCAAGTTGGCTTCAAAAAGACATGCTTCTGCGTTTTTAGAAGCGTCTAAAAACCCATCTAATGATAAAAAAATAGTCCGAGCGTCACTCCATTTCTCTTCTGCCATCAGTCTATTTGCTTCCGCATAGTCAATATGCTGTTGGCACTCCGCCGCTTTTGCTGTAGAGTTCTGAAAAGACCCGAGCGATTGATACACAGACAGCGCGGCGGAATGGTCTCCGGCGTCAAAAAGACGCGACGCTTCCGCGTAATCAATGTGCTGCTGGCACAACCGCGCCAGTTCTGGTGTTTTCTCGTAATTTGGAATCTCATTCAGAATTGCCAGTGCTTCGGTATAATCCCCCGCGTCTGCCAATTCTTGCGCTTTCTTGAAATCATTTGCCGCACACCCCACGAGTACCCCCGCAATCAGCACAGCGGCGAGAAAGAGAGCGAAAAATCGTGTGGTCCTCATGGTTGGTCAAGTCCTTTCTATTTTTGAATTTGCAAGCCCTTTCGGTCTGCTTTGGTTTATGTAGACAATCAATGTGGCGGCACAAAGTAAGTATCCAAAGATATGTGAGCCGTAGGAGTAGAATCTCCGCATTGGTACAGACGAAATAAAAACCCAAAGATGAATGTTAACCCCAAACACTACGATTGTTATTAAGGTTAGAACGCGTCCCGCTTTACCCATATCCTTTCGTAGTGACAAAAGCATGAAGATCATGCTGAGAACAAAAACGATGTTAATGATAAGCGGTAATAATGTAAAATTCGATGCAACTCCGAATCTCCATCCCAAAAAAGTATAATTATACTGCAAGTAAATTGAACGGTAATTAATGCCATGATTAATAAGGTGCAAAGAATATATAAATGCAGTGGCTGCAGGGACTAAAAACGTAATACGTTTTTTTGCACTAAAACCTGTTTTTATAGCAAAAATAGAGAATAATAAAGTTCCGATTCCCATTATGATAAAAACGCTCGTAAATGCAAGCGGACCAAATCTTACCAATGGCGAAAACGAACATTGTCCCCAAAAAGCAATGGTGAGAATGAATCCAGCTAACCCCATCAATACCAGCATAATAGAGCATATAATGATTGATCCATTCTCTTGCTGAACGGCAGAAGGATAAACAGTTTTTGGAGTGGCAACCTCAATACTTCCTGAATTGTGATTTTCGAACTTAGTAATATGTTCGTCTTTCACTTCAGTGTTGCGTTCTCCGAGTTCGGCAATTTGCTCGTCAGTGAGGATTGTGCAGCCTGTGGAGCTTTCTATTTCAAATTCATCTATCTTGAATATGATTTTCGCTGGAATGAACTCTTGCACCGTGAAGCAGAAGACAGATTCGTTTCCTAAGGAGCGGGCAATGAGCTTGTTTTGCTTTAATAAGGTGCTTGTATTGAGAGATTTGCCTTTTTTCAAAGTGCCAATTTCTTCACCGTTGAGTGACACTATGTAATTTGACGAACCAATAGAGCTCTTTTCATGGACGATGGTGATGGGAACCGTTTCTGTTAGATTTTCTGCCCCGTCGATTGGTAAGTCAGATTTTCTTCGTCTCTTCATTTTTATAAAGACAACAATATTGTAAATATCGTAAGCCAGCCAGCCGAAGCCAAAAACAACTAAAGCGGGACTGCTGTTTGTGCCTCGCAATACATATTCGCCTGAGAGACCAGCGAATATCATTGCTAAACTAATCAGCAATTGGGAAATCTTCCAAAACATAACGCCGCTCCTTTTAGTTATTTATATCTTACTACACGTGCATTATCGAATGCAATTGCATTTATGCGGAAACTATGGTCGCGATAAATAGCTGAAAAATTCTTTAATTCCGATGTATGGGTATTATTACTATTGATAATATTTATGCATTTTTTCATATTCATTTGGTCTGATGCATTCCTTGACAGGAAATTTTGCTTTATGATAAACCATCAGTCGTGCGATTGCGTCTCCTTGTAATTGAAATCCTGCGCTTGTAGTTCCTATTATCCAATACCATTTCTTTTCGTAACGCTTATCTGTGCTGATTGCATTTATTGTATAAATCAATTTTGATAATGACAAAAGGAAGAAAATAATTGGAACGCCAACTAGTAAACATGTTAGTATCTTTGAAATTGCGTCTGAATAAAAGGATCTTGCTAATATTATACCAGCAATTAAAGAAAAAAGAGGGGGAATTACTGATCCAAAAATCATTAAGAACCAGTTTATCGGTGAGACGGCGCATTTTGTACAAAGGAACTCATGATGCATTTCAAAATTTGAATACCTTGTTTTATATACAATTGCATTTGAATGCCTTTCCGCTGTACCTGAAGCATCAGCTGAATAATAATCATATAGATTATGGGTTTCTCTCCCACATATGATACACATTCCCATATGATCATCCTCCTTTAGATGTAAACCCTCACCCACATCCTACCACACCCCTCCCCATAACATATATCTACTGGCGGCACTGAGAAAATGGGAGAAGATAACAAGCGCGAAGATGATAGAGTTTCTGCCGTTACCCTTGCGACGTGTGCTAAAACAGCGGAACTCACGAACGAAGCCGCCGCCCTCTTTACAATCCTTCCGTTATACGGTACAATGTCGGAAGGAGATGATTGTTTGCTCGAAAACACCTTGCTGGTGGCGTCCCGCGTCGCCATTCTGTTTCTTATTATGGGCGCGGGCGTTTTAGCCGCGAAAGTTCGCTGGGTCAACGGAGAGGGCGCGAAACAGATTACCAATGTGGTGCTGTACATCGCGACACCCTGCCTGATTTTCAGTTCGTTTCTGTCCGTAGAGATTACGCCGGACTTAATCAACAATATCGCGAAAACGGCGCTTTTTTCCGTAGCGGTTCACGTGTTCGCCATCCTGCTCTCGCGCCTCGCCATTCGAAAAGACCAAACGAAGCGCCGCGGGATTTACCTGATGTGCGTGACCTTTTCCAACTGCGGTTATATGGGTATCCCGCTGGCGTCGGGTATTTTGGGGCCGGAATGTGTGGTATACGCTTCAGTCTATATTGCCATATTTCATCTCTTCGCTTGGACATACGGTATTTCGCTATACCGACCCGGAGAAAAGCTGCCTCGCCGCTCGTTATTTCTCAATCCCGGCGTTGTGTCGCTTGCCGCCGGATTGCTGCTCGCCGGGCTGTTTGCCGCCATGCCGCAGTGGCAAGTGCCGTCCTTGCTCGGCGAACCCTTGGAACTGCTGGCTTCGCTCAATTCGCCGCTCGCGATGATCGTTTTGGGCTACCATCTTTGCGTGTCTCCGCTCCGCCCCCGCGCGGGTGAAGGGAAGATGTGGCTCGCGTTCGCGCTGAAGCTAGTGGTAATCCCCGCCGCGGCGCTCGGTGCTTCGGTTCTTTTGGGGCTTTCGGGGCTTTGGCTCTCCACGGTACTGATCCTCACGTCCACCCCTTGCGCCACCAACGTGGTACTCTTCGCGGCACGGTTCGAAGGCGACGCGCCGCACGCCGCGAAGGTAGTATCGCTATGTACCCTGATCTCCCTGCTGACAATGCCGCTGTTTCTCGCGTTGTCGATGGTTGTAAATCCGTTATGATGAAGATTCTTGTTTCCGCCGCGGGAAAGCTGCGCGAACCCTACTGGAAAGCTGCCTGCGACGAATACATCAAACGTCTCGGCGCGTTCTGCAAACT
>DBDP01000068.1:8000-22030 GCA_002293625.1 Clostridiales bacterium UBA929 | reverse complement strand
TGTGTTCCGAAGGGGAGGCGCTGACTTCGGAGCAGCTTGCCGAAACCTTTCGGCGGTGGCAAAACGGCGGCACATCCCGCGTCTGCTTCCTGATCGGCGGTTCGGACGGTCTGCCGGAGCAATCCAAAGCGGACGCCGCCCTGCGTCTTTCGCTCTCGCGCATGACATGGCCGCACCATATGGTTCGCGCGATGCTGCTGGAGCAGGTGTACCGCTCGTTTTGCATTTTGGGCGGTACGAAGTACCATAAATAGGGGCGATTCACGAATCGCCTGAGGTTAAAAGAAACAAAAAACGACTGTTCCCATTACGGGGTGGAGATGTTGCAAATGAAGCAAAAATTGATTATTATAACCGGCTCTCCTTGTGTAGGGAAAACTGCCGTAGCGGAGAGACTTTTTGAATCGTATGAAAACAGCGCGCATTTTGACGGCGACTGGGCGTGGCGTGTTAATCCGTTTTCAATAGAGGATCCGCGGTTGCGTAATGGCGATAAAACGATGTCCTTTGCTTTGTCCACATACTTGAAGTCTGATTTTGACTATGTACTTTTTTCCTCTGTGGTTGTTATCGGCAAGGAAATTCGCGACGCTATTTTACAGGACATTACGGCTGATAACTACACGACAATTGCATTCACACTGAAATGCTCAGAGAAGACGCTGGTTGAACGCCACAGAAAACGCGGGGACAATAGCGGGATATCCTTTTATTGGTTGAATTTAGAATCTCATGACGGCGATTACGTTATAGACACAGACCAAAAAACAATATCTCAAGTTGCTAATGAAATAAAAAGCATTATAACATCTATCAATTAACCAGCGCGGCAAATAAACACATTACAGAACATAAATAACACCAAGAAAGGCGGATGAACACATGACGGCACAGGAATCTTATAACCTTTGGCTGAACAGCCCGGCATTGAACGAAGAAGAGAGGGCGGAGCTGCTCGCCATACAAAACGATCCGAAGGAGATAGAGGAGCGCTTTTTCGCGCCGCTGGCGTTTGGAACGGCGGGTCTGCGCGGTGTGATGCAGACAGGTCTTTACCGCATGAACCGGCACATTGTCCGCCGCACCACGCAGGCGCTGGCCGAGCTGGTTGTGGCGGAGGGCGGCGCGAAAAAGGGTGTGGCGATATGCTATGACACGCGCAACAACTCGGAATTTTTCGCCCGCGAAGCGGCGCTCGTGATGGCGGCAAACGGCGTTTCGGTATATCTGTTTACAGTGCCGCGTCCGACGCCGGAGCTGTCGTTCGCCATTCGCCGCTACGGCTGCACCGCCGGAATCAACATCACCGCCTCCCATAACCCAAAGGAGTACAACGGCTACAAGGTCTACTGGGACGACGGCGCTCAATTGCCCCCACGGCACGCCGACATCGTGGCGCGGGAGCGGGACAAAATGTCTGTTTTCGAGGGCGTCAAAATGATTTCCCGCCATGAAGCGAAAGCATTAATCACAACAATGGGTGAGGAGACCGACGCGGCATATTTAGATGAGGTGTTCGCGCAGTCGCTCGCAAGCGAAGAAACCAGACGCGCGGCGCAAGACATGAAAATTATCTATACCCCCTTCCACGGCTGTGGGCGGGATCTGGTGCCGCGCATCCTCAAGCGTGCCGGGTTTGAGCGCGTTGTGCCCGTTACGGCACAGATGACGCCGGACGGAAACTTCCCCACCGTTAAATCCCCCAACCCCGAGGACAAAGAGGGTTTCGCCCTCGCCATTGAGCTGGCGGAACGCGAACATGCCGATCTGATCATCGGAACCGACCCCGACGCCGACCGCGCGGGAATTATGATTCGGGAGGGCGACGGCTACATAACCCTCTCCGGCAACCAAACCGGCGTCCTGTTGCTCGACTACATCCTCAAAGCGCGGCGCGAGAACGGCAATATGCCCGAAAAGCCCGCCTTTGTCAAGACGATTGTCACCACCCCGATGGCAGCCGCCGTCGCCGAAAAAGCCGGTGTGCCGAGTTACGACACCTTTACCGGCTTCAAGTTCCTCGCCGAAAAGATCGGCGAGCTGGAAGAGGACGGCACGCGATTTGTGCTGGCGTACGAGGAATCCTACGGTTACCTCGTCGGGGATCAGGCGCGGGACAAGGACGCCGTCGTCGCCTCAATGCTGATCGCCGAGATGGCGGCGTACTACAAATCCAAAGGTATGAGCCTTTACGACGCGATGGAAGCACTCTACGGCGAACACGGACGTTACGCCGAGGAAACGGTCAACCTCGTCATGCCCGGCGTGGACGGTCTTGTAAACATGAAGAACCTGATGAAACGGCTCCGCGAGCAGCCGTATGCCGAAATCGCCGGGGTCAAGACCGTCGCGCTGCGGGACTATTTATCCGGCGAACGGCGCGTCCTGCCGGACGGCGAAGCAGACGCAATCACGCCGGAAGGCTCCGACGTGCTGTGTTACGAGATGGCCGACGGCACGTTGTTTTTGATCCGTCCGTCCGGCACCGAACCGAAACTGAAGGTATATATCATGGTTCGCGGCGCGGATAAAGCCGAATGCGCGGCAAAAATCAAGGCGTACAGGACGTTTGCGGTTGGGGAGTTGCGGTAGGGGAGCGGTGCCTTTAGCTTCTCCTGCAAAAACCATGAAAAATCCCTCTTGACTTTGACGTCGCGTCAACGTGTATACTCCTCTTGAAAGGAGGGACGGTCATGGAATTGCAATCCATCAGCGAAGTATCCAAGCTATTCGGTATCTCGACCCGCACACTGCGGTATTATGAGCAAATCGGGCTGATCACACCGATCAAAAAAGAGGATTTCGCGTACCGTTCATACGATGACGCCACGGTTACCCGGCTGCGTCAAATCATCATTCTGCGAAAGCTGCGTATTCCGCTCAAGCAAATCGCCGAGATTCTACAGCGTGGCGACGCGGCTCTTGCGATTGAGGCATTCGAGCGTAGTCTTTCTGAAATCGAGGACGAAATCACGGCGCTTGCCGCCATTCGGAGCATCACAAAAGAATTTATCGAGCGCTTGCGCCTAAACGGCGCACGATTCGCGCTGCCGGACGACGAGAGTTTGCTGGAGGTTGTGGACGCCTTGACTGTCTCTAAAATCAATTTTAGGGAGGAAAAGTCCATGAGTGAACTCAACCAAGCCAGCGGAAAGCTGACCAAACTGACCGATGTCAGAATTGTCTACCTGCCGCCGATGACGATTGCCGCCGCGAGCGCGACGGGGGAAGGCTGCGAGGGTGTCGCCCTCGGCATGATCGACCAATTTGTGCGGGACAACGATTTGCTGAAAGTCAAACCCGATCTGCGCCAATTCGGTTTCGACTGCTCCGCGGGAGCGACGGGCGTCGGTCAAAATTCGCATAAGTACCAAGTATGGGTGTCCATCCCCGACGGACTGGACGTACCGCCGCCGCTGGTGAGGCGTACGTTCGCCGGAGGTCTGTACGCCGCGCACATGATTCAAATGGGCGAGTTTGACCATTGGACGCTCTTGCATGAGTGGGTAGAGAAGAGCGAAAAGTACATAAACGATTGGAATGCCGTCCGCTGTTCGCCCTGCGAAGACGGCATGGACAGATGCTTAGAGGAGCAGCTGAACTACTGGGGGAACTTACAGAACCCCGGATTTAACGGAGAGCATATGCAGCTGGATTTGCTGTTCCCGGTCAGACTGCGGGGGTAAATTTCTTCTCCTGCTGCGCCCCCTTCCGTATGGAAGGGGGTGTTTTCGTGGCACCCCAAATGCAGGTACGCAAAAACCTCTTGACAAACCGCTCTCGTGCCGCTATACTGTGGCTAAAGTGGGGTGCTGCCGTCAGGGCGGCTGAGAGGGCATGAAACGCCATGCCAAACCCTTAAAACCGGATGCGGATAATGCCGCCGTCGGGAAACAGGGGAAGCGCCGGTCGTCCGGGTGCTTAAAATAACGCTCCCCCGCGAGTTATTTTAAGCACGAGTGAAGACTTTTCCGTAAAGAGCAACGCTCATTCGGGAAAGGCGGTACGGTAGGACGGAAACCGGCGTGACAGTCCAAGGAGTGCGCCTCATTTGAATTTTAGGAGGTGCATTTTTTTATGCAAACCGCGAAACCCAATCTCCGCGCTCTCACCGAAACCGCTGTCCTTGTAGCCATCGCGTTCGTACTCAGTTTCTTCAAATTCGAGCTTTGGTGGCCGAACGGCGGCTCCGTCACGCCCGTGTCGATGCTGTTCATCTTGGTCATCGGCATCCGCAGGGGACCCGTTTGGGGCATCGGCGGCGCGCTCGCCTATTCGCTTTTGCAGATACTGCAAGGCTTTTCCCCGCCGCCGACCGAAACGGCGCTCAACTTTGTTTTGGTTGTTTTACTCGATTACGTAATCGCTTTCACGGTACTCGGTCTATCGGGATTCTTTAGCAAAAAGAAAAACGGCATTCTTTATGCCGCCCCGGTTTGTCTCTTTTTGAGGTTTCTCTGTCATTTCGCATCCGGCATCATTGTTTGGTCATCTTGGGTGCGGGACGACGTTCTGTTCTCGCTCTCCTACAACGGCTCTTACATGGGCGTCGAGCTGCTTCTTACGTTGGTGGCGGTGATTGCCTTGATGCGCTACGACAAAACGATTTTTACGCGGCAAGCAGCGTAATACAAACCCCGTATTGCAGGGAGGGATTCTTTGGGCATTTTCGACGGCGTCCTGCTGGCGGTCGACGTGGACGGTACGCTGCTGAATCATCAGAGCGAACTGACCGCGCCTGTACGCGCCGCGCTTACGTCGTTTGTGGAGCGTGGCGGGCTGTTCACCGTCGCGACGGGGCGGAGCTTCGCCGGTTTTTCCGCCCTGCGCCCATCCGTGCCGCTGAACGCGCCCGCGATTCTCTCCAACGGCGCGTACATCTACGATTACGCCTCGGAGAGCGTGAAACACGCGCGGTGGCTGTCCGGCCCGTTTGAGGAGGCGCTCCATGATATCCTGACCGCCTTCCCCGGGCTCGGAACGGAACTGCACTGGCCGGACCGCGTCGCCATCATGAACTACAACCGCTGGAACGAAGCGCATATGACCTCTGTCAGGTGTAATTATCAAGCGATCCGCGACCCCGGCGAGACGCCACCACCGTGGCTGAAACTGCTATTTGTGGACGAACACGAGGTGTTACGCGAAGTGTCAAACTACGCGGTGCCGAAATACGGGCAATATTTTTCGTTCTTCTTTTCGGGCAGTCATCTGCTGGAGATGCAGAACTGCGGCGTGGACAAAGCCGAAGGCGTCAAAGCGCTTGTGGATTTACTGTCGCTCGACCCGTGGAACGTATACACCGCCGGGGACGCCGGCAACGACCTCGGAATGATGCGGGCTTACACATCGTTCGCCCCGGCTTCGGGGACGGAGGAAGCGCGCGCCGCCGCAGACTTCGTCGTGGATTCCTGCGAAAACCACGCCGTTGCGGATATGATACGGATATTGGAAGAGAGATACAAATAACCAAACGGGCGGCGGAAGCCGTCCGTTTGGTTGAAGAGACAGTCGTGCAGTCTGCGCCGTTTTACCCGGTAAAACGGCTTCGTCCGCAACCTACACTTTCTCGAAATACGCTTTCGGGTGAGAGCAGACGGGGCATGTGTCCGGCGCGTTATCGCCGCTAAGCGAGAAGCCGCAGTTGCGGCAACGCCATTTGCCCTCGCCGGAAAACACGCTTCCGTCCTCAAGGCTCTTTAGCAGCGCGAGATACCGTTCCTCGTGCGCCTTTTCGATTTTACCCACCGCGTCAAAGAGATAGGCAATGCGGTCAAACCCTTCGACTTTGGCCTCTTCGGCGAAACGCGGGTACATATCCGTCCATTCCGAGTTTTCGCCCGCCGCCGCATCCTTGAGGTTGACGTCGGTTCCGGCGATGCCCTCATGGAGCAGCTTGAACCAAATTTTCGCGTGTTCCTTCTCGTTCTCGGCGGTTTCGAGAAAGATTTCCGCAATCTTCTCAAAACCGTCCTTTTTAGCTTTGCCCGCGTAGTATGTGTATTTGTTGCGCGCCATGGATTCTCCGGCAAACGCCGACATAAGGTTGGCTTCGGTTTTGGATCCTTTCAATTCCGGCATGAACTCATCCTCCGTATAACTTTATTTGCGCGTGCGACCTGAACAGGCGGCTTTCGGCGCTTTTCTATTCTACCCCTTTACGGCACCAAGAATCAAGCTTTTTTGCACTTTATCGCTTAGGATAATATAGATCAACAATGTAGGGATTGTCGCAACGGTGAGAGCCGCGCCGATCGGTCCCCATTCCGTGCGGAACTGCCCCGTCATCCCCATAATCCCGACCGTGAGCGTTCGATTGCGCCATTCGGGGTTGTAGACACTTGCGAAGAGAAGCTCATTCCAGCATTGCAGGAAGGTGAAGATCGCGACGACGGAAACGGCGGGCATCATCAGCGGCGTGATAATCTTGAAGAAGATCCCGTACACCGTACAGCCATCCAGACACGCTGATTCCTCCAGCTCCTTCGGAATTCCGGCGATAAACCCGGTGAAGATCAGAACAGACATAGACAGCGCGAAGGCGGAATACGGTAAAATTAGCGCCCACAGGCTATTCAGCAGATTTACGCGCTTGAGAATGAGGAACACGGGCAGCAGCGCGGCGTGAATCGGAAGCGCCAGCCCGATCATGTAATAGCTCCGCATAAATGAGCGTCCGCGCCATATCATCCGTGTCAGCGCGTAGGTCGCCATCAGCCCGAGGAGGCTCACAATGATAATCGAAACGGCGGTGATGATTACGCTGTTGAGGAAATAGCGGAGCATGTTCGCCCTATTAAAAACCTCCGCGTAATTCTCCCACAACCAGTTTTGCGGCAGCCCCATAGGGTTGGAGGTAAAGATTTCACTGTTGTTCTTCAGAGAAAACGTGAACATCCAATACAGCGGAAACAGCTGTAAAAACGCCCAAACCGCGAGAAAAAGATACAGAAGCGACCTTCCGCCGACCCGAAAAACTCTTTTAGTCATGCGTGCGCCTCCTCTTTTTTTCCCGCTCACGGAAGAGGAACGCCACACCCTGATACAGAATCACGCACAGCACAATCAAGAAGATGGACATCGCGCTGGCGTAGCCGTATTTGTTCTGCGTGAACATGTTGCGCACCATCAGCGTGGAAATCACCTGCCCCGAACCGGACGGACCGCCGTCGCCGAGCAAGACCTTTACGAGGTCGTATACCTTCATCGAACCGACGACGCAGAACGTCAGACTGACTTGCAGGATAGGTTTCAGGAGCGGAAGGGTGACGCGGAAGGAGGTCTGCCAAAAGCCCGCGCCGTCGATCTTGGCGGCTTCGTAAATATCCGGGTTAATAGACTTAATGCCGGAATAATACAGCAGCATGTGGTAACCGACATATTGCCAAAGAATCGGCACCATGACCGCCACCAGCGCCGTGTCGATGTTACCGAGCCACGCCACGGGGTTTGCGGGATCCGAAAGACCGACCGCGGCGAGAAGCCGGTTCAAAAGACCCCCGCGCGGATAATAGATGCGCATCCAGAGCTGACCGATGACAACGGCGGAGAGGATGACCGGGATAAAGTAAACCGTTACAAAAAACCGCTCCCCGCGTATCTTAGACGTGAGGATTAATGCAAGCAGCAGCGACAGCGGAATTTGAATCAGCAGAGATGCCGCGGCGAAGAAAAACGTATGCCACACGGCGGGTAAAAACTCGCTTGTATCGGTCAGCAGTTCTATATAATTATCTATGCCGATGAAGGCTTTCTCCCCGATTCCGTCCCAATCCAGCGTGCTGTAATACAGCGACATAAACACGGGAACGATGATAATAGCGGTAAACAGAATCAGCGACGGAAGCAGGAACAGCAGCACAGCCGCTTTGTTTTTCATCACCCGATCCATAGCAACCACTCCAATTCTTAAAAGGTGCCGGACACCGGGAAACCCCGGTGCCCGGATAAACCATGTTTGTGTGGGTTCTATGGGTGAATCTTTTTGAACTCTTCGATTGTTTCTTCCGCAGTGAAGGTTCCGTTTACAAATTTGTCAAAGGCTTCCTGGTAAACGGGTACGTCTTCCGCCGGAAGGAAGGTATCCCACCAAACAACAAAACCGGTGCCGTCTTCCGTGGCGTTCTTGATTTTTAGGAAGACCGGCGGGAGCTTGGATTCGTCAATCTGGGAGGTCGTCCAGACCGGCATGTAGTTGCCGAGCTGATAGCTCTCGCGAGACAAATTCTCGCAGAAGTATTTAATGAACTGTGCAGCTTCTGCGGGATGCTCGGTGTTCGCGCTTGCCATGATGCCGTCGATCGCGCCGCCGTTAAACTCCGTTGAGGTGCCTTTGCCGCCGGGTACGGTCGGGAACGGGATCCAGTCCAGTTTCCCCTGGACGGCGGAGCCTTCGCTCTCCAGATCGGCGGGTTCCCAAGAACCCATGTAATACATTCCCGCGTCGCCGCTCTTGAAGATCTCCTTCGCTTCGTCACGGGTGATGGCGGCGGCGTCCGAGTTGATGTATCCGTTGTCAATCAGCTCTTTCATCAGGTTTAAGGATTCGAGGAACGCCGGGTCGGAGAAGGAGCCGCCTTCCTCTTTACCGATGATTTTGTTGACAAGCTCGGCACCGGCCACTTTGGTCACCAGACCCTCAAACATCATCCCGGCGACCCATGCCTCCATTGTGGAGGTGACGATCGGATCCTTGCCGCTGTCCTTGATCTTCTGACAGGCGTCAAGCAGTTCTTCCCATGTAGTGGGAACGGTGGCTCCGGCGGCCGTGAAGACGTCGGGGTTAACAAAGAAACCGCTCGCGGGTTTGCCGAAGGTGAGACCGTAATAGCTGCCGTCGTAAGTAAAGAAATCCAGCGCGCCGCTGGTGAGTTTGTCAAGGGTTCCGTCGTTAAGGTATTCGTCGAGTTTCAAAACCTTACCCGCTTCCACAAACGGAGCGGAGAAACCGGCACCCCATGTGGAGAAGATATCCGGCGCTTCATCCGCCGAAACGGAGGTTTTGATTAGCGGTTTATAGTCGTTGTTTTCGTGGTATTCAACCTCGATTTTGATATTCGGATGGGCGGTATGCCAGTCCGCGATGACCTTTTCAACCGCCGTTGTGTTGGAGTCGCCGCTGCCCCAGATGTTCCAGAACTTCAAGGTAATTTCTTCTCCGTCAGAACCCCCGTTGCCTCCGCTGCCTCCGTTACCGCCGCTGTCGCTGTCGCTTGCGCAAGCGGACAGTGCGAATGTCAGGACGATGGCAAACGCCATCAGAAATGCGATGAGCTTAAATTTGCGTTTCATGCTAGCTTCCTCCTATACTAATAATGCATTCGGCATTACACGCCGATAGCGAAGCTAGCATATCACATATTGTGTTATATGTCAATCAAAAAGAATACTGTTCAATATCCCTTCCAGCATTTCTTGGCGTCCGCTCGCGGGAATTTGCGGTTCTTTCTTCAGGGAATACGTTTCCAGCTCTTTTAATCCGACTTTATTCGACACTATTTCCGCACCGATGCCGTTTTGATAGCTTTCGTAACGCTCTTTTGTAAACGTGTCTAGGCGACCGTCTTCGACAATCTTCGCCGCTTTTCGCAATCCGAGCGCGTAGGTATCCATACCGGTGATAAACGCGTAAAAGATGTCCTCGGGGGTGTGGGACATGCGGCGGGTTTTGGCGTCGAAATTGAGACCGCCGTTGGTGAAGCCGCCGGCGTTGAGCACCTCAAGCATACAGAAGGTCGCGTCCACCACGTCGCTCGGGAATTGGTCCGTGTCCCAGCCCAGCAGCTGATCGCCCTGATTCGCGTCGATCGAACCGAACACGCCGTTGACGGCGGCGGTGCGCAGCTCGTGACGGAAGGTATGACCGGCCAGCGTCGCGTGGTTGGCTTCCACGTTCATCTTCACATCGCCAAGCAACCCGTGCGCGCGTAAGAAGTTGCAGGCGGTCGCGACGTCGACGTCGTATTGGTGCTTGGAGGGTTCCTTCGGCTTGGGTTCGATATAGAAGTCGCCTTTAAAGCCGATGCTCCGCGCGTATTCGATCGTCATGCGGATTAAGCGCGCGAGGTTCTCCTGCTCAAACTTCATGTCGGTGTTCAGCAGGGTTTCATAGCCCTCGCGCCCGCCCCAAAAGACATAGCCTGTGCCGCCCAGTTTAACGGTCAGCTCTACCGCTTTCTTAATCTTCGCGGCGGCGTAGGCAAAGATGTCGGCGCTCGGCGAGGTTCCAGCGCCCGCCATAAAGCGTTTGTGCGAGAAAGCGTTGCATGTTCCCCACAAGCACTTGATGCCAGTTTTGTCCATTTTTTGCTTGATGTAGTCGGTAACTTCGTCCAGACGTTTGTTGGACTCGGCGAGGGTCGGTGCTTCCTCCACCAAATCGGCGTCGTGGAAGCAGAAATAGCCGATCGAGAGCTTTTGCATGATCTCGAAACCGGCGTCCACCTTCGCTTTCGCATGGGCGATGACGTCGCCTTTATCCGCGCCGAAGGATTTATCGGCGGTTCCGCCGCCGAACATGTCGCCGCCTTCGGCGCAGAGGGTGTGCCACCATGCGAGCGCGAATTTCAAATGCTCCTTCATCGGTTTGCCTAAGATGACCTCGTCGGGGTTGTACCAGCGGAACGAAAAGTCTTTGTCACTGCCTTTGTAGAGAACCTGCGGGATATTGGGGAATTTCATATGCGCTCCTCCTTGTTTTTTACGGGTTTAGTACGAGGTTGATTATACCAGTCTTTGCAGATGGTTTCAAGGGGAGAATAAATATTCATCGGCGGCGCGCGCCGGGTGATGGTTTGGTTTACATAACACTTGACAACCACCCATATTTTCGCTATACTGACATTGTTCGGCAGGGTTCGGGTTCGGTGCGCGAATAGGATGAAAATGCCAGGGTAAAATGGTTGTTGGGGGAGTGCCGGGTGGAGTGTTGGGAGGATTATTACGGCTTACTGCAGGTGCATCCGCAGGCGGCGCCGGAGATCATCCAAAGCGCGTATAAACGTTTGTGCAAAATGTATCACCCCGACGTCAATCCCGACCCATCGGCTGCCGGGATGATGCGGCGGATTAACCGCGCTTATGAAACTTTGCAGGACACGGACGCGCGGCGCAGATACCACAGGGAATGGGAACGTCATAACACGGCGCAGTCCTCCCGCGTGGAGGTACGTGAGCGCGTGATTTACATCGACCGCGACAGTGGGGAGAGTGGGACGCCCGGCGCGGCTTCCGCTGTGCGCAATTATTTCGCTTACCTACGGCGGCGCGATTATAAAAGCGCTTACGCGCTGGTCAGCGACGAGGATAAAAAATGCTTCGGTTACGGCGCGTTCGTCGAGTGGCAGGAGTCTGTCTCGGCGCTCTACGAGGTGGGGGAAACCCGCCTAAAGCTGTTCAAACGGTACGGAGCCTTCAAGACAACATCCGGCGGAAAGTTGCCGGCGGAGGAGTACACCGTGACCCTTTCGGAAAAAGACAAAACGACGGGGCGCGTATCCGAATACAATCTCACTAAATACGCCGTTTTAGAGATGGGCGTATGGCGCGTTTACCTCGGGTACCGCGACCTCGCCCCCTTGATGCTTCAATTCAAGGCGATGGCGTCAAACCCAAAAGAGGTGCGTTTGCTTACCCTTTGGGAGCAGCATAAAGCGGCGAACGACCTTAGCATGGGAATGCCCAACCGCACGGGGCTGGAGGAAGCGCTGGAACGGGAGATCTACCGCTTTAAACGCTATGCGAGACCCTTCGCGCTGGGGGTGTTTTCGGTGTCCTTGCCTACCTATGTACTGGATCCGGGGACGCGCGAGCGCGTAATGAAGTACGCGGGCTATGTCATCAGCGCGTCGGTGCGCTGCGTGGACAGTGCCGCATGGCTGGGCGACGGTCTGTTCGCCGTTGTCTTGGCGGAATCGGATAAACCCCGCGCCGCCGCCGCGTTGCGGCGCATCACAAAATCGGTGCGGCACGATATTTCTGCATGTTTCGATTTTGACATCAGCGTCACGGCGGGCATGTCGGAATACGCGGGGCAAAAGGGCGGCGCGCTGATCGATACCTGTCTGGTGCGCCTGCGGGCGGCTTCCGCACAGGCGGAAGCGATGAAGCGGATACCCGTATGAAGATACTGGCCGTTTCGGATGAAGAGAGCAGATACATTTGGGATTACTTCGACCGCTCCGCCTTTGAAGGGGTGGAGCTGATTCTTTCCTGCGGCGACTTGTGCAGGGACTATTTGGAGTTCCTCGCGACCATGCTCCCGGTGCCGCTGTTTTACGTACCGGGCAACCACGACAAACGCTTTATCGTGGATCCGCCCGGCGGCTGTATCAATATCGACGGCAGGGTGGAGACATATAAGGGGTTGCGCGTTTGCGGGCTTGGCGGCTGTATGAGCAACAATCCGGCGGCGGCATATGAGTACACCGAGACCGTCATGGCAAGACGCGCACAAAAACTCCGCCGCGCGGCGAAACGCGCCGGGGGGATAGATATTTTACTGACCCACGCGCCCGCGAGCGGGTTGGGTGACGGCGACGATACGTTTCATAAGGGGTTTTCCGCCTTCCGCCGCCTGCTGGATGAGTTTCAACCTAAAGCGCATTTTTTCGGGCATGTACACACGTCATACGGCGTCCGCCGCGCGCCGGAGACATACGGCGAAACGCGGCTGATCAACGCTTGCGGGTATAAAATCGTGGATGTGTGAGGGCTTTTCCGCAAAATTTTTCTTATCTTGCAATTTACCAAAACTGTGGTATACTTGAGGTAAATTAAAGCAATGGAGGTACATATGAACATGGGAAAGAAAGCAGGTGCGCTAATGCTCGCCGTTGCGATGCTCGCGGGCTTACCCACGGCGATTGCCGCCGAAGAAGAGCGGTTCCTCTATGACAACATTGACATCAGCTGGATTGACCCCAGCAAACCGATGGTGGCGTTCACTTTCGACGACGGTCCGGTGGGCACCGCCGACACAAGCAGCGCGCAAATTATCCAAAACGCGCTGACCGAATACGGCGCGCACGCCACCTTCTTCTACATCGGAAGCCAAATCAACAGCGCGGACAAAGAAAAAGAAGTCATTCAGGCCGTCGAGCGCGGCTTTGAGGTCGCGAATCATTCTTGGGGCTGGAGTTCCGTATCGACCATGTCGGTGGAGGAAATCAACAAATCCATCGGGGACACCGATGCGAAACTGACCGAACTGACGGGGTTTAAAAACTTCCTCTTCCGCGCGCCGAACCTCTCTACCAATCAGACCATGTTTGAAACCATCAAAAAACCGTTTATTCACTGCGCCGTCGATACCCAAGACTGGCAGTCGGGCAAAACCAAAGAGCAAATTCTCGAAAACGGGAAGAAAGCCAAAGACGGCGACATTATCCTAATGCACGAGACGCAGAAAGCAACGGCGGAAGCTGTGCCGGAATTGCTGCAATTCTTCAAGGATAAAGGGTGGCAGGTCGTTTCGGTTTCCGAGCTGTACGCGGCGAGCAACGTCGCGTTGGAGGTAGGAGCGTTGAATAGCAGCTGCCCGCCCGAGAAACGTGTGCCGCTTCCGGCTTCCGAACCTTCCGACTGGGCAGCCGATGATGTCGCGAGCGCGATAGAGGCGGGGCTTGTGCCGACAAGCTTGCAGGATAAATACGACGCTGAGATCACCCGCGCCGAGTTCTGCGCGTTGGCGGTAGCGATGTATGAAAGGTTTTTGCAAAAGGACATTACCGAGCGCGTGACATTGACAGATACGACCGACATCAACGTGGAGAAAATGGCGGGTTTGGGCGTCATCACCCCCGCCGCCGACGGCAGCTTTAACCCGGACGGCGTGTTCAACCGCCAAATGGCGGCAAAGCTGATTGTCAGCCTGTTGAAGGCGATGAACGTTGAGCTGGAAGCGGCGGAAGCTACCTTTGCCGACAAAGACAGCATCGCGGACTGGGCTATTATAGAAGCCGGACAGGTTCAGGCTGCGGGTATCATGGACGGCGACACCGCCGGAAACTTTACGCCCGCCGGGAAGTTTA
>DBDP01000068.1:0-7987 GCA_002293625.1 Clostridiales bacterium UBA929 | reverse complement strand
GTGCGCCGACCCGGCGCACCGCCGTTTCCCCCGTCCCCGTCATTCCCCCGCCGCCGTCCCCTGTAGGGACGACCGCCCTCGGTCGTCCGTGGTATTTTGCGGACGCGCGATGCGCGCCCCTACGAAATGGCGTGCCGAGGTTGTCACGCCCTACGCCGCCCCCGCCATCCGGCGGGGGTGTTTGTTTAACAATTTCTTAATTTGAAAAATCCCGCCGAATGTGGTATACTGATATTAAGAATACACTACACATAAGGAGGCTGATTCCAATGGTTACAGTAATCGCGGGTCCGAAGGGCATGGGAAAGACGAAGCAATTGATTGCCATGTGCAACAGCGCGTCCGACAAATCATCCGGCTCGGTCGTCTGCATCGAGCTTGGGCAGAAGCTGAAATATGACATCAACCACGGCGCGCGCCTAATCGACAGCATCCCGTATGACATCAAAAGCTATCAGGTGCTGCGCGGCTTTATCACGGGTCTTTACGCAGGGAATTATGATATATCCGACATCTTCATCGACAGTCTGTACAAGGTATCGGGCAACAGCGAACCGCAGGAATGCGAGAAGTTTCTGCATTGGTGCGAAACGTTCGGTGAGGAGAACGGCATTAATTTTATCATCACCATCAGCGTTGGGGACGCAGACATTACCGAAGGTATGCGTAAATTTATGAATAGAGCGTAGGGAACTATAGGGAACCTCGAAAAACGCCCGCTCTGGCTTGCGATGCCGCGCCATAGGCACCTATTCGCAAGCACTCCGCTAGTTCGCCTTTGGCGAACAATGCGTTTTTTGAGCGTTTTTCAAAGAAAGCGGGGTCGCCGGATTGTGTGATGCTGTGAAGGCGCGCGGGACGCGCCTGTGGATACGCGCGCTGCTTTCGCTCGCTCTCGCGGCGTTCTTGCTGGGCGCGGGCTTACCGACGCTTACCGTTGGTGCGGAAACGGAAGAGTTTCGCGCCGTGTGGGTAGCGTCCGTTATAAACTTAGATTACCCGTCCAAACCGGGGCTGAGCGTGGCGGCGCTGAAGCGGGAAGCCGATTCACTCTTGAACAACGCGCAGGATATGGGCTTCAACGCCGTAATCTTGCAGGTTCGCCCTTCCGGCGACGCGCTATACGCTTCGTCTGTTTTCCCGTGGAGCGAGGTGCTGTCCGGAGAGCAGGGCAAAGACCCCGGATTCGACCCGCTGGTGTATTTCGTGGCGGAAGCGCACAGCCGCGGTATGCAGCTTCACGCATGGGTTAACCCCTTCCGCGTGGCGCGTAACACGGCAAGCACGGATACCCTCTCAGAAAACAACCCCGCAAAACAAAACCCATCGTGGACGGTTGCGCATTCGGACGGACACCTGTATTACAATCCGGGCATCCCCGAAGTGCGGGAACTGGTACTTAGCGGTATCCGCGAACTTGTCACCAATTATGACATCGACGGTATTCATTATGACGACTACTTCTACCCCGGCAAAGATTTTAACGACGACGAAACCTTCGCCGTATACGGCGCGGGGTTTACAGACCAAAGCGAATGGCGGCGCGGCAATGTGGATACGGTCGTCCGTGAGACACATGCCGTCGCGAAAGAGGCGGGGGTGCGTTTCGGCGTAGCCCCGCAAGCCATTTGGGCGAACAAGAAGAACAATCCTCTCGGCAGCGACACCGCTGGGTACGAAACCTATTACGAGCAGTTCGCCGATACCCGCAAATGGGTTTTGGAGGGCTGGGTGGACTATATCGCGCCGCAGATCTATTGGGAGATCGGGCGCGAGGGCTCCGACTACTCGAAGGTACTCGCATGGTGGGTCGATCTGGTGAAAAACACCCAGGTGGATTTATATATCGGACACGCGACCTACCTAATGAACGGCGGTTCGTCGCGCGCCGCGTGGACGGGTACGGGAGAGATCGCCCGGCAGATTGCCGAAAATAAGCTATATCCCGCCGTGAAGGGCGATATCCATTTCCGTTACGGGTTGATCGCTGGGGACAGAGCCATCGCGGAAGCCGTAAAAGCCATCTATACCGAGGACGCGCTGCCGGTTACATCGATCGGCGGGATTGTCATGCCGCCGCCGCAGCACGGCGTACTGACGGTTGGTCGTCCTTCACGGGACGTTAACTATAACGGCGAGCATTATTATATCGTCGGCGCGTCCGATCCGGCACAGCCGCTGACCGTGAACGGCATTGAGATTATGGGGCGAACGCCGCTTGGGTATTTTTCGTATTTCGCCGAGCTGAAAAAAGGGGAGAATGCTTTCACCTTCAAGCAGGGTGACACCGCCGTCACCCGCGTCATTACGGTCGCGTCTTCCGTGTCCGACCCAAAACCGATAGATACGCCCGCGATTTTGTCGGGGGTTTTTCCTGAAATCTATGACGAGATCCATAAACCCGGCTCGCAGATAACGCTTACCTGCACGGCTCCGATCGGGGCGGAGGTGTCGGTGCGTGTCGGCGGGCAAACGCTTGTCATGTCGCCCGCTAGAGAAACGCCGCCGAAAGACGACGGCGTGTACTCAACGCAATACACAGCGTTATATACGTACCCAAATATTACTGTAACCGACTCCGTACCCGTTATCACGCTCGGGACACCGGTTTATACCATGACGTATAACGGCGAAACGTTCTCCCGCACCGCCACCGGCTCCCTAAAACTCTCCACAAAGGCGGAGCGGCTGGTCGCCGAAGTTTTAAGCGGAACGGCTTTCGTTTATCCGGGCGCGACCACCTCCGGCGGACCGGTGGGTGAGCTTTCGGCGGGTCAGATGGATACGCTTGTGTCGCTGCAAAACTCTGTGTGGGTAGAGTTGGGCAGCGGTTTATGGGTGCAACGTTCCGACGTACGGCTCCGCATCGGGGAACGGAGATTGCAAAGCCGTGTGAACGCCGCAACGTACCGAACGGGAGAGAAGTGGGATACCCTGACCGTGCAGACCGACATCCACACGGCGGCTTCGGCGGTGTGGAACGGGAAGACGCTCACCTTCACGGTGTTCTCCGCCGACGCGGCACCTGCGGCGAGCCTTCCGGCGGACGGCGTTGCCGGTAAGCTGGACGTCTTACACAGCGGGAACAAGGCGGTGTATACCTTCACGCCTGCGGCTGGTTTGCAGTTCGACGGCTACTATATCGAGCCGATGCCCGAAGGGTTACGGCTGTATCTAAAGCGTAAGCCGGTGGCGAAAAGCGGCGCGAAGCCGCTGGATGGTTTCACCATCGTACTCGACGCCGGACACGGCGGCGACGAACCGGGCGCTCTGGGCGCGGTCGGCGGCTTGTATCCCGAAAAACAAATCAATCTCTACGCGGCGCTGAAGCTGCAGCATACGCTTACGGGGATGGGCGCGAAGGTGGTTATCACCCGCTCCGCCGACGAAACGGTGGCGCTGCAAAACCGCTTAGACGCGAGCCGAGCCTACCGTCCCGACCTGTTTGTATCACTTCACTGCAACGCTATGGACGAATACGTGAACTGCGATACCATCCGCGGCGTTTCGGTGTTTTACCGCGAAGCGGGATCGGCCGCTTTTTCCGAAGGGATGTATAACCACCTTCGCGCGTCGCTCGGCATTGACGGCAAGGGGTTCCATCAGTCCAACCTCTATGTGTGCCGGGGGTTTTGGGCACAGTCGGCGATTATCGAAATGGGGTTCATCTGCAATCCGTTTGACTTTGAATGGCTGACAAACGACGGCAAACAGAACAAACTGGTCGCCGCCATCGCCGAAGGGATTGTCGCGTATTTTCGGTAACCCTTAAATTTTGAACGCTGATCACAGATATTCCTCCATTCGCGAATCATTTACAAAAACCGGCGGAAGACCTTGTCCTCCGCCGGTTCGGTATCCCATTCTTACGAGCAAAGCTCCATCGCGGTTAGCAGTTGCGTGTCTTCGTACATTTCTATTACGCCGAGCAGCATATCCAGTGCGCGGAGGGCGGGAACGGAAGCGAACTCTGTTTGCCGCATACCAAGCATCGCCTGAAAACGGTTCAGCGCCCAAACGGTATACTCGTCAAACACGCCGGTCGGCTCCGTGCGGTAGTACCCCATCAGCGACAGACGCTGCTGCAGCGCGATAACGCGGTCTGTCATTTTCGTGCCGCGAAAGATTGCGAAATCCGGGTAAACGGTTTCAAAGCCCGCTTCAGAAGCGAGGAAGGTTTTCTGCGCTACTTCATGGTCGGGAGTGATGCCCTTATCTTCGTAGGAACCGATTTCAGGGAGTTCCACTCGGTAAACGCTGGATAATAGATAGTCCCCCGACGTGAGAGGAAAAGCGAGCTGCCCGTGGGCTTTACCGTAAGTAACTTCCCCAACCAGCTCGGCAATACCGTTAGCTTGAAGAGACCCGGCAAAAATTTCAGAGGCGGACGCAGACATGCCGTTGACCAAAATAACGATGTTCTCCGGCTCCCAAATGCCGTCTATCTCCAACTCCGCCAATTCGTCTGCCGCCCAATCATGGCTTACAAGCGTATCGCTGAGTTCCTCGGACTTCCCAATTAAGTTGAACAGCGGCACGTCTCCCTCGCCAATCATAAAGCAAAGCATCGCGTAAAGCATATTCAGCTCTCCGCCGGGATTGCCCCGCAGGTCTATGATGACGGATTCTGCGCCTGCCTCCGGGAGGGTGATGTTATACAGTTCGTGGAAAATGCTAAGGTCACTGCCGCCGACGATGCCGCCTATGTTTTCGGCAATGCTGAACTGCGTGATGCTTATGTAACCGATATCGGTTCCTTCAAACACGAAACCGGTGACGGAAGGGGGTAGTTCAAACACAGAAAACACAAGGTCCGCCTGATGAATCTCTACCGAACCGGGGTTCATGTATCCAAGGGTAACGCTGTCGCCCTCATCCCCTGCCAGGTATTCGGCTGCCTCTGCGTAGGGTGCGTCGGTAAGATCGGTACCGTCAACCGAAACAATCTGCGCACCGACTTCAATGTCGCTGGCAGCAGCCGGGCTTCCCGGTGATATCCCCGCAATATATATGCCGGTTGGAACGGTCAAGTCAATCATCAAGCCGAGCATGGGACCGTTTGCGATTCCCACGAGATTCTCATACTCTTCTTCTTTAAGCAAATAGCCGTACTTGTCACCCGCGAGCCATGTCTGCACGGTTTCGTCAAACAGCTCCGGTTTATCCTCCAGCGCCTCGGCGGTTATGCCGTCAAGAGACAGGTTTTCGGGCGGATACAGCGCGTACTCGCCGAGATATCCGGCAATTTCCTTCAGCAGCGCAAGCTGCTCTTCGCCGCCTTCCGGAACCGCCAGTGCGGGTACGGCTAATACCCCAATGCAGAGTATAACCGCCAACAGAAACGCCGCTATTTTTCTAAGTCGCATAAGAAAAATCCTCCCTATATTATTTTAGAATCCAGTCGCTTTTTGGCACTTCGATTTTACGAACACAGCTCTATCGCGTAATCCAGCTGTGTATCGTAAGTGATATTCAACAGATTGTACCATTCGTCCAGTGCGCGGAGGGCGGGAACGGAGGCGAACCCCGTCTGCCGCAGTCCCTTCCAAGCCTGAAAGCGGTTCAATGCCCAAACGGTGTAGTCGTCAAAGACACCGGTGGGTTCGGCGCGATAATAGCCCAGAAGCCGCAGGCGCTGCTGCAGCGCTGTAACGCGATTCTTCATTTTGGTACCCGGAAAGATCGCGAGGTTTGGATACAGCGTCTCGTATCCCAGTTCTGTGGCGGGTCTAACGACCATCTCCACCGTGTGGTCGGGGACGATACCCACTCCTTCATAGGAGCCTATTTCGTGCAGTTCTACGCGCGAGATGGTGAAGATGAGTATATCGTTTGAAGTCAGCGTGAGATGATACTGCGCGTGGGCTTTGCCATAGGTGACCGTTCCGACGACTTCGGCAAAATCGTGGGCTTGCAGCGCTCCCGCCATAATCTCCGCTGCCGAAGCGGTCTTGTTGTCTACCAAAACAATGATTTCGTCGGGTTCCCATATAGCGCTTAACTGCATTTCAGCCAATTGCTCTTCCGTCCATCCTAAGCTGTGGTAGGACTCGGTGGTTTGCTCCGCTTTGCCGTTGCCGATCAAGTCACAGACAAGAAGCCCTTCTTCTTTGGTCATTGCGTCGAACATATACATCACCACGTCCACAATCCCGCCCGGATTGCTGCGCAGATCGATGATGACGGATTCGGCACCAGCTTCCGGCAGAAGCTCGTTGTACGCCTCGGTGAAGTCGAGGATATCATGAGCCGTGTCAAACCCCGCGACGGATATGTAGCCGATGTTGGTGTCCGGTATCATTTTGTGCAAAACGTTGCTGATGTCAATGTTATGCCGCACCAGTGTCTCGTACAGCACCTCCGTTGAACCCGGATTGACATACCCTACCGTCACGCTCGTCCACTGGTCGCCGACGATGTATCGACGGCCTTCTAAATAGTTCATATCGGTTATATCCGTACCGTCAGCGGAGACGATCTGCGCTCCGATTTCGATTCCGCTTTCAAAAGCCGACCCGTGGGGCATTATTTCTTTAACATAGACACCTGTCGGAACGGTAATGTCGATTTCAATGCCGATGCCGGACGCGCCGCCGGGGTGTTCTGATTCTTCGCCGGGAACGGCTTTCGGTTCCTCATACGGAAGAAATACGCCGTACTTGTCACCTTCCAGCCAAGAGTTTACGGTTTTCATAAACAACTCCGGATCTTCCTCCAGCGCGCGGGCAGTAATCCCTTCCAGCGTAAGGTCTTCCGGCGGATACAATGCGTATTTGTCTAGCTGTTCCGCGATCTCCTTCAGCAAATCCAGCTGTTCCTGCCCGCCTTGCGGGATGGCGAGAACGGGAACAGTAAGCAGCAAGACGACCAAAAGCACCGCTAAAAGGCGGGTGAGAGCTTGTTTTGCCTTCATATGTACCTCCAATTGATAGGTTATAAATTACCGCCATACTCGCCGAAAGCGTATGAATATTTAGTTTATAAAATAATCCCGGTAGACGCTGAGTCCGTCGGGGACGGAGTTCCACGCGCCGCTTGCGGTATGTATATCGATCGATAAGTGGCTCTCCTCTGCGATGTCACCCGCGATTTCAACGCCGTAGGCCACCTCGATGTGACCTCCGTCGTCGCCGAGGTCGGTCGCGACGCGGCTCGCGGTAACGCCAACTGCCCAAGAGCCTTGAGACGTGTCGTAATACGATACGTGGCGGCGTCCTTCCTCAAATACCATTTGGGAAACCCATTCTCCGCTTCGCAGCATTGTCACGCGATCGTCCTCGATCAGCAGGGTGGTGTTTCCACCCTCCTCGTAGGGTTCGCGGTAGGAGAGCGTACAGCCATGGCGATGAAACGACATTGACCCGTCGGTCATGACGTCGATTAAATGGCTGTCTTGCGGGTTCGCGGAAAAAGAGTATCCCCGAATCGAAACAATGACATCTTTTTTGAGACGCGCCTGCATGGCTTCCCTCCTCCTTGACGTTGCGCTGTCACATTTCGATAATATTACCACAAATTTGTGTCTAAGTCAATAAGTTCCGCGGATACGGGGGTTTCTTGCCGTAAAAACAAACCGGCTTGCTCGGAAAATCCTTCGGCGTCGTCGCTCACAAAAAAGCGCGCCGGTTTTCGTTCCGCTTCCGCCTCCTGCGAGAGCAACTCGCAAAGAGCGGCGGCGGCTTCTCTTCCCGCGTTAACCAGATTTACGCCGGGCAGCGCCGCCTCGAAAAACGCCGTAAGCAGCGGATAATGTGTACAGCCCAATATCAGCGTGTCGATACCGGCGTCTCGGAACGGCGCGGCGTATTCCTCCGTCAGCATCGATGTAACAGGGTCACCCGGCAGCACCCGTCCCGCTTCCACCAACGGCACGAGCAGTCTGCCGTCCCGCTCGGTCAGGATGATGTGCGGCGCTTCGCGCTTTGCGCACGCCGCGTATGCGTGGGTGCGTACCGACGACGGGGTGGCGATCAGCCCGACCTTCCCG
>DBDP01000136.1:550-26039 GCA_002293625.1 Clostridiales bacterium UBA929 | reverse complement strand
GGATCTCATCGACGCGCCGTCCAAGACATGGCTCGGCGAGGAAACCGGCGCCAATAAGGCGGCGCTAATTGCCGCCGTGGAGAAGGCCGACGCGGAGTGCGGAAGCTGCGGCTGCGACATGGATCCGCTGTACAAGCGCGCTTTGGAGTTGCTGCGCGCGAGCTAAAACGCGGATGCGAAACGCCCCATTCCCATCACTAATGCGGGAAAGGGGCGTTTTGTGTTTTTATAGAACTCCCATTTATTGTCTTCCATTTCTCCTTCATATGTGCTATACTAACCCTTGAATGTTTATCAGCCGGTGCCTGCCGTGCTTTGGAAAGGAATGGTCTAACCCATGAAGGTTCGCTTTACCGAAACCGTCCTGCGTGACGCGGGACAATCCTTAATCGCGACCCGCCTGCCGTATGCGAAGTTTGAGGAATGCCTCGAAACGCTCGACAAGGCGGGGTATTATTCGCTCGAATGCTGGGGCGGTGCGACGTTCGACACCTGTCTCCGCTACCTCGGCGAGGATCCGTGGCAGCGTCTGCGCGACATCCGCAAACGCGTGAAGAACACCAAGCTGCAAATGCTGCTGCGCGGTCAGAACCTTTTGGGTTACAAGCACTACCCGGACGACGTGGTGCGCAAGTTCGTCGAGTTGTCGATCAAAAACGGCATTGACGTGATCCGCATCTTCGACGCGTTGAACGACCTCCGTAACCTTGAAGTCTCGGTGAAAGAGACGGTCAAGCACGGCGGCACGGCGCAAGTCGCGATTTCGTATACCACAAGCCCGGTGCATACGCTGGAGAATTACGTGCAGCTCATTAAGAAGATCGAGCAAATGGGCGCGACCGAGCTTTGCATCAAAGACATGGCGGGCATCATGTCTCCGAAGGAATGCTACGACCTTGTCAAGGCTATTAAAGAAAACTGCAAGCTCCCGCTTCAGCTCCACACCCATAGCACCACCGGCCTTGCTTTCATGACCTATCAAAAGGGTATCGAAGCGGGCGCGGACGGCATCGACACCGCCATCTCCTGCATGTCCGGCGGCACCAGCCAGCCCGCGACCGAGACGCTCGCGTTCTCTCTGAACCAAATGGGTTACGAAACCGGCATCGACTACCCGGTGCTGCAAAAAATCAACGACTACTTCCGCCCGATTCAGGAAGCGTACGTCAAAGACGGTCTGCTTGACCCGAAGGTGATGATGACCGACACCGACGCGCTGAACTATCAAATCCCCGGCGGGATGCTCTCCAACCTCATCAGCCAGCTCAAAGCCGCGAACGCGATGGATAAGCTGCCGCTGGTGCTGGAGGAGACGCCGCGCGTTCGTAAAGACATGGGTTATCCGCCGCTCGTCACGCCCACCAGCCAAATCGTCGGTGTGCAGGCCGCGACCAACGTACTCGTCGGCGAACGGTACAAAAACGTATCCAAAGAGGTCACCTCCTACCTGCGCGGCGAATACGGCTTGCCTCCGGGAGAAGTCAGCGGAGACTTAATCAAGAAGGTTTTGGGTGAGGACAAACCCTACACCGGGCGCTTTGCCGAAACGCTGCAGCCGGGATTCGAGAAGGGCAAGCAGGAAATCGGGGATAAAGCCCGCAGTGACGAAGACGTTCTGTCCTACATCGTTTTCCCGCAAGTTTTTGAAAAATTCGCCGAAGAGCGCGAGGAACGCGAGCGCAACCGCGTGCGTTACTCCATCGTCAAGGCGTAAGGGGAGGAATCGGTATGCTGTTTCTCACCGCCGCGAAAGTAGTTGAGGAAATCTCTATCCCGAACGCGCTTTTGCTTAGTTTGGTCGGCTTCGCCGTCGTGTTTATCGCGCTGATTGCGATCATCGTTGTCATCAAGGTCATCGCCTCCCTTTCGCAGGCAAAGAAAACCCCCGTCCCCGCGGTCGCAACCGCCGGAAGTTTGTCTACGACACAAACGGGAAAAATTCCCGCGCCGGGGTCACAGGGGGAGATTGACCTATATACCGTGGACGACAAAACCGCCGCGCTCCTAATGGCGATAGTCGCCGACGACTTGAAAGCCCCGCTGAATACCCTGCGCTTTACCTCGATCCGAGAAGTTAAGTAGGAGGACAAAACTCTATGAAATACAAGGTTACGCTGAATCAAAAGGTTTATGAAATCGAGGTTGAGCAGGGCGAGGCCATATTGGTGGACGTCGCCGACGCCGTACCTGTTGCTCCAACCCCCGTCCCCGCAGCCGCAGCCGCCGGAAACGTACCTGCGGCACCGGCTCCCGCACCGGCGGCACCCACCGTGGGAGCGGGGGAAGTGATTCCCTCCCCGCTGCCGGGCAACATTCTTGCCGTGAAGGTCGCCGCGGGCGAAGCGGTGACGAAGGGGCAGCTCTTGGTCGTCATTGAGGCGATGAAGATGGAGAACGAAGTGCTTTCCCCGCGTGACGGCACCGTCGCGCAGGTAATCGCCTCCAAAGGCTCCGTTGTGGAGACCGGCGCGCCCCTGCTTACGTTGCAGTAAGGGGGCGGGACGATGAATATAGGAAAGATTGTCCAAGACCTTTGGAACGACTCCGGCTTCAACCGCCTGTTTGACCACTGGGAAAACGCCGTGATGATCGTCGTCGCGTGCGTGCTGCTCTACCTCGCCATCGTGCGCGGGTTTGAGCCGCTGCTCCTGATGGGCATCGCGTTCGGTATGCTGCTCGCGAACCTGCCCCTGAGCGGTATGATGCATATGGAGTTCTTCTCCGGCAAAAGTTTGAGCGAAATCAGTTTTTCGCAGATCCTGCATGAAGGCGGGATATTAGACGTTCTGTATCTCGGCGTTAAGCTGAATATCTATCCGTGCTTAATCTTCATGGGTGTCGGCGCGATGACCGACTTCGGGCCGATGCTCGCCCGCCCGTCCTCGATGGTTCTGGGCGCCGCGGCGCAGCTCGGCATTTACGGCGCTTTCATCCTCGCCATCCTCTTCGGCTTCCTGCCGAACGTCGCGGCCGCTATCGGCATCATCGGCGGCGCGGACGGCCCGACCGCCATCTTTACGGCGTCTATGCTGGCACCGCAGTATTTAGGCCCCATCGCGATCGCCGCATATTCGTATATGGCGCTGATTCCGCTGATTCAGCCGCCGATCATGAAGCTGCTGACGACGCAAAAAGAGCGCATGACAGTTATGACGCAGGCAAAGCCGGTGTCCAAGACCACGAAGATTGTGTTCCCCATTGCCGTCACCATCTTCTGCGTACTGCTTCTGCCCTCAGTCGCGCCGCTGATCGGCTGCCTGATGCTAGGCAACCTCTTCCGCGAGTCCGGCGTCGTCGACCGTCTGAGCGACACCTCGCAAAACGCGCTGCTGAACATCGTAACCATCTTCCTAAGCACCACCGTCGGCGCGACCAGCGTCGGCTACATCGCGAAGGGCGTGGATCAGTTCGGCAACGTCACCGACGCGACCAACGTCGGCTTCCTCTCGACTTCCACCCTGCTGATTATCGCGCTGGGACTGGTGGCGTTCAGCTTCTCCACCTTCGGCGGCGTTATCTTCGGAAAGATTATGTACGCCGTGACCGGCGGCAAGGTCAATCCGCTGATCGGCTCCGCCGGCGTTTCCGCCGTTCCGATGGCGGCGCGTGTCTCGCAGAACGTCGGCGCGAAATACAACCCGAGCAATTACCTGCTGATGCACGCGATGGGACCGAACGTAGCCGGCGTCATCGGCTCCGCCGTCGCCGCGGGCTTCTTTATCGCGGTAGGCCGCGCCCTCGGCTGGATATAAACAAAGATTTTTTAACGGGCGGCTGCGAAGCCGCCCGTTTATCGCGCATACTCCGTAGGGCGTGACGCCGAACGTACGCTAGGCGCTGTTAATGCGGCAGTGCATGTTGCGTACCTGTTTTTTTTGTGGTATACTAGGCGGGACATGATAGCTTAGAAGGTGAGAGCGTTTGGGTTACCCGGGAAATCCGCTGTCTTCATTGCAGCCGTGGATGTACGTGCCCCGGCTGCTCGCCCTTGCTACGCTTGGGTATTTGGCGTACTTCTTCTACCGCTACTACAAGGCGGAGCGTCTGCGGGAATACTCGCTTGAGTGGGTCGCGCGGCGCAAGAAACCGCTGTATGAGCTGAAACGCGCCGGAAAGCTGACCCGCGCCGACGCGCTGCCCGCGTTGATTATCACGCTCGTTTACGCCGCCACCACCTTCTTTTATCTCGGCGACACGGTCGCGCCGCAATCGTTCCAAGCGTTTCAGCGCGGCGGCGAGCCGGTTGTTATCGAGCTGAAGCAACCGGCTGCGATTGAGCGCATCTTTTACTATACCGGTCTGTTTCACGGGAGCGACCGCAAAGCCTATAGTTTGGAATTCTCCCCCGACGGTGAACACTGGGTGGAACAGTACGGAGAGAGAACCGATACGGTGGACGGGAAGCCCGTCACCACCCGCATGAGCGGTCTGACGCAGGAGTATTCGGAAACGTTTCGCTGGCTCAAAGCGAACCTGCTTCCCGAAAAAGCGGCGAATGTGCGTTTTATCCGCATCGGCGCGATGCGCGTCGGTTACGACCTCAGCCAGCCGCTGGAGTTGGGTGAGGTATCGATTGTCGTGCGCGGCGATGCCATTGTTACAGAAGACCCCAATAACCCCGGACAGATGCTGCGGAGTTTTGAAGAAGTCGTCCTCACCGCCGACGACCTGATTATCCCCGAAGGCGCCGCAGGGCTTTTTGACGAGCAGGAAGCCGTCCCCGAACGCTACGACGTGATGAACTCCACACATTTTGACGAGATTTACCATGCCCGCACCGCCTACGAGCATCTGCGCAACGTCACGCCGTATGAAAAAACGCATCCGCCGCTGGGTAAGCTGATTACCTCCGTCGGTATCTCGATGTTCGGTATGACTCCGTTCGGCTGGCGGTTTATGCCCGCGCTATTTGGTGTGTTTATGGTTCCGCTGATCTTCATCCTTCTCAAATGGCTCTTTAACAAAACCTCCGTCGCCGTGTGCGGTACCCTGCTGTTCGCGTTCGACTTCATGCATTTCGTTCAGACGCGCATCTCTACGATCGACGTCTACGCGGTGTTCTTCATCCTGTGTATGTACCTTTTCATGTACCGCTATATCACGAGCGGTTACGATACGCCCTTTATCAAAACCGCGCCGCCGTTGATTTTTTGCGGTCTGTCGTTCGGCGTGGGCGCGGCCGCGAAATGGGTCTGCGTATACGCCGGTTTGGGGCTTTTGGTATTGTATGTCGTCTATTTGTGGAACCGCGCGAAGCAGTACCGCCTGTTGGGGCGTTCCTTCATGCCGTTCTTGGTGCAAACGCTGGGGCTGTCGCTCGGCAGCTTTATACTGGTTCCCGGCATCGTTTATATTGCCTGTTACGTCCCTTACGCCTCGGCGAACGGCGCGTATGCCCTCTCGGAACTGGAGGGCGGGTTCTTTAGCAAACTCGGCGCTTGGGTGAGCGCCACTTGGAAAGAGTTTTACAGCAACCAGTCCCACATGTTCAAGTACCACGCCGGACTGCATGCCGAACACAGCTACGCCGCCCGGTGGTATGAATGGCTGATTGACTGGAAGCCGATTCTGTATTATTGGAACCCCATCGACGCGGAAGGGACGCGCGGTTCCCTTTGGGCGTTCACCAACCCGCTTGTCACATGGGCGGGGCTGGGCGCGCTCGTCGCCTGCGCCGTCGGCATGGTCAAACGGCACAGCTACACGGCGGTGTTCATCCTTATGGGCTATTTCTCGCAGCTCATTCCGTGGATCCCAATCACCCGCATCACGTTCCCTTACCACTACTTCCCCTCGATGCTCTTCCTCTGTATGGGCATTGCTTATATGTTCCACCGCATGATCGAGCGCGACAAAGAGAAGGGTACCCGTCAAATGATTATTTTCACCGCCGTCGCCGTTTTTCTGTTCGTGCTGTTCTATCCGTCGCTGACGGGCATACAGGTTCCCTCGTGGTACCCGACCCACCTGTTGCGGTGGTTATCTCATAGTAATTGGATGATGTAATGTTTTTAGCCGACTACCATACCCACAGTGCCTTTTCCCACGACGGGCATGACGATTTCCCCGCGATGCTTGCCTCGGCGGAACGCGCGGGGCTTCGTGAGTTGTGCGTCACCGACCATTGCGACATCGCCCTGCCAAGACCGTTTCCGGCGCGGGAGCGTTACGAGGCGTATTTAAGCGCCCGAAGCGGGAATGTTACATCGGTAAGATTGCTGCTCGGCGTTGAGCTGGGCGAAGCGGTTCACGATATCGCGCGGGCGGAGGAAGTCGCCGCCGCCGTGCCGTATGACTTTATCATCGGCTCCATCCACGCCCTGCGTGGGGAGGAGGATTTCTACCATCTCCGCTCCGAAACCGAAGCGGAATTTCACCGCCTGCTGGATTGTTACTTCAGGGAGCTGACCGAACTTGCGGAGTGGGGGCATTTCGACGTGCTGGGACACCTCGCCTACCCCCTGCGCTACACGCAATGGAACGTCCCGTCGCTGCTGCCCCGTTACGAAGACGAACTGCGCGCCCTGTTCAGGCTCCTGCGGGACACCGGCAAGGGTATCGAGCTGAATTTAAGCCGGTTGCAGCCGTTTCAAGACGTTCTCGCTCTGTGGCGCGAATTCGGCGGCGAGATCGTCACGATCGGCACCGACGCGCACCGTGCCGGAGGCGTGGGAAAAGGTATCGCGGATGGGTTGGAGATATTGCGCGGCGCGGGGTTTCGGTATGTCGCCGCGTATGAGCAAAGGAAGGTGCGGTATGAAAAAATATAACGCGGGATTTGTAGGGGCGCGCATCGCGCTTTCGCGGGATAACAAAACGGCGCTTTCGAAATACGCGGCGCGCCCGGGGCGTCGCGCCCTACCGGCTGTGTTTATCTGTTTTCTGTTTCTCACTGGATGCGTAAACGTGGAGAATTTCCCGACGCCGACGCTGCCGGAGAACCCGTCCCCGACAGTTACCGAGCCGTATCTGCCGATCAATCCGTCGCCGATAGACCCGCCTGTTATCCCCTCGCCGGACTTCCCCACGCCCTCCGTCAGCGTCGTTACGCCGGACTGGACGCAAAACGGTCTTACGGTGGAGTCACTTACCTACCAACACGACTTCACCGACGGCGATGTCGTGCGTCTGCCCGCATACGGCACCTTCCCCCAAACGGGCAACGCGGATATAGATGCCTATTACCAGCGTTGTCGTGACGATTTTGAGCGCAAGTGCGGCGAACTGGCCGAGGACGCCGGGGAAGACGCCGCCGTTTACCAAAGTACCTCCGACTATTTTGTAGAATGTAACGCGGGCGGCGTTTTGAGCGTGTCCCGCACGGTACACACCAACACGGGCGGCGCGCACGGCATGACGGTGGTCATCTGCGAAACCTTCTCCGCCGACACGGGATTGCTGCTCACGCTGGACGACTTCTTCTCGGTCGGGCGCGAGACGTATACCCCCCGTCTGCTGGAAACCGTTATGGGCTTGATCGACGCGAACCCGGATCTCTATTGGGGCGACGCGAAGAATCTGGCGGAAGACTTCTTTCCATATGATTCGTTTTGCGTGACGGAAAACGGCGTGTCTCTTTTGTTCCAGGAATACACTCTCGGTTCTTACACCGCCGGAATCGTGCGCGTTGATGTACCGATTGAGAAAATCTCAGATATATTTATTCTTCCCTCGAAAAACTGAAGTTTTTCTCGGAATGGGGTTCAGATGAAAATTTACCTGATCGGGTTTTACAACCCCAAAGCGCTGGGTCTTCGCTACTTAGAGCGCGCCCTGCAATCCGCCGGGCATGAGGTGCGGATCCTCTTTTTTAAGAGTTTTAACAGCGTCCGCC
The DNA here is from genome assembly GCA_002293625.1 of Clostridiales bacterium UBA929. Classification (GTDB taxonomy): domain Bacteria; phylum Bacillota; class Clostridia; order Oscillospirales; family UBA929; genus UBA929. The sequence goes on along the minus strand of DBDP01000136.1, from coordinate 18,205 downwards.
CCAAAGCGGCGACCGAGCGCGAACTTGCCCTGATGCGGGAGGACATCGAAGCGTTCAAGCCGGGGCTGATCGGCTTGAGCGTCATGGCTTCGCTGTACCTCGACACCGTGGACGCCGTCGCCGCCGCGCTTCGCGAACACTTTTCCGTCCCGCTCGCGTGGGGCGGCGCTTACCCGACGATGTTCCCCGAGGAGTGCCTGCGGCGCTGCGACTACGTCCTTCGCGGTGAGGGAGAGGAAGCGATCATAGAGCTGGTATCGGCTCTGGAGACCGGCGCGTCTCCGAGTGATATAAAGAACCTCGCGTTTCATAAAGGCGACGAAATTGCCGTCAACCCTCTCCGCCCGCTGGAGCTTGACCTCGACCGCTTCGGGCTGCCGGACATTGGTGGGAACAACAAAGCCTTGATTGAAAACGACGCGCTGCTCCCCGGCGACCCGCAGCTTTCGGCGTACAGCTACGAAACGGGCGCGGGGCGCGGCTGCCCTTACGCCTGCTCGTATTGCTGCTCGGTCAACATCAACCGTCTGCACAAGGGACTCGGACCCGTTGTGCGCTTCCGCGACCCGGATATGGTGATCGAGGAACTTTTAGCCGCGAAAAAGCGGATGAAAAAACTTCTTTTCATCCATTTTTGGGACGAGATCTTCTCCGACGACCCCGTTTGGGTGGAGCGCTTCGCGAAACGCTACGCGAGCGAGGTAAAGCTGCCCTTTGAAATTTGGGGACATCCGCTCAAGACGAACCGCGAGACGATCATGCGCCTGCGTAAAGCGGGGCTGTATCAAGTGGTGATGGGGATCCAAAGCGGCTCCCCGACGATCCGCAAGGACGTTTTCCACCGCCCCGAATCGCAGGAAGCTATCTTAAACGCGGCAAAAGTTCTCAAAGAGTGCCGCGTGCCGCACATCATCTACGACCTGATGCTGCGCCATCCGTTCGAGATGGAGGACACCATCCGCGAGACGTTTGAGTTCTGCCTTGCGATGCCGCGCGGCTTCTCACTGCAAATGCACGGGCTGAATTTCCTGCCCGGCACCGACATCGTTACGATGGCGGTCGAGCGGGGGCTGGTGCCGCCGGACGAGATGGACGCCCTTACCTCCGCCGGAATGGAGGAGCAGTATTCCTTCCACTGGAAGCGCGACAACCAAAACCCCGTGATCAACTTTTGGTATCACCTCATCTACCTCACCCAGTTCCGCCTGACCCGCGGCAAAGCGACGCGGCTTGCCCGCGACCCGAACTCCGAGAAAAACCACAAAGCGGCGGAGCGCGCGTTCAAAAACGCCGCGCGTCTTGAGAGGCTTAGGAACACCGTCCACAAATTCCGCACGGCGTGGCGCGGCTTTTGGAAACGGTGACGACCACTTTGTAGGGCGTGACGCCCCCGGCACGCCGCCCATACCGTCACGGATAATCCTTCTGCGCGCCCTACGCCCCCTTCCGCCGGAAGGGGTGGCGGCGAAGCCGCCGGGGGATGTCCCCGGCGCGTCGAGGGCGACGCGCCCTACAGAGACAGCGATTATAATTAGAAGGAGGAACCATCCATGCGAAAACTGGAAGTCTTTTTCGATTACACCTGCCCGTACTGCCGCAGGGGGCATGAAGACTTGACCGCGCTGCTGCCGAAATACCCGGACATTGAGGTTATCTGGCGGCCTTGCGAGGCGCACCCGCGCCCGGAGGAATACGGGCGGCACAGCGACCTCTGCGTTCAGTCGCTGCTTTTCGCGCTTGAGCAAGGCGCGGACATTTGGGCGTTCCACCGCCGGATGTATGAAGCGGCGTTTTCCGTAAACATCGAGGATCCGGAGGAACTGGCGCGAAGCCTCGGCGGGGATACCGCCGCGCTGACGGAGGCGCTCCGAAGCGGGCGTTACGCGCAGAAGTGTTTAGACGCCAACGACTACGCTTACGAACAGTCCGGCGTTTGGGTTCTTCCGGCTTACCGAATGGACGGGAAGAGCCTGGATTCCGAGGCCGGTATCGGCGTCGGGCGCGAACAGCTAGACGAGTTCCTAAAAAATTAATCGGAGGAGAACAGCAATGAAGGGAAAAAGATGTATGATGATGATCCTGGGCACGGCGCTTCTGCTAAGCGCCTGCGCGACGGGCGGCGGAGCGTCACCGTCGCCGACGCCGGAGGAACCGAGCGTTCAAGAGCCGTCTCCATCGCCGGAAGAGCCGAGCGTTCCAGAGTCATCCCCCTCGCCCATGATTCCCGAAACGGACTTTTCATCCCTGTCCGCGCCGGGCGAAATCGAGGCGGACGCAAGCCTGCCGGATCTCTTTACCCTGCTGTCCGGCGAGAAGGTGGAAACCGAGTTTGACTACCAGGCGCGCTTGCAGGAGCTGCGTGACCTCTATCAATACTATATGTACGGCTTCATGCCCGACACGTCGGGCGAGGAAGTCTCCTACACGCTCGACGGAACGTCTCTGACGATCAGCGTCACGAAGGACGGCAAAACCGCTTCGTTTGACGCTCTGGTCGCTTTACCCGACGCCTCCGTCTCGAAACCGGAAGGCGGCTACCCGGTCATCATGGGGTTATCGGGCGCGTGGGGCGGCGGCGAGATTGGTCACGCGTTTGCCGACGTGCAATACGCGAACGAGCAGGGCTATGCCGTCATCTCCTACAACGCCGGACAGATCGCGGCGGACGACTCTTCCCGCACCGGCGCGTTTTACGAGCTGTATCCCTACAATCCGGACGACCCGTTTGAACAGACCGGTACGTTGATGGCGTGGGGCGCGTGGGGCAGCGGCAAAATCATCGACGCCCTGGAAAACGGTCTTGGCGGAGAGATCGGCGTTGACGCGGAAAAAACCGTCCTCACCGGCGTGTCACGCTACGGCAAAGCGGCGGCGGTGGGCGGCGCGTTCGAGCCGAGAATCCAAGTGACCGCCCCGGCTTGCTCCGGCGCGGGCGGTATGGGTTTATACCGATATAACCCAAGGAAAGCCGTTTATGATTTCAGCACCGTCGGCGGCTCCGCCACCGCTAATTTCACCGCCGGCGAACATTTGGGCAGCTTGCAAAACGCGGGTAACAACGGCGAGGCACAATGGTTTAACGACGCGTTTTTGGATTTCGCGAGCGAGGAAAACATTCCCCTAGACCAGCATATGCTGGGCGCACTCTGCGGTTCTGACGGACGCAGCCTGTTCATCATCGGCGAGACCGACATCTACTGGACGAACCCTCCGGGGATGCATGCCGCTTTCCTTGCCGCGCAGCCGGCGTTTGCGTTCACCGGCGCTTCGGACAAAATCGGCATCAACCTCCATTGGAACGGTCACGCCGTCAAGCTGGAGGATTTGGAAAAGCTCCTGCCCTTTGCGGATTACCAGCTCTACGGAAAAGAGCTGCCCTTTGAATTGAGCCATATTCAATCAACGGTTTTCGATCTGGAGGTCAACCGTCAGGAATCCTTGGATAAGCTGCTGGGGAGGTAATTGTTTTTGCGGACGCCTTTATACGATCAGCACATCGCGCTGGGCGCGAAGATGACCGATTTCAACGGATGGGACATGCCCCTTCAGTATGAGGGCATCATAGCCGAGCATCTCGCGGTGCGGGAGCGGTGCGGCATATTCGACGTCTCGCACATGGGCGAGATCGCCGTATCCGGCGGCGGCGCGTTTGACTTTTTGCAGCTTCTTCTTACGCACGATATGCGCAGGCTGGAAAAATCCAGCTGGCTGTATTCGCCGATGTGCAACCCCGACGGCGGCACGGTGGACGACGTTATCGTCTACCGTCAGGGAGACGGCTATTTGGTCTGCGTCAACGCGGGCAACACCGACAAAGATTTTGCGTGGATGAAGCTGAACGCGCCGGACGGCGTGAACGTCGTCAATCTCTCCGAACATTTCGCCCAGATAGCGGTGCAGGGGCCGAAAGCGGAGGAGGTTCTCGGAAAGGTTGACCTCTCGGAGACGATGCTGACCGCGAAGACGGGCTACACCGGTGAAAAGGGACGGGAAATCTATCTCGCGCCGGAGGACGCGCCGAAATTGTGGCGCGACCTTCTGCGCGCGGGCGCGGTCCCCTGCGGTCTCGGCGCGCGCGATACGCTGCGCACCGAAGCGGCGCTGCCGCTTTACGGCCATGAGCTTTCCAAAGAAATATCCCCGCTGGAGGCGGGTCTTGATCGATTTATCTGCTTTGACAAAGGACCCTTCGTCGGGCGCGACGAATTGTTTTTGCAGGCGCATGACCCAAACCGCCGCCGCCTGATCGGGCTGAAGATGCAGGGACGGAGTATCCCGCGCCCGGGTTACGCGGTGCTTTGCGGCGGGGTTCCGTGCGGTGTTGTGACATCGGGCGGTCCCGCGCCGAAGCTCGGATACGGCATCGCGATGGCATTAGTTTCCAAAGAGACGGATACATACGAAGTGATCATTCGCGGGAAAAATGAACAGGCCGAGCGGGTTACACTACCATTCTATAAACGGGAGAAATAAGAACATGTATTACACGAAAGACCATGAGTGGATCAGCGTGAAGGGCGATGTCGGGACGGTGGGTATCACCGACCACGCGCAGTCGCAGCTGGGCGATATTGTTTTCTGCGAGACGGAAGCGCCGGGGTCGGTTCTTTCGGCGGGCGAAACGGCGGGCGCTGTCGAGTCTGTCAAGGCGGCTTCAGACATTTTTTCGCCCGTATCGGGAGAGATTTTAGAAGTTAACGACGCGCTCGCGGAGGATCCGTCGCTTTTGAACGCCGATCCCGGCAAGCACTGGCTCTTTACCATCCGCCTTTCCGATCCGGCGGAACTGGACGATTTAATGGACGGCGACGATTACGCGGAGTATTGCCGTGGGTAATTACATCCCCTCCTCGGCGCGTGAACGGGAGAAGCTTCTGCGTGATCTTGGCATCACATCAGCGGAGGAATTATTCACCGGCATAGACTGCCGCATAGGGAGCATGAACCTGCCGCCGCCGCTGTCGGAGCCAGAGCTTCGCCGTCTGCTGGAGGGAATCGCCGCGGAGAACGAAGCCCCCCTGTTCATCGGCGCGGGGTTGTACGACCACTACATTCCGGCGGCGGTAGACGCGCTCTGCTCGCTGCCGGAGTTTGTCACGGCCTATACGCCGTATCAGCCGGAGATCAGCCAAGGCACGTTGACGTCCGTCTTTGAGTTTCAGACGGCGATCTGCCGCCTTACGGGGCTGGACGTCTCCAACGCTTCGATGTACGACGCCGCCACCGCGGCGTGCGAGGCCATGCTGATGTCGGCGGCGCAGACGAAGCGCAAAGACATAACCGTCACCTCCGCCACCCATCCGCACATCATAGAGACGATCCGTACATACGCCCGCTTCAACGGGCTTACCGTCACGGAGATCCCGTTTGACGGGCGGGGGCAAGCTGCTCTTGACGCCGTGCCGGAGGGCGGGGCGTGCGTAATCGCGCAGTCACCCAACTTCTTCGGCGTCATTGAGCCGATGCGCGAAATCGCCGCGTGGGCGAAGGCAAACGGCTCCGTTCCCGTCGCCGTCTGCGACCCTCTTTCGCTCGGGCTTTTGGAGTGTCCGGGAGAGACGGGCTTCTCCGTCGCGGTGGGGGACTGCCAGCCGCTCGGTTCGCCGGTTGGTTTCGGCGGCCCGCACGCGGGTTACTTCGCCGCGAAGGAGAGCTTTTTGCGGCGTATGCCGGGACGGATCGCCGGAGAGACGGGCGAGATTAACGGCGATAAGCGGGGCTTTATCCTAACCCTGCAAGCGCGCGAACAGCATATCCGGCGCGAAAAAGCTACCAGCAACATCTGCTCCAACGCCGCGCTGTCCGCGCTCCGCGCGACGGTGTACCTCTCCCTGCTCGGTCCCGAAGGCTTGCGGGAGGTCGCCGCGCTGTGCGCCCGAAAAGCCGCCTACCTCCGCGCCAAGCTGCAAGAGGTTGGGGTAGAACCGCTCTTTGACGCGCCCTACTTCCGCGAGTTCGCTGTTGACGCGGTTTTAGACGGCGCGGTGCCGCTCGAAAATCCGCGCGGCTCTCTGGTCGCCGTCACCGAGAAGCGCACAAAAGCAGAAATAGACGCGTTTGCCGAAAAAGCGAGGTGCCGCACATGACAGTGTTTGATAAATCAATCGCGGGGCGGCGCGGATTCGTCCCCGAACCCTGCGACGTGCCGGACGTTTCTCTTGCGTCTATCGTGGGAGAGGAGAATATGCGTAAAACGCCCGCGGCGCTGCCGGAGCTTGGCGAGGTGGATGTCGTGCGGCATTATACGGCGCTTGCGAAGAAGAATTTCGGCGTGGACACTGGCTTTTACCCGCTGGGTTCCTGCACGATGAAGTATAACCCCAAAATTCATGAACAGCTCGCGGCGCTGCCCGGGTTTCTCACGGCGCATCCGTTCGCGCCGGACGAGATGAACAAGGGTTGCCTGCGCCTGATGGCGGAGCTTCGGGAGATGCTCTCTGCGATTTGCGGGATGGAGGCGTTCTCGCTGCAACCCGCCGCCGGTGCGCACGGAGAGCTGACCGGGCTTATGTGCATTGCCGCGTACTTCGAAAAGCTGGGGCAGACACGGCGTAAAATCATCCTGATTCCCGATTCGGCGCACGGCACCAACCCCGCTTCCGCCGCGCAGGCGGGCTTTACGGTGCGTTCCGTGCCGTCGGGGAGCGACGGTTTGGTGGATCCCGCGACGCTCAAAAAAGCCGTCGAAGCGGCGGGCGACGATTTGGCGGGTTTGATGCTGACCAACCCCAACACGCTGGGGCTGTTTGAGCGGCATATCATGGAGATCGCGGAGATCATCCATGGCGCGGGCGGACTTCTATACTACGACGGCGCGAACCTGAATGCGATTATGGGGATTACCTCGCCCGGCGCGATGGGGTTTGACGTGGTGCACCTGAACCTGCATAAAACGTTCGCCGCCCCGCACGGCGGCGGCGGACCCGGCGCGGGACCTGTCGGTGCGAACAAAACGCTTGCGCCCTTCCTGCCGGGCGGGGGGCAAGACAGCATCGGTCGGGTACGCGCCTATCACGGTAGCTTCGGCGTGCTGGTACGCGCCTATTGCTATATCCGCTCACTCGGCGCGGACGGGTTGCGAGAGGCTTCCGGGAACGCCGTTTTGAATGCGAACTGGTTGCTTTCTCGCCTGCGCGGGACAATTGACGCGCCGTACAGTGAGCCGTGTATGCACGAGTTTGTGCTGTCTGCCGCCGCTTTGAAGGAGGAAACCAGCGTCAGCGCGATGGACATCGCAAAAGGGCTGATCGACAAAGGCTTCCATCCGCCGACGGTGTATTTCCCCACCATCGTGCCGGAGAGCATGATGATCGAGCCGACCGAAACAGAATCGCCCGAAACGCTTGGTGCCTTCGTGTCGGCAATGCTTGATTTGGCGGAGACGGCGCGAAAAAATCCCGAGGCGCTGCATAACGCTCCGGTGACGACCCCCGTCGGGCGCTTGGACGCGACTGCCGCGGCACGGAAACCTGTGATTACGTGGAGTATATAGAAGCAATGTAGCCGTCCTCACCCTAACCAAGTGAACGGCTACATTGTTGCTGGCACTATTGAGCTGGGATATCCCTACTTCTTCCCCGCCGTCCCCAAGCCGGCCATGTCGCAGTTGTGGAGGATGCCTTTTGACGCCCAAAAGCAGCCGATAATCAGCACGGCTTCCCAGCCGCACAGCAGCGCGATGGCTGCCGGAAGGGGCGCGCCCAGCACCGCCAACATAATCGCCCCGGCGATACCGGGCAGCATAATCACAATCATCCCCAGCATGTACAGCATAACAAGCAGCCCCGTGCTTAAATCACTTCCGGTAAAACGCATCACAAAGAAGTTGACGCTCACCAGCAGGAAAGAGAACAGCGTGTATGCTGCGGCAGCAACGGCGATCAGCGCGGCACCGACTCCGACGGTAAGACCCGCCGCGATAAAAATCATCGCGCCCTCTCCTGCTGCTTTAAGCGCTACTTCCGCGTTGCTCCAGAGTATCTTTTTGAACGGGCTTTCGGGAATCATATAGATATAATGGCTGAATGTCTCCCGCAGACCCCTCTCCATGCCGATGTAGAATACTTGCGTATACATCCAAACAGCCATCGTCATCACCATCGCGCCCGCCGCCGAGAATTCGCCTTCGCTTGAGCGAATGATGATAAACGCCAAAAGCGCCGCGCCGCCCGCCTTCAGAAAAGAAACGAACCCCCATAACCCCAAACGGTTCGAACGGAACGACTCGCGCAGATGCTTTGAGAAGAACGCCGAAGCCCCGGCTCCGCCGACGCCGGTGGCTTTCACCCGCGCGCGCTTGTTCCCCTCAAGGTTGAGCTTACCCTCAGCCAGCTCCCGCTTCCGCTCGAACGCCGTCTCGGACGCGACCAATACATCTTCGTAAAAATCCGGCTTGCCGATGTAAATCACGGCGACCAGCACGATGCCGGTTAGCGTAAGCAACCCGAAAAACAACGCTCCGGCGGCGATATTTCCGGCGGTGAACGCGATGATCCCGGCGGACGCCCAGCCCAAAATCGGGGTAAACGCGGTCGCCGGAGCGTCCATCAGCGCAAGCACCGCCGCCCGAACGTCGCCGTTCAGCCGCACAAACTGCAAGACGGCGGTTACAATCATCGGCAGAAAGAGCAGCGCGATGATACCCTTCGCAATACGCTTTCGAACCGGTCTGCCGTTGGTTACGCTGTAGAGAACCAGCCCGAATACCTGCGTAACAACGGCAGCCAACAGATACCCTCCGTACAGGATCGCAACCCCGCCGAACCCCACGCCGAAGGTTCGCAGCGTCCCGGTCTGGAACAGGATGAAAACGCTCGCGAGCGCCATCGTCTTCATCACGCGCGCGACGCCGTACAGCAGAACCGAGCGCGGATCCACCGGCGCGACAAACAGCAGGTTGACATCCTCCATCTCAAAGAGCGTGCTGCCCTGCGACAGCCCTTGCTTGGCAGCCGCTACAAAGAAAAGCAGCAAATAGAGGAAAATCGCCCCCGTCAACCAGCCTATATCCGTTACCGTATCGTTTTCTCTCGGAAGAAAAGACGCCGCGATGACAAGGGCTAAAATGACCAAAATGACGATATACAGCGCAAGTTTCTTTTTATTCCGTACAATCTCCAGCAGATTGTTCTTAAAACTCCTAAGGAGCAAAAACACAAGACTGTTCATGCTCTGTCCCCGATGATGGCGAAATAGGCTTCCTCCAGCGTCCCCTCGGCTTGATCCCGCCGCACCTCGCGGGCGATCCGCCCGTCTTGCATAATGAAAGTGACGTCCCAGTTCTCTTCCATGCTCTCGATGATGTGCGTGCTGATGATGATCGCTTTCCCCTCCCGCCGCAGGTCGAGAATCGCGTTTTTCAACTCACGGATGCCGTGCGGATCCAACCCCACCAGCGGCTCGTCAAAGACGATCGCCTTCGGCTGCGGCAGCAGCGCGCAGCAGACGCTGATCTTCTGCTGCATCCCTTTGGACAACTCTTTGCCCAGCTTGTCGCGTTTGTCGTCAAGATCGAAGCGGCGCAGCAGGGCATCCGCGCGTTCCCGCCAGTCTCCTTCCAGCCGGTACGCTTTCGCGATAAACTGCAAATGCTCGTCCACCGTCAGCATCGGATAGGGCGAAGGTATTTCCGGCACATAGCCGAGCAGTCGCTTGGCTTCCAGCGAACGGCGGTCGTGCCCGCCGATCGAAACCGAGCCCGCAAACCGCAACAGTCCGCATATGGACTTAATCAGCGTGGATTTCCCCGCGCCGTTCGGCCCCAGCAGCACGCCAATCTCTCCCGCGCCGACGTTCAAGCTGATGTTGTCGTTCGCGATCAGTCTTCCGTAACGCTTGGTTAAGCCGAATACGGTAATCACGCTTTTCCCCCCAAGTATTGCATCATCACACGGATTAAATCATCCATATCCAGCGGCTTTCCGAGATGCCCGTTCATCCCCGCCGCGAGGCACCTCTCCACGTCCTCCTTGAATACGTTGGCCGTCATGGCGACAATGGGGATGTCCTTCGCGCGCGGTATATCCAGCGAGCGGATCTGCCGGGTGGCCTCGTAGCCGTCCACCTCCGGCATCTGCACGTCCATAAACACCAAATCGTACTTATCCGGCTCCCGGATAATCATCTGAACGGCTTCCATCCCGTTTTCCGCGCAGTCTATCCGCACCCCCGTCGGCTCAAGAAGGGTGATAACGATCTCGCGGTTGATTGCCATATCCTCGGCGAACAGCACCTGACGCCCGGCGAAAATATTGGTTATATCCGGCTTTTGTTCCTTCTCTTTTTCATTCGCGATGCCGATACACTCGTTGATAACGTCAACGATCGCGGAGGGGAAGAGAGGCTTGAGCAGGAAGCGGTCAACGCCCGCTTTTCTCGCTTCGTCCTCCACCGCGCTTAAATCGGCGGAGGAGATCATGATGACGATGGAGTTTCCGTTCTCCTCTTCCCGCGCCCGGATTTCCTTTGTCAGGGCGATACCGTCAACGCCGGGCATTTTCAAATCCACGAAGTAAATATTGTACGCGCCGTTTTCGTCCACCATATGCAGCGCTTCTCCGGCGTCCGCCGCAACTTCGCATTTCGCGCCCAGACCGTTCACGATCTCATGGAAATATTCCAGTATGTCGCGATCGTCGTCCACCGTCAGTATGCGGATATTGCCCCAGTTTATTCCGTAATCCGCGAATCCGTACTTCGTATCGTCGCCGCGCTTCGCGCTCACGGCAAACGTAAACGTCGCGCCCTTCCCAAGCTCGGATTCCACCGTGATTTTTCCGCCCATCAGCTCCACGATGCTTTTGGCGATCGAAAGTCCCAACCCCGTGCCGCCGTATTTACGCGACGTGGTGGATTCCGCCTGCGAAAAAGATTGGAACAGCTTCGCCTGCTGCTCTTTACTGATGCCGATGCCGTTGTCGGACACTTGTATTTGAATGGAGTAAACGCCGTCTTTCTCGCTCAACAAACGCGTTTTCAGGCTGATCTCGCCGTTATCCGGCGTAAATTTCACCGCATTGCTCAAAAGGTTCGTGATGGTTTGCGCGAGTCTCTTATCGTCGGCGTAAAGGATGTTCGGAATGCGTTTGTCGATATACACCGTCAGTTTTTGGTTCTTCTCCTCAGCGCGGTAGTTGACGACGTTCACCACCTGCTGTAGCATTTTTTCAAAGTTAAAATCGTCGGGGGAAAGCTCAATTCTTTTCGCCTCGATTTTAGAGATATCCAAAATATCGTTGATGACACCCAGCAGATGGCGCGACGCGTCGTCAATCTTCGCGAAGCAGTAATCCTTGCGCTCCGTCGTACCGGCTACGCGCCCGATAGCGGTCATACCGACGATCGCGTTGATCGGCGTTCGGATCTCGTGGCTCATATTCGCGAGGAACATGCTCTTTTGCCTGCTCTCCTCGCTCGACTTGACTTTTGCCGCGTCCAGCCGGATCAGGATGCCGATTAACACCGCCGCGAGTATCGCCGCAAGCGCCCAAAGAAACGCACCGATGCTGGATAAGCCTTGGTAATACTGCTCCTCCGGCGTTACAAGACCGAGCCGCCAGCCGTTTTTCAGCGAGCGGAAAAAGACGACGGACGGCTCTTCTTTATAGGAAATCATGGGCTGCTCAACGATATTTCCGCCGTTGACGATCTCCTCGGCGAACACATAAATGGGAATATCGTGGTTGTGGATATCAATGCCCTTGAACGCCTCGTTCGGGTGGAAGAGCACCTGCCCGTCTTGGTTGATCAGCATCCCGTAACCACCCTGATACAAAGCCGTGTCCACAATGTTTTGCCCCATAAGGTCGATTTTAACCGTCAGGCAGACGACGCCGAGCCTGCCGCCGTTTTCGTCGAAGATGCATTTCGCGTATGTATACGGCGTCTCGCCCGTTCCGGTGACGACGGGTATGGTTTCGGTCATGCCGCCGTCCGCCTCAATCGCTTTCCGATACCATGTCTGCCGTTCGGGCTGATAACCTTCCGGCGGTTTCCAAGAACTGCTGTGAACGAAAACCGGTCCGCCGGGAAGGGTTTCAAAGTACCCGAAAAACTCTTGGATACCGCACATTTGCTTGCCGTCAATAAACGAGTACCGCGATATCTCCTCGATATATGTTCTGATCATCTCGGCGCTGTCGCCCCGCAGAACCCTCTGCCGCGCATCCTCGGTGAAAACGTCCAGCGTCGTCTCAAACTCCGTCAGGGTATCCGTAATCCGATCCTCCGTGGAATCCAGCACACTGTTCGCGTGACGCACCAAGCTCCCGCGCGCTATGACACTCATAAACGTGTAGCTCAATACGGCCATGACGACGAACGCCAGAACAGTAAACAGTATCTGCGCAAATAACGTCCTGTGCCTCTTTACAACTCCGGATATTTTCATCATGACCCTGCCCTTCCTTCTAATCTATTCCGTAAACGTTCCGCCCCGCCCGCCTGCGGCGGGCAGCTGGTTTTTGGGTGTTCTCTTATTATAATACAGAACCGCCGGGATTGCTATAGAAAAAGTTTGTATTTCTGCGTTTATTACGGAACGATTTGGGCAACGTCACCAACGGCTTTTCTTGACACATGGCAAACATTATGGTACGCTGTCGGTGCATGGGCGGTGTGTCGGCGGTCTTTGTCCTCCCCCGGGGGGAGGTGATGCGATGCAGTACATAGTCGAGGTCAGAAAACTTTTGCAAGCCTTGACGTCACTCATCCGCGTTATAAAAGCAAAGTAACCGCCTCCCCGAGCCAACGGACGGCGGTTACTTTGATACCAATTTCCTGAGGCGAAGACCGTTGAGTTGCCGCCCCTCTGCTCTTACTTTACCATACCTTTTCCCCTGTGTCAACCGATACGGATCGTATTTTTCGCTTATAAACACAAGAAAGGAGAATGAGATGAAAACGAAGTTTAAGCTAAACGAAAAAACCAACCTTCTGGAAGCCGTGATGCCCGAATACCACGTTCCACCGCTGGACGACGTAGCGGAACCGAACTTGTTTCGTGATCAGTTTTCCTATGACGAGGTGCCCAAGTCCACCTTCGACTATCCCCGCGTGCCGTATAACATGCCAAAGGAAATCTACATCACCGACACCACCTTCCGCGACGGTCAGCAGTCGCGCGCGCCGTATACGGCGAAGCAGATGATCTATCTGTTTAAGCTCCTGCACAAGCTGGGAGGACCGAACGGAAAAATCCGGCAAACCGAGTTCTTCCCGTACAGCGCGGCGGACAGGAAAGCTGTGGAGGAGTGCATGGCGCTCGGTTACGAGTTCCCCGAGGTCACAACGTGGATCCGCGCGGTGAAAAAGGATTTCGAGCTGGTCAAAGACATGGGCATCAAAGAAACCGGCATCTTGGTGAGCTGCTCGGATTACCATATCTTCAACAAGCTGGGGAAAACCAGAAAGCAGGCGATGGATCAATACCTCTCCGTCGTATCCGACGCGCTGGACGTGGGCATCCGCCCGCGCTGCCACCTTGAGGACATCACCAGAGCCGATTTCTACGGCTTTGTCGTGCCGTTTGTGCATGAGCTGATCAAGATCTCCGAACAGGCGAAGATCCCCGTAAAGATTCGCGCGTGCGACACGATGGGTTACGGCCTGCCTTACGCGGGAACCTCTTTACCCCGCAACGTCGCGAGGCTTGTTTACGCGTTGCAGCACCACGCCGGGGTTCCCTCCGAGCTGCTGGAATGGCACGGGCACAACGATTTCTATAAAGCGGTCGCTAACGCTTCGGTCGCGTGGCTGCACGGAGCCTCGGCGGTCAACTGTTCTCTGCTCGGCATCGGCGAACGAACCGGCAACGTACCGCTGGAGGCGATGGTGTTTGAGTACGCGTCGCTGCGCGGCGGCATGGACGGCATGGATCCCAGAGTGATTACCGAAATCGCCGGGTATTATGAGCGTGAGCTGGGTTACAGGATCCCGCCCATGACGCCTTTTGTAGGCAGGAACTTTAACGTCACCAAAGCCGGTATCCATGCCGACGGGTTACTGAAAGACGAAGAAATTTACAACATTTTTGACACCGACAAACTGTTGAACCGCCCTGTCGCGGTGGCCGTCAGCAACGTGTCGGGTGCCGCGGGCGTGGCGTACTGGATCAACACGTTCTTCAAACTGTCTGAAAAAATCGACAAGAAAGACGCGCTGGTCGCGAGCGTCCTGAACTGGGTTACCGCCGAATACGATGCGGGCAGGCAGACCTCCATCAGCGACGAAGAACTCGTCGCCGTTGTTGAGAGGCTCGCTCCCGGGCGATTTTCATCATGATTAAGCGACTGCGCCACACGGAAGAGAAAACAAACACGGAGATATTCACCGGCAAGGCGCGTGCGTACGCTTCGGCGCGCCCAAGCTATCCCGGCGAGGCGGTTGCGTATATCTTCTCGCTCCTGCCGGATAACGCCGTCCTCGCCGACATCGGCGCGGGTACGGGAAAACTGACCGTGCTTCTCGCGAAGCGCGGCTCCCCCGTGTTCGCGGTCGAGCCGAACGCCGACATGCGGGAACAGCTCACCGCGACGCTCGCGCCCTACCCAAACGCGCAAATATTATCCGGGACGGCGGAAGCCACCGGTCTTCCGGACGGCTCTGCCGACGCGGTACTCTGCGCGCAGGCGTTGCACTGGTTTGACCCTGCGGCTTTCCGCGCGGAGTGCCGCAGGATCGGCAACCCCGGCGCTCTCGTGATCGCCGTGTACAACAACACGCCGGGCGGAAGCAGCGTTTCGCACCGCGGGCTTGCGACGGAAGCGTTTTTTTCCTCTCCCACGGTGCGGGATTTCCCCAACCCCATCACCTACACCCGCGAAAGCTGGCTGACCTACAGAACGTCGCATTCCCACGACCCGCTGCCGTCCGATCCCGCCTACGCGGCGCACATCGCGGAAGCGGAGGATACCTTCAATCGGGAAAGCGTCGGGGGCGTATTGCGCGTTGAAACGGTAACGTATGTCTACAGCGAAAAAATCTACCTGTAGGGACGATCACCCCCTATACACACACCTCCCGCCCCGTCGCGAGAAAGACCAACACCCTTTCCCGCACAGGGGCTTTCTCAATTGCGGTAAGTGCCGCCGCGTAAGCCTCCATCTGCGGTTTATAGCGTTTCGCCCGTTCCTCCTCTTCGCCGGGCGCAATACGGTCGGTTTTGAAGTCGAGCAGCACAAACCCCTCCGGCGTCTCGTAATAACAGTCAATGACCCCTTGCAGCAGAACGGTTTCGCCGGGCGGCAGGGGCAAGCCGGGAATTTCGCCGGGCGCTATTAAAAGCGAAAACTTCTGCTCCCGCCGTAGCCCCTTCGCCCCGAGCAGCGTCTTTCCCCGAGGAGACAGGAAAAACCGCCGGATCGTCTCTGTTTCTAGAGATTCTACCTGTTCCGCCGTCAGAAGGTTTTTTGACAGCAAACGCTCCGCCTCCGCCTTCACGCCGCCATGTTTCGCCGCCGCGGAGAAATCGCAGAATTGCAGAAACAGATGGATTGCCGTTCCCTTCTCCGCCGGTGTGAGGGTTGCCTTGCGCTCACCATCGAGGAAGCAAGGTTTTCGAACTTGCGAAACGCGCTCCGCCGTAAGCAGCTCAGGCGCTTCGGCGGCGTTCTCGTGCGTCTGCTCGTCCGGGAAACGCCCTTTGAGGCCGGTGGCTGTCATTTTGGAGGGGGTATCGACGGCTTCGGTGTACGGATAACACCATTTCAAAGCAGGCTCGGATGCCTGCTCTGTTTCTGCGCTCGTCTTTATGGGTTCGCCGCTCTTTGTTAATGTCAGTGTCACGGAATCCCGGATTACCGGCCAAACCCACTCGGCGGCGTTCGGACGGAGGATGATGTCCCCTCTGCTGATCCGGTCGCGGGATTCGTCCGTATAGCCGCCGGACAGAATCAAACGCCGTTCGGCGCGGGTCATAGCGACATACAAAAGCCGTAGTTCCTCGGCGCGGGTTTCGCTGTCCGTCACCGCTTGAACGGCGCGGTACGCCGAAGTGGGATATTCGGAGAACTCGTCGCGCCGTTTGGGCGCCAGCCCCAAACGCGGATGCGCCAGCAAGCGGGCGCGTTGATCCTGCAAATTAAGCGGTTTGGACAGCCCCGCCACAACGACGACGGGGAACTCCAGCCCTTTGGATGCGTGGATGCTCATAATCCGCACGGCTTCTTTTGCCTGTGCGGCGTTCGTCTTCGTCTTTTCCGCCCAATCGCGCAGATCCCGCAGATCTCCGTTGAATCCGCGCAGGATCTCTATCAGCATCAGCAGATTGTCGGGTGCGTTCACCTTTGAAAGAAGCTCCGTATCGGCCATCACGCGCGCCGCCAGCGTGTAAGGGGGAAGGTCGGCCGCCATCGCCCGCCAGCGTTTCAGCCGGCGACGGAACGCGATGACTTTTTTGTCTTTTGAAAGCGGTAAACAATCGCACAGCGGTCCCTCCGAAAGCAAACGCAGCTCCGCCAAACCGTCGGGAGACAGACCCGCCATAGGGCTTCGCAAAACCGCGATTAAAGATACGTCCAGTCTCGCGTTGTCGATTACATCCAAAGCGGATAGCACCGCCTGAACCTCCGGGCGTTCGTAAAACCCGTTTTCCGAAGCCGCCGCGCAGGATAACCCCTCCCGCTCCAGTGCCGCTCTGTATTCCGTCAAACGGCTCCCCGGCGAACGCAGCAAAATAACGCAGTCCCCCGGCGCGGCGTCTCCGCTGCTTACCAATTCCCGGAGCCGTCTCGCTACCCGCTCCGCTTCCGAAGCGCCGTCCCGTGCCAGCCACTCCACGGGCGATGATTCACCGCCCTCATTTAGCGACCTCAGAAAAGAGCCTGGCTGTAACGCCCCCATTTCCGGGCACTCAATGCGGGAGAACACGCGGTTAACCGCGTCCAATATCGGGCGCGCCGAACGGAAGTTGACCGTGAGATTGACGCGGCACGGCTCGCCGTCCTTCGCTTCGGTGTAGTCGGGGAAGCGCGCGTATTTCTCCAAAAAGATCGACGGGTCGGCCATTTGGAATCGGTAGATCGACTGACGCGCATCGCCGACATAAAAGAGGTTTCCGCCGTCGCGGCTGAGCGCGGTAAGGATCGCGTCCTGGAGCGGGTTGATGTCTTGAACTTCATCAACAAGGATTTCGCAATACCGCGAAGAAAGCCTGTTCGCAATAGCTCCGCCATTCTCACGCAGCAGCCGGAGCGTCATGCGCTCTATATCGGAAAAGTCCAGCGCCGCGAGACGCAGCTTCTCCGCCGTCAGCGCGGCGTCGAACGCGGATACGGCTTCGCACAGCCCCGAAAGCAGCGGAACCAGCGCGGCGGTATCCGCCCGGTGCTTTTCCTCCGTACCGCTAATTGGCAGCCTCGCGACTTCTTTCTTCCAGCGGTCGCGCAGAGCCTTAAACGCCTCCGCTTCGGGCGGCAATCCCCCTTCCCCGGCGCGGAACGGTTTTAGCTTTTCAAAGGTGAAGTCCTCGATAATCGCTCCTGCTTCATCCCAGTTCCGCTGCTTCAATACAGCCGTCAGGCGGGTGATCTCCGCGAGGTCGCGCTCCAGCGTGACGCCGTATGAAACGCCCGTCTCGCCGCCGAGGACGTCCGGCGCAAGCCGCTCGTAATCGCGCCGGAACGCCTCCGTGATACAGAGTGCTTGGTCAAAGAGGAT
>DBDP01000136.1:0-520 GCA_002293625.1 Clostridiales bacterium UBA929 | reverse complement strand
CATCGCGTCTTTTCCCATATATGCGAAATCAATTCGGACAGAATGCGATCGCCCCGCTCATCGCCGTATGTTTCCGCGCAAAGGGTGAACGGGTCGTCCGGGTTGTCCGCCGCCCGCTCATACAGCGTGTCCAGCGTCTCCTCCAGCACCCGCGCCCGCAGCAGCTCCATTTCCGCGGCGTCTGCGATTCGGAAGCCGGACGGCAAACCCGCCTCAGCCGCGTTTTCAAGGAGGATCTCACGGCAATAGGCGTCTAACGTACCGATTTTCGCGGTATACACGCGCCTTAACTGCGCGCTGAGATGACCGTCGTCCGGCTTTGAGAGTTCACGAAGACGCTTCATGATGCGCCCGCGAAGCTCTCCGGCGGCGGCGCGCGTGTATGTAACGATTAAAAAGTCGTCGATGTTTCGCGGCTCGGCGGGGTCGGTGACGTAACCCATCAGCCGCTCCACCAATACGCGCGTTTTGCCCGCGCCCGCGGCGGCCGACACAAGAACCGTCCGCCCCCGCAGGTCAA
>DBDP01000002.1 GCA_002293625.1 Clostridiales bacterium UBA929 | reverse complement strand
GACCGCTACCATCCGGAAGGGGAACAGCAGCACAAACCAAAAAACCAAAACGTTTTATCTGCTCCTTCTGCCCGCGACCGACCAAGCGGTGGTCAACGAGGCGATGAACGGGCTTACATGGAACGTAATCCGCGCCGCGAACCCCTCTGACAACTCCGCGCCTTTTGTCACCTATTCCGACTTGAACCTGCCGACGATATACAAAACCGAAGACGGCGAGAACGTTACCATCCGCTGGAGCACCAGCAACCCGAGCTATGTGCGCACCAACGGCACCGTAACGCCGCCGAACTCCGGCAGCCAAACCGTAACGCTGACGGCGGTGTTCACCTATAAATCCATCACGTCTACCGCAACCGAAAACAACCCCAACTCGAAGACGTTTTCCCTCACCGTCCGCAGACCTACCGACCGCGAGGCTGTCTCGGCGGACAGGGACAGCATCACATGGGATTTGATTAAACGGCAAAACACCTCGCAGACAGCCGTCATCTCTGACCTTGATCTGCCGACGACCGGCGGCAACGGTTCGTCTATCACTTGGTCTTCGAGCAACACCTCGGTCGTCTCCAACTACGGCGACGTGACCCGTCCCGTAACGGGCAACGTCACGGTAGCCCTGACCGCGACGATTCGCAGCGGATCCGTGACAGATACCAAGACCATCAACATAACGGTTCTCTCCATAGAAGGGGAATCCGAATTTGTCGTGGAGACCACCGCGAACGGAACCACAGCCACCATCTCCCGCGAGGGCTTCGCAAATCTCTCCGAGAACGGCACACAGGACGTAGAAGCCAAAATGGGAGGCAACCTAACCGTCACCTTTAACGCCAAAGCGGCGGAAACCATCTACGCACAGTCAAACGGCAACATCGTCATTACGGCAAGGCTCGTACCGTCGTCTGAAATGCCCTCCACGCTCCGCACACAGATCGGCGACCGCGCGGTGTATGATCTGTCTGTCCTTGGAGGCAACAGATCCGTTACGCAATTGAACGGCGGCACCGCCACCGTGAAAATTCCTTATAACCTGCGTCTCGGAGAGAAGCCCAACGCGCTCGTGATGTACCATATTGATTCATCCGCTATACCGAGTTTGATTCGCGGCTTCTACAACTCGGCGACAAACCAAATAATCTTCAAATCGAAGCATTTCTCCCGCTTCGCCATCGGATACAATCCGAGATCATTCCTTGATATCGAAGGCAGCTGGGCGGAAGATTCCATCGAGTTCATCGCCGCGCGCGGACTCACCGTCGGCATTCCCGATATCAGCAACAACTTTGAACCCGACAAAGCCCTTTCCCGCGGGGAGTTCACCGCGAACCTCATGAAGGCTTACGGCGTCGCTCTCGACCCGACCGCCACCGTGAACTTTACCGACGTCAGCCCGCAGTCACCGTATGCGCCTTACCTCGCGACCGCAAAGAAAATGGGTATCGTCGCGGGAACCAACACCGCCGGCACCACCTTTGAGCCGGAACGCCAGATCGGACGCGCCGAAATGTTCGCACTGCTCTACAACATTCTTAAAGCCATCGGTGAACTTCCTCCCCCAATCACAAACGGGAAGACACTCAGCAGCTTCACCGATGCGGGCAGTGTCAGCTCATGGTTCCGGGAGGGTGTTGAAGCCCTTCTCCAAGCCGGTATGATTGACGGAACGGGCGGCACCATCCTCGACCCGCTGGGCAAAGCAAAACGCGCCACCATGGCCGGGATGCTTCACAACCTGCTTACGCGGTAACACTAACAGAGCGCAACCCCCTGCTTAACGCGGGGGGTTGTTTTTTTGCGGCGATTCATGAATCTCCCGCACAACCCCGTAGGGGCGGATGGCAATCCGCCCGCAGACATCCCCCGCCGCCCGATGGGCGGCACCCCCTTCCGACAGAAGGGGGCTACGATGGTAGGTGGTAGGGGCGACCGTCCTCGGTCGCCCGCAACCCGATGGGTGCAATAATTTCACGGATGATCGAGGGTGATCGTCCCTACAGGGACAGGGGAACAGGGGGCGATTGCGAATTGCCCCTACAATATAAATGTAATAAATACTAGACATAATGAATACCATATGATACAATGTGTCTGCTGGGAGGTGACGGCATGGCGAAGAACCTGCGGCTGAAAGCGGCGCGGGCGGGTAAGGATATGTCGCAGAAAGACCTCGCCGACGCGGTCGGCGTAACGCGGCAGACGGTAAACGCCATCGAGATGGGCGACTACAACCCCACGATCCGCCTTTGCTCCGCCATCTGCCGCGTACTGGGGAAGACGCTGGACGAACTGTTTGGGGAAGAGTAGAGCTCTTGCGAAACCCGGCAGGGAGGCTAANNAGTTAGACGACCGTCCGCCGGGTTTAACGCAAGGTGACAGATTCAATTTCGCAAGAAATTCAATGATGCAATCCCCTGTAGGAGCGGTCGCCCCCGACCGCCCGTGAATCTTAATTATTGGGAAGTGATGTCATGAACACCATGCAAAACTACGACGAGCGGCAAAAATTTTTGCGGTATAAGTACGGTTATGAAGCGTTCTTTTTGCTTTTGGGCTTGACTGCGGTAAACAGCTTTATATGCACCGTGATTTACGAGTGGGCGGAGCAAAGCGTCAGCGCTTTTTCCGTTATCTTCATCTCCGCGTTCTACTTCGGATTACGTACTGTTCTGTCCGGCGCGTATGCGGGCAACGAGGAAGCCGAAAAGAGAACCGCGCGGATTCTGCCGCTTACCGTGGTGATTGTTTTCGTCATGTGCGCGGCTATGCTGCCGGATATTATTCGGGGTGTAGACCCTCTGCTCGTGGACGGTAAGGTTACGTCGGCTGTTTACCCTTTACTGATGCCGCCGTTTGTTTTGCCCATCGTCATTTTATTTTTCGTAAAACGCTCCCGCGACCGCAAATGAGGCACTCCCTAAAAAAACTCTTGACATTTATATCGGCATCCGATATACTACTATTACGTCACCCGATATAACGGCGGACGTAACAAGGAGGGAGCAGCGGGGTGCAGGAGAAAGAGAGCGCGCTGACTGAAGCGGTGTTTTACATCCTGCTATCCCTGCACCGCCCGATGCACGGCTACGCCGTGATGCAAAACGCCGAGAGACTGACGGCGGGGCGCGTTACGCTGGGCGCGGGTACGCTGTACGGAGCCATCAACGCGCTGCTGCTTAAGGGATGGATCGCCGCGCTGTCTGGGGAGCCGGACTCCCGGAAGAAGGAATACACCATCACGGAAGCGGGGCGGGCGGTGTTTAAGCGGGAACTTGAACGCCTGCGCGGGCTGCTGCGAGACGGGGAAAATGCCGATGGAGGTGAAGCGTTATGAAAACGGTACTTTGGAAATGGTTTTTCGATTACGAAAAAGAGGAAGCGTGGCTGAATAAAATGTCAGCAAAAGGGTTCGCGGCAATTGACTTCTTCATGTGCCGCTATGTATTTGAAGACTGTACGCCGGGAGAGTACATCTATCGAAGCGAGTTTTTGAAGCAGCCCGCAAAGCACGCGGAAAGTCAGAGGTATATACGCTTTATGGAGGAAAACGGCGCGGAGCACGTTTCCTCATGGTTTCAATGGGTGTATTTCCGTAAAAAAGCCTCGGACGGCGTGTTTGATATATTCAGCGACCTCGACTCTAAACTGGAGCATTACCGGCGGATTAACGCTTTTTGGCTTACGGTGTTCATTGTTGAATTGCTCGCGGGAGCGGCGCAGATTCCTTCGATTGTCCTGCATTTTGCCGATGACCCGTATTCACTTGGTCCGTTCCATATTTTCGCTATGGCGCTGACTTGGAGTTTAAGCGTGTTCTTCCTCCTGTTGCGGCGCAGACTGGGGAAAAAGATAAAAAAGCTCCAACAGGAGAGGTTGTTACGTGAGTGAAACGCAAACAAGTGATTTCGCCCGGTGAACGAATACAAAATAAATTCGGAGAAATTTACAAAACATGACATGCTGTTGTCCGCTTCTATGTGTATACTACTCTTCCGGGAGGTGTCCTAAATGGATCATATTGAACCTATCGCAAGCAAAGTGCTTCGAACATAACAAAAGGAGGAATTTTATGCTCACGCTAGACAAACTGACAAAGCATTTCAAGCAGGTCAAAGCCGTGCAGGAGGTCAGTTTCACCGTTTCCGGCGGTGAAATATTCGGTCTGCTGGGCGCGAACGGAGCGGGAAAGACAACAACGCTGCGTCTGCTCGCGACGATGCTCACGCCGACCGGCGGCACCGCCTCGATTGAGGGGATCGACCTGCGCAAAGAACCCGACAAGGTGCGCAGCCGTATCGGGCTGCTGTTCGGCGGCGACGCGGGACTGTACGACCGCCTGACGGCGCGGGAGAACATTGTGTACTTCGCCCGCCTGTGCGGCAAATCGGAGGAGGACGCCCACAAACGCGCCGTGGAGCTGGCGGGTGCGTTCTCGTTTACCGAGTATTTGGATATGCACGCAAAGAAACTCAGCAAGGGCACACGGCAAAAGGTAGCGCTCGCGCGAAGCGTCGTGCACGATCCGTCGGTGATGCTGTTCGACGAACCCATGGTAGGGCTGGACGTCACCAGCCGCAAAGATGTCGAGGATTTCATGATGGCGCTGAAGACGCAGGGGAAAACCATCGTCCTCTCCGACCATAACCTAAACATCACCGAGCGGCTCTGTGACCGCATCGGCATCCTGCACAAGGGTGTCCTGACCGCCGTCGGCACGCTGAAAGAGCTGTGCGAGAACCACGGCTGCGACAATCTGGAAGAAGTATTCTTTAAGCTCGCGGGGAGGTCTGCCGAATGAAAGGGTTTACCGGGATTATTTTCAAGAAAGAATTGCTGGACATCATACGTGACCGGCGCTCGATTCTCACGACGTTCCTGCTGCCGCTGCTGCTGTATCCGATAATGTTTTGGTTTATCGGTTCGCAGGCTGCCGATCAGATCGAAGGACCGTCCGAAACGGTGATCGCCGCCGAAGCCGGCGCGGCGGAAGATTTGAACAACCTGCTAAAAGACGATGTGTTTATTGATTCCGGCATTCGCGTAATAACGGCGGATGACCCGACGGCTTCTCTGCGGAACGGGGACGCCGACGCGGCGGTCGTTTCCCTCGCGGTTGAAGGGGATACCACGAATATCCGCCTGATTTATGACCCCAACAAAACGACTTCCTCTATGTCGGCAAACCACGTCAACGGATTGCTGACCGCCTACAACCAAACGGTGCAATCGCAGAAACTCGCCGAGCAGGGCATCACGCTTTCAGACTTGGCACCGCTCGCGGTTAGTATTGTTTCGCTGGAGGTCGAATCGGGCGGGGAAGAGAGCGGAGCGGGGATGTTCCTCTCGATGATCCTGCCGATGCTGATGATCATCCTGCTGAGCGTGGGCGGTATGGCGACGGCGGTAGACCTCTTCGCAGGCGAAAAGGAACGCCGCACGTTTGAGCCGCTGCTTTGCACCGGCGCGCGCCGTACCGATATTTTGGCGGGGAAACTGCTGGCCGTGACGGTTATGTCGCTGCTCTCCGCCGTCGCGAGCTTGGGCGGTATCGCCATCGGGTACGCGATGAACCCGCGTGCGATGACGCTGGGCTTGGACGACGCGCACGGGATTATGCTGCCGCTGCCGACCATCCTCTTTATCCTGCTGATCGTCGCGGCAACCGCCGTCTTCTTCTCCGGGCTGCACATCCTGCTCTCCACCTATGCCCGGTCGGTTAAGGAGGCGTCCACTTACGGCTCGTTTATCATGCTTGCGTCTTACATTCCTGTTTTCACCACGATGAACATGCTGGGCGGCGACTTTAAGTTTTGGACGGCGTATGTCCCGCTGCTGAACGTCACCGGCTGTCTAAAGAAGGTTTTGGCGGGGATCGAAGACCCGATGTATATGGTGATTACCCTCGCCGTAACGATGGTGTTTGTCGGCATCGTGCTTGCCGCCGGACGGTATATGTTCAAGAAGGAGAACATCATGCTACGCGCGTGACGAGACAGATAACCAAAAACACCCGCCGTCCTCATGAAGGGCGGCGGGTGTTCAATATAAATACTACGCTTTCTTGACCGGAATCCAGACCTCCTCAAAATGCCCGCCGTTGTCTGTAGTATAATATACTTCCATGTCGGGTCCAATCGCCTTGTCGTACCCGGATGAGGGAAGCCATTCGCTGTAGGCACGGTTGAACAACTGCGGGATATGCAACCCTAAGTCGTTAGATTCTTCGCTGCGGAATACAGCCCATGTCGCCGCCGGAATCCGGGCGGTTTTGTAACCGTCGGTCTTACAGCCGTCTTTCTTCAACGCGCAGATCATATACGGAAATGTGTTTTCTCCCGGTTCGCAGTACCCGCATACGGCGTTGATTACGCAAATGCCCGCTTTTTTGGCGGATATTCTTTCTCCTCCCGCGTCGTCAAAGAGTTTTTCATAACAGCCGTTTTGGTGGCATTCGTTCCAAAATTCCGGTACCTTGCCCGTTTCGTCGTTTTGGAATATCCTCTCAACGCCAAACACCTCAAACGCTTCCCTTTGCTCGATTCGCCAATTCATGCCCTGCACTCCTTTGATTTTGATTTGGAAGGTCAGGGGAGGAAAAATTTGAAGGATAACGCCGTTCTTCCGCGCGGAGGTCGGCGTTACGCCGTGTTGTTTCGTAAACGCGCGTGAAAAACTGTCGGCATTGTCGTACCCATATTTAACGGCCAGGTCAATGACCTTCACAGACCTGTTTTGCAGTTCCATCGCGGCGAGCGACAGTTTGCGTTTACGGATGTACTCCGAAAGCGGCATCTCGGCGATGTAATAAAACAGCCTCCCAAAATGATACGCTGAATAAGACGTAACCGATGAAACGTCCTCAAGCGCCAAATCGTCGCTGATGTGTTCCTCCACATAGTCCATTGCCCGGTTGAGCTGCGACAGCAAATCCATCCCGCTCCCTCCTTCCGAGGTTAGAATAGCAGAGACGGAAGCGGCTTGCCCGACTTTTTCAAGAAGATGTTGCGGGGTTGATTCGTCAGCCGCGCTACCCCAACTGTGACTCATGCCGTGCGAAAAAGTCAACGCGCGGTTCCAAGAACTTGAAGACATGCTCCGCTCCGGCAAGCTCGTTCAGCGGCGTGAAGAGACGCTCCCAAGAGAAGAAATCGCCGTCCAGCGCAAAATACTCCGCCAGCGTCTCCGTGCCGAACGGCACGACGGGGTGGCTTAAAACCGTCGCGACGCGCAGGATATGGAACCCGTCAACCAGCACGGGGGCGATTTTGGCAAGGTCGTCCCCCGCTTCTTTCATCCCGGCGGAAAACTTCTTGTTCAAGTCACGGATAAACGCGTCGAGGAGGTTCATCATCTGATGGAACTCGCAGCGCGACATCAGGCGCTCGTAGTCAAGCGCCGCTTCCTCCGCTTTCTCTAACGCTTCGGCGGAGACGAGGACGGGCGGCAGTTTCCCGCCAAAGTATTTTTGCGCCGTGTAGAAGCAGGAACGCGCGGCACGGTTGAGGACATTTGTGAAGAGATTACCCTCTTTCAACACGGGGTCTTGCTCGCTTTCATTCGCGTCCGGGTTGAGCGGTTTCGGCTGGAATCCGACCGAGCGGATCGACAGCCCAAGCCCGAGGAAATGCGCCCGAAGCTGCTCCGGCGTGTAGTAGCGGAGCAGTTCGTCCGCCATCGGCGGTTTCAGTTTGCCCGACGAACTTGCCTTTTTATTAAAGAATAAAATGTGGTTGTTCGCCACCATGTCGGCCATCGGCAGCGCGCCGTCCGGCGGCGGCAGAACGGGGTCTTTACCCTGCATTCCCAAAAAGAGCGCCGTCTGCGCGGGACCGTAAAAGTAGACGTTGTCCTGCCCGATAAACTGAATGACCTTCGCGTCCGGCGAACACCACCAGTCGCGCCAGTCCCCGCCGCCGCGCGTCTCCAGCGCCGCTTTGGTGAACGAAATCGGCGCCCACAGCGATTCCGGCCACACCCAAAAGGTCAGACCGCCCAATCCGTCAATCTCCGGCGCGGGTACGCCCCATTCGGCGTTGCCGGTCAGGCGGAACGGCACCAGCGTCTTACCGGTTCGGAAACGGATCCCCGCCGCGCTCAAAGCGGCGCAGGCTTTCTCCCGTTCGTCCAGCAGGGCGAACACAAGGGCGACACTCGACTTTTTCTCTCCCTCATCCCGCACCTCGTAGGGGGGAAGTGGGAGCGCCGCGATTTCGTCCAGCAATTCGCGCTTGCAATAGATTACCGGCGGTTCTAAGAACTCCGCGACCGAACTGACGACGAACGGACGCGCCCGCTCCCGCGTCGCGAACTCGTTCAGCCACAGCCGCAGCAAGCCGCGCATTTCATCCATGCGGATGTAAAGGTTCGGAACCTCCCGCAGCTCCGGCGTGACGCCGGTCAGCGCGCTCTTCGGCTCAAGCAGCTCGCTCGGCAGATATTGATGCCCCAAATCGCACTCGTCTGCGTAACCCTTCTCGCTTTGGCAGCCCGCTACCGGGCAGCGCCCGATCACCTGCCGTCCGTTGAGGAACACACCCCGCTCCGGGTCGTAGAACTGCGCGCTGGACAGCTTTTTCAAGTGTCCGTTTTCATGCAGCGTCCGTAGGACCCACGCGCTTACTTCGCGGTGGATTTCGGCGGCGCGCCCCAGCGCCGAAGCACCGAACAGGTCGGGGGAGACACCGTAGGACGTGAGCGTCGCCTTCTGGTTCTCATGGTTGAAGCGTACAAAATCCTCGATCGAGCCGGAAAACTCGCCGCTTGCCGCCTTCTTGCGGTAATCCTCGGTAATCGGCGAACCGTAACAGTCGGTGCCGGAGACGAACAGCACGTTCTCCGCCCCGATTCGGTCGCGCAGAAAACGCGCCAGCGTGTCGGCATGGACGAGGCAGCCGCCGATGTGTCCGAAATGCAGATTCTTGTTCCCGTAGGGCATCCCGCCGGTAACGACGGCGCGTTTTGGCAGCGCGGGGCGGTTTGCCCTCTTTTCAGCCAGTGTCATATCCGTTCCAGCCTCTCTCTCACACGTTTTTCGCCCAAGAACCGCATCACGAGGAACATGTCCGGCGACGCCTCCCGCCCGGTCAGCGCAAGACGAAGCGACGCGCTCGCGTCGGCGACGCTGCCCTTCCAGCCGGAGGGGTCGGATTTATATTGTTTCACATCGGGGCAGTAACCGTGATCTTTGCCCAGTTCCTTGATCTTCAAAAACCACGCGTCCTGCTCGTCCGCCGGGTCATATACGGCGGCATACGCCCGGCAGAAGTCCGGGTCGGGCGGCGGCGCGGGCGTAAACAGCTCGTCAAAGAAGAACGACAGATACTCTTTCGCGCCGTCCCACCGGGTGATATCCTTGCGCGGCTTCGCCCCGCCCCGCCCGATCGAGAGCAGTTGCCGTGTATACGCCGCATCGCGCGTCAGCAGAGCGTAAAAACCCGGATCGTTTTCTTTTGCCCATGCCGTGAGTTCGCAGTACACTTCGTCCGGCGTCATACGGGAGATGACGTTTTTGGAGACATCGTCCAGTTTTTGCAGATCGAATAAGGCTCCGGCGGCGTTCATCTTCTTCGGCGAGAAAGGGAAATCGTCTATATCTATCGTAAGATTGGCTCTGCGCCAATCCTCAAAATTCGAATTCAGCAGCGTCATGATGTACTCCCGCACCGCCGCGACCGGGTAACCCTGCGCGGCGTACCAGCTCAACGCGCATTCGGGGTCTTTGCGCTTACTGAGTTTGCGCTTCCCGCCGCCGTCCGTTTTCATCAGCGGGGCGAGGTGGATATAGTGGGGACGCCGGAAGCCCAGCAGCTCAAAGAGCATATGGTGCAGCGGATAGGTCGCGATCCACTCGTCGCCGCGCACCACATGGGTTACGCGCATCAGGTGGTCATCCACGGCGTGAGCGAAGTGGTAGGTCGGGATGCCGTCGCTCTTCAGCAGGACGTGGTCGATGTCGTTCGGCGGCATTTCGATTCTCCCCTTCGCGGGGTCGTCCAGCACCAATGGCTTGCCGTCCGGCTCGGGGCAGCACAGGCGCAGCACAAACGCTAAACCCTCTTGCAGTTTTTTCGCGACTCTATCGAACGATAGGGTATGACATTTTCTCCAGTGTCCGTAGTATCCGAAATTGGCTTTCTCGGCTTCCTGCGCCTTCCGCATAGCGCCGAGTTCCTCTTCTGAGCAGAAGCAGGGGTAAGCAAGACCGCGCCGCACCAAGTCTTTGGCGTAGGTCTGATATATCGCGGCACGCGCGCGCTGACTATAGGGACCGTAAGCTCCGCCGATTCCCTCGCCCTCGTCGAAGGTTACATCGTAATGACGCAGCATCTCGAGTATTTGCTCCGTTCCGTTCTCCACCGCGCGTTTATCGTCGGTATCCTCGATACGGAGCAAAAAGACGCCGCCGCGCTCACGCGCGAGCCGCCCGCTGACAAGCGAGGGAAACAAGATCCCCATATGCACAAACCCGGTGGGGCTGGGCGCGAGGCGTGTCACCTTCGCCCCCTCCGGCAGGTCACGCGGCGGATACCGCCGCTCCATGTCGTCCGGCGTTGTTTCTATATGCGGGTACAGCAGATCCGCCAGTTTTTCAAAATCCATTTTGACCACTCCCGCGAGTATTGTACCACATGTTGAAAAACCAGTCAAATTTGAGGTGTTCATAAATCCATCCTACTTGACGAAAACGCAAAATAATAGTACAATGCGGTTGCATGGGCGGTGTTTACACCTTCGCGCGTCAAGCGCGATTTTTTCAGTATGAGTGCAAGTTTGTACAAGGAGGCGCGATGGATTACATCTTCTCGCTCGCCGGAACGGTGCTATATAACGATCCACGTACCTTGCTGCGCACGCTTTGGAAAGACGAAGCACGCGCCCTGCGCCTGTATTCCCACGTTTTCGAAAGCGCCGAATGGCGGATGCTTACCGAAGGGAGCGTCAAGCGCGAGGAAGCGGTGGAGTGGCTTTGCCGCCGCGCTCCCGCCGAGGCGGAGCATATCCGTCTGGCGCTTAAATACTGGGCGCGCTGCCTCACGCCGCGCTGGGAGACGGTTTCGCTGCTTTTGGATATGAAGGCGCAAAAGCGGCGCTTGTATTTCTACGCCGAAACCGCCGCCGACGGGAAAGACCACATCCTTAAAACATACCCCTTCATGACGCTCTTTGAGGGCGGGTTGTTCTCCTGCGACGGGCATCCGTCCCCGCCGTGCGGGGCGCTGTGCCGCCTGTATGGGCTTGACGCTCCGCGCTGCTACTGGGTGGATACAGACCGCGAACGGGTAGCCGCCGCCGAAAGCGAGGGTCTGCGCGGCGTTTTGTTCACGAACGCGGAACGGTTACGGGATTCGTTAATCTGGTAGGGGCGGGGTTGGCAGACGCGCAATGCATACCCCTGCCTCGTCCAAACGTAGCCCCCTTCCATCGGAAGGGGGTGCCGCCCACCAGGCGGCGGGGGATGCCGTAGGGGCGATTCGCAATCGCCCGTGAAACATCCCGCGTCCGCGGCGTGCCGAGGGCGTCACGCCCTACATCATTCATCCGTGCATATAAATTCCAAAAACCCTCCATACTAACAGCAACGCTATCAGTCAACGGAGGGTTTTTATTGATGGAAATCTCGGCATTGTTTGATTCGGTGGACACGGCGGAATTCGCGCTGGTAAACCTGCAGGGGTTGGGCATTTTCCCGGAGCGCTATAAAATCCGCTCAACGCACAACGCGGAGGATAGGGATAACGGGTTCTTTACCATAGCGGGAGCGGCGGCAAACGGACCCACTGCCGCGACACCGTTGAACATGAACGGCGGCGTTGCCGTTATCGGAACGGCTTACGACAACACAGCGTTTGGCGGCGGGGAACCGCCGAACCAAGAAGCGCAGCTGGTGCTGACTGTCAGCGACGCCGCGTCCGCACGGACGCAGAGCGCGTTGATTTCCAATCACGGGCGGCGTGTACGGGCGCTGTAGCCATTAAGGCTCCATATCCTTCCCGCAGGTGCCGCAGAACTTGGTGCCTGCGGGATTTTCGGCACCGCAGCCGGGGCAGGTTACTTTGGGGTCTGTGTTTTTGTTGATGTCGATATTGATGTTGACGGAGTCGAGTTTGTCACTAAACTTATGCGCGATTGGACCGAGAATCGGCACTTCCACTTGCTTGTAATTGAACCCCATGATGATGATATATACTGTTCCGGCAACGACGAGAAGATTGATGATGGTAAAGAGCCAAAAAACGATGTTCATTGACACGGTTCTTCCGGAATTGCCTATTGACATTATATCATCCAAGCTCAAATCCCAAATATCGTTGGCGGAAGGTGTAACGATACGGTATAGGATATCCCGGATAATCGCGATAACCGTCATGGCAGCGCTGATAATAATCGACTGTACTGCGGCGAATTTGACGAATTTGCTTTCCTTCTCAATGAAGAAAAGCACGAGAGGGAACAGTACTGCGGCATAGCCCGCAAAGGGGATCCAAACAAATCCGGCTGCGAGGATGTAGATAATCAACACGAGAATATTGGCGTCTAAGCCAAGGGAGGATTTATGCGGCGCAAAGCTGGTTGTTTTCACTTCACAACACTTCCCTAACATTATTGATGTTCCGGCTTACCGAAACGCTTAACATGCTCATTATATACAAATGTGTCCGAAATGTAAAGGAAAAATTTATTAAATTTGTATGTGTGGGGTGCAGGGTGATGCGCTCGTTGCCGAAGTTTCCGTACCCGTAGGGCGCGTCGCCCTCGACGCGCCGTCGTTACCATACGGCATTTCCCTGCGGCGTGCCGAGGCGTCACGCCCTACTCGGCATTTGTTCCGTCCGGCAGGATGAAACGCCCTTCGCCCGGATCACCCAGCACCGGCGGCTCGGCTGTGAAAGAGAATGCCGGATCGCCGTTCGCTTCCGTATATACGGCGGAGACGAGCAGTCCCGTATCGAGAGAGATTACATAATCAACAACATATACAGCTTCGCGTGTACGAACCCGTAAAAGACGATCGCCGGACTGGTAATACGATTCGGCGTACAGAATATCTTTAGGAGGCATGGAGGAGGCGTCCTCCCATGTGGGGAGCCCGGACAGGCTTTCGGCGTCGTTTTCCTCCGGCGTCAGCGTGTAGTAGGGAACCGTGTTGCCCGACCACTCATACACCTTATCGGGCGTGATGATGCGGTTCTGCGTTCCGCCCTCGTCGGTTGCTTCCACGCGCGTCATCGTCCCTCGTTTTACCCATCGGTACACCGTCTCATGCCGGCGGTCGCCCCAGTACGTTATACAATTGATCGTTTGCGTATACTCCTCCGGGCGTTTGATGGCGGCGAGCAGTTTCTGCACGTTCTCCCTAGCAACCGCAACGGGAATAAACCCCTCGCCTGGCGAAGAGGGGTCGGTTTCGTGCGGCTGCAAGCCGGGAGGAAGGGGTGAGGGCAGGATGAAATCCGTGCCTCTGTCGGTAAAGTAAGAAATCCATACGCCGACCGCAAGCCCCGCCGCGAGGACAATCGCGGCGGCGACCGACAACACGGTCAGGCGTTTACGGTTCATTGCGAATCCGGCGTCAGCCCGGTAAACTGCTTTACGGCACGCACGATACGCTCGGACGCGTGTCCGTCGCCGTATGGGTTGACGGCTTTCGCCATTTGCCGGTACGCGCCGCCGTCGTCCAGAAGCGTTTGCGCCGCGTCCGCGATGTCTCGGCGCTCCACGCCGACCAGCTTAACCGTACCGGCTTCAACCGCTTCGGGACGCTCCGTTTCGCGCCGCATCACCAGAACCGGCTTGCCGAGCGCGGGCGCTTCCTCCTGCAAGCCGCCCGAATCGGTCAGCACCAGGTAAGAACGCGCCATTAAGTTGTGCATATCGAGCAGACCTACGGGGTCGGTAAGGACGATCCGTTCCTGTCCTCCCAGCAGCGGCATGACGGTTTCGCGCACGGCGGGGCTGAGATGCACCGGGTATACGATTACAACGTCGGGGTTGTTGTCGCGCAGCTCCAGCAGGGCGCGGCAGATATTCGCCAGCGGCGCGCCGTAATTCTCCCGCCTGTGGGCGGTGACGGTCAGAATCCGCCGCCCTGTGTAGTCGATGCCGCGCAGCGCGGGGTCTTCAAAGGCGTAACCGTCCCGCACCGTCATCGCGAGCGCGTCTATTACGGTGTTGCCCGTTACGTATAGTTCGCCGCCTGTCTGCTCGGCTTCGAGGTTTTGCCGGTTGCCCTCGGTGGGGCAGAAATGCAGGGACGCGAGGCGCGAGATCATTTGGCGGTTCATCTCTTCGGGGAAGGGGGAGTAGCGCGCGCCGGTGCGAAGTCCCGCCTCCACATGCCCGACGGGGATTTTATGGTAGAACGCGGCAAGCGTCGCGGCGAAGCCGGTGGACGTGTCGCCGTGGGTCAGCACAAGGTCGGGGCGAAGCTCGCCGAACACCTCGTCCATTCCGGTCAGCGTTTTCGCGGCGATGGCGGCAAGCGACTGGCGCGGCGTCATGATGTCGAGGTCGTAATCGGGCTTGATTCCGAAATGATTCAAAATGCCGTCCAGCATCTGCCGGTGCTGCCCGGTGACGCAGCACACGCTGTGGATATCCGGCTCCGCCGCGAGACGCAGCACCAGCGGCGCCATCTTCACGGCGTCCGGGCGCGCACCGAAAACGCTCATCACGATGGTTTTTGGATTCATCACACGACCTCCCCTTTTACGAGATG
>DBDP01000103.1 GCA_002293625.1 Clostridiales bacterium UBA929 | reverse complement strand
GATTGCCGAGGCCGCGTCGCGGGGCTTGGCGTCGGATGATCCCGAAAAGCTGACGTGGCTCGGAGACGACCCCGAACAGTTCCGCACACAGTTTTTACCCGCGATTAAACATAAGAACGACGCCGTTCCGGAGATTTTAAGCAACTGCGTCGGATGCGGCGACTGCGTGCGTATCTGCCCGCAGAAGTGCATTGAGATCAGCGACAAAAAAGCCGTTGTGGACGGAAAAAACTGCATCCGCTGCTATTGTTGCCATGAGTTCTGCCCTGCGAAGGCGATCTCGCTCGGATGAAAAGTTTTGCTCTGCGTGAGAACGCGTATGCGAAGGTCAACCTCGCCCTTGATATTTTAGGGAAACGCGCCGACGGATACCATGACCTAAAGACGATGATGGCGTCCGTTTCTTTGTGCGACTACCTTGAAATTACCCTAACGCCGTGCGCGGATGGGCGGGAACGCTTTGCCGCGGAATCTAATAATCCCGCGCTACCTACGGACGATAATAACCTTGCCGTTAAGGCCGCCCGTATGTTCTTTCTAGCGGCGGGGGTCGCTGGATACGAAGTGCATATCCGAATTGAAAAGCGTATCCCCGTCTGCGCCGGTTTGGGAGGCGGTTCAAGCGACGCCGCCGCCGTGCTGCGGGCGTTGTCGAGTCGGTTTCCCATGCCGGAGAGCATTTTAGAGTCGCTGGCATTGAATCTGGGATCGGATGTGCCATACTGCCTGCGCGGCGGCGTATGTCTCGCAGAAGGGCGCGGGGAGCGCCTGACGCCGTTACCCTCGCTGCCCGACTGCCATATCGTACTGACGGTTCCGCCGGTGCGGGTATCGACCGCCGCCGCGTTTCAAAGCGTCGTTGTACCGGCGATGAAAACCGACTGGGTGTTATTGACGGACGCTCTGCGCCGGAGGGACATCGCCGCGATTGCTGGGTATATGAAGAACTCTTTCCCGGACGTCCATTCCGACGCGCGGGAATGCTTGCGGCGCGCCGGCGCGCTCGGTACGGTTATGAGCGGTTCGGGGCCCTCGGTTTTCGGTGTGTTTCATGATGAGGCGATCGCGAATCAAGCTGTCCGCAAACTTCGAGCAATTTTCTTAAATACATTTCTCACAAAACCGGTATAAGAGAAACAGTCCCTGTCAACAATGATAGTAACATATCAAAACGAAAGCAGGGACATATGATGAAGAACCGTTTTAAGCCGTGGGAGATTGCGCTGTGTATCGGCTTGGTGCTGGCGTTTACCGTGAGTGTGCTGGCGGCAAGTCCGGGGTTGTCGGACAAATTGATTCGGCTGCATGTCGTCGGGGCTTCTGACAGCGAGGAGGATCAAGCGCTGAAGCTGTTGGTTCGCGATGAGACGCTCGCGCTTATGGAAGACGTTCTGGCGGGCGCTTCCGCCGTAGACGAAGCGGAAACGGTGATTCGTGAGAACATACCCGCCTTGGAAGAACGCTTGGAGAGCTTTCTGCGGAAGCGGGGTTCGGATCAGACCGCTACGGTGACATTGCAGCGGGAGGCTTTCCCGACTAGAGAATACAGCACGTTTTCCTTGCCCGCCGGCC
Source organism: Clostridiales bacterium UBA929 (assembly GCA_002293625.1). Classification (GTDB taxonomy): domain Bacteria; phylum Bacillota; class Clostridia; order Oscillospirales; family UBA929; genus UBA929. Next base: position 7,389 of record DBDP01000103.1, on the reverse strand, counting down.
CGTATAACGCTCTGCGGGTGGTGCTGGGCGACGGAGAAGGGAAAAACTGGTGGTGCGTTGTATTCCCTCCGCTCTGCGCTTCCGCCGCGATTGAGGATTTGTCGGATGACTCCAAAGCCGCCGGATTGACCGATGAAGACGTCGCGCTGATTACAAAAGACGGAGAGACGTATGCCCTCCGCTTCAAGCTGGCCGAATGGTTCGGGAAGATTAAGAATTGGCTGTTCGGGAGATAACGAGAGGGTAGCTTAACATTTACGGACGACCGAGGGCGGTCGTCCGTACAGCACAAAACCCCCGCCGGGTCGGCGGGGGTTCGGTTATTCAAGGATATATAAGTACGCTTTGCGCCGGCCGAATTGGATGCATTCGTCATAGGTGTTGAAATACAGGTCGATGATGTTGCCCTTGATCGAGCCGCCCGTGTCCTCGCAGGTGGCGACGCCGTATACCCACGCGCCGTTGCGGGCGGCGACGTAGACCTTTGAGCGCAGCGGGATGACCCTTGGATCAACCGCGATGGTACCCGTGCGGGCAACGTTGCCGATCGCGTTGATTTTATTGATTTGCCGCTCTGTGGTGTAGGCGGTGCATTCGACCTCCAAGCGCTTGGTGTAGGAGAGATATGTACCGTCGGGGAGCTTTACCGTGTTTTCTGTACCCAGCTCGGTGACTTGCGCAACCGGCTCCTTCGTGACCCGTTCGCCGGACAGTTTGCGGGAAATGACGACGCCGTCCCGCAGTGTTTCGCTGTAGGCAAGCTCGCGAAGCCCCGGTTCGCCTTCGGTGATGACGACTGAAGTGCCGTAGTTGATGTACGGATTTTCGTTGATGACCTCGCCAAAGGGAATTTCTTCGTATTCGTAGCCGGTGCGGAACTCGATGCGCGTGACGGTGATCTGCATTCCTTCGGTGATCGGCGCCGCCGGGTTATGGCTTAAAATGTCGTTCTCTTTGCTTACATATCCCGCCTTTTGCAGCGCGTCCATGACGGAGCCGTCTTGGGGGCAATTGATCGGAACCGTTACGCCGTCGAGTGAGACGAAAACCTGCGCCGCGCGGTAGATACTGATTTCGGAGGCGTTCAGCATGACGCTGTCGTACTGCCCAACATAGATGCCGGTTTCTGCCAGCGCTTCCCCGGCGTCCTGCGCGTATGTCCTATGTACGGTGAAACGGCTTTGATCCATGATAAAGAACACGTTAAACTCGGTGACATATCGGGAGTAGACCCCGAGCGAGATGATCAAGAACAAGGGAGCCAATACAATGCGCCGTGTGACCGCATGGCGCAGGCTCCGCGTGAATACGGCGCACCATGTCTTTGCGCGCACCAGTGTCTGCCGGAACTGCCTCCAACGAAAACGCATGAACTCCCCCCTTTTTTTGTTACTGCCTGTAATCGAATTGTAACTATTATAACAGAACATTCTTTCCTTGTCAAGGGGGTTGGAAGAAATTTTCAATTAATTGGCATTTATGGATGAGTAGGGCATATTTCGCGGAAGATCATCTCATAAACGCGCCGATGTGAAGTATTTGGGCAGATAGGGGCGACCGTCTCGGTAGCCCGCAACGTTTGCGGTGTTTTAGCGTTCACGGGCGGTCGTCCCTACCGGATTTACGCGACGGGCGGGATGACGCCGCCCCTGTGACAAATGTCACATGCAAGATATGCCCTGCGGCACTGTTCGCCGCGGGGTTTTGGTGTTATGCTATGGGTGCGAGGTGAGAACCGAACCTCGGGATACAACGGGACGCTGGGATATCGTCCAATGCAGGAGAAATCAAGGAGGAAGAAAAACATGGTTGCCACAATGGAGAACATCGTAAAGCGTTTCAAGGCGCACACGGCGCTTGACCACATGAACCTGACAATACAGCCCGGCGAGACGCTGGGGCTTCTCGGACCGAACGGCGCGGGCAAGACGACTGCCATCCGTGTGCTGACCGGGCTGACCAACGCCGACGCGGGCGAGACGAGGCTGTTCGGGTCGGAGATGCGCGGCGCGGCGCTCGCGATTAAGCGGCGGATCGGCGTTGTGCCGCAGGACTTGGCGCTGTATGAGACGCTCTCGGCACGGGATAATCTGAATTATTTCGGGCGGCTGTACGGCATACGCGGCGCGGAGTTGAAACGGCGCGTCGACGAGGTGCTGGAGGTGCTGGGACTGACAGAAGTCGCGAAAAAAGCGCCGAAGAAGTTTTCCGGCGGCATGAAGCGCCGTCTCAACATCGGCTGCGCCATCATACACAAGCCGGAACTGCTGATTTTGGACGAACCGACGGTAGGAATTGACCCGCAGTCGCGCAACCATATCCTGGATTTTGTGGAGGGTATGACGAAGCAGGGAACGACGGTGCTGTATACCTCGCACTACATGGAGGAAGTTGAGCGCGTCTGCTCGCGGGTGCTGATTATGGACGCGGGGCGTGTGATCGCGAACGGAACGGTGGAGGAACTGACCAAAGCGGCGATCTTTGAGGAGACCGTGACGCTGGAGGTACGGGAAGCCGCGCCGGGGCTTTCCGAGAGTGTGAAGAAGGTGCAGGGCGTGCAGCGCTGCGAGCCGGACGGGCGGACGCTGACGGTAACGAGTGCGGCAGGTTCGCAGAATCTCGCGAGGATCCTTGAGTGCGCGACGCCGTACATTATTTTGAGCGTCGCGGCGAAGCGCCCGACGCTGGAGGACGCCTTCCTCGCACTGACCGGGAAAAAACTGCGCGATACCGGGGGTGAGGGTCAATGAACGCCTTTTTAGCAACCTTCAAGGTGGGGTTCAAATCATTATGGCGAAGCCCTGTCAACGTAACCATGCTGATTGCGTTCCCGATTATTTTGATTCTGATCCTCGGTACGGCGCTGGCTTCTTACATCTCCGCCGACATTGAGCTGGACCCGGTGCCGGTCGCCGTCGTCGCCGAAGAGGGCGGGATGTTCCGAACCTTTCTGCAAAGCGAGGAGATAGCCGGGTTCTTCGACCTGACGTTTACCGAACGGGCGGAGGCTGAAGCACTCTCCGAAAGCGGCGAAGCGGTATGCGCCGTCGTTGAGCGGGAAGACGGCAGTTTGGAAGTGCTGGCACCTCCCGGACTCAGCTTCTCCACGCAAATCGCGCTATCAATCATTGATTCGTACCAACGGATCGGTGCGGCGTCCGCAATGGCCGCGATGGAGGGCGGGGACATAGCCGCCGCGCTCGGGATGGATCTCTCGGTGCGGGATATGCCGCTCGGCAAACGCGCTCCGGAAGCGATGGATTACTACGCCGTGACGATGCTGGTGATGATTTTGCTCTACACCGGCATGAACGGGATGGAACTGTTTCACAAAGGGATGCTGAGCGATACCGGCAGCCGGGCGCAGATCGCCCCGGTTACGAAACCCGCGCTGGTCGGCGGTCTGCTTGCCGCTTCCACCGTAACGAGCTTCCTGCAGGGGTTGGTTACGTTTATCTTCTCCGGCGTTGTTTACGGTGTTTATTGGGGCGAACGGATTCCGATGGTGCTTGCGACGCTGTTCGCGATAGTGCTGTTCGCGCAGGCGCTGTGTTTATCTCTGCTGCTGCTCTTCCGTAACGTGGGTGCGACAAACGGCGCGGTTCAGGCATTGTTTTGGACGATGACATTTGTGTCAGGCGGCTACGCCAAGGTGACGTTCGGTCCCGCCGACGCGGTGTTCCAATACGCGCCGAACGCGATGGCGCACACGGTGATCTTCGGCTCGATCTACGGCGGCAACGAAGCCAAAATGGCGATGTTCCTCGCGATTCTGTTCGGGCTTGGGATCGTATTCTTTATCCTTGCGTTTATACTCGGAAGGAGGCGGCTCGTATGACGGTATTCAAAACGGCTCTGAAACGGATTTTCACGCAACCGTTCAATTGGGTGCTGCTGCTTATATTTCCTGTTATTTTCACGATTCTAATAAACCTCACGGGGGATACCTCCGCCGACAGTGACGTTGCGTTTTCGTTCGGCGTTTGCGATCAGGACGGGTCGGTTTTGTCTGAAACGCTTGTCAAACAGATGGAAAAGCGGTATCATATAAGGGAGGTCGCCGAGGAGGATATCTCCGCCGTCTTGACCGATTCCGAGGTGCCGTGGATTCTGATGATTCGCGAAGGGTATGCGAGAGACGTTTTGGCGGGGCAGGCTCCCCTATTGGAAGGACACTCGCTAAAAGTTTCCGAAGTTTCGGCGCTCGCGAGCGTTAACGCGGAGAGCATCACCCGCTCGCTGGTTCTGCTTGGTACCGACGATCCGGCGGCGCTCGCCGCTTGGGAAGAAAACGCGACGGTGGAGCTGACTTCGCTGCCGGGCGATAACTGGGATCAAATTTCGTTTTGGTTCGCTATGTACGGGTTTGTCTCGATTTTCGTTTCGTTCTTCGTTGTCAAGGCGCTGAGTGACGACAAGCTCCGTGGTATGCCCGACAGGCTGGGCGTTTTGCCGATGACACCCAGAAGGACGCTGGCACAGAGCGCACTCGCCGCCTTCTGCGCTGTGGAGATTACGGCTGCGCTGCTGGTGGGAATCGTGCAATGGCAGCTCGGATCGGTGCCGAACCCCCTGCATATGTTCCTGCTGCTCTCGCTGTATAACCTCTTCGCGGTTAGTATGATCATCGCGATCATGTCTATCGCACGCAATATGGAGACGGTCACGGTGTGTATGACGATGTTGTCTGTAATCATCGCGATGCTCGGCGGGTTGTTTTGGCCGCTGGAATTTGCGCCGGAGTTCATGAAAAAGGTTGCGTGGTTCTCGCCGGGGTACTGGTTGTCGAGGGGGCTGGAAAACATGAAAGATATTACCTTTGAGGGATTTGGGATGCCGATGCTCTTCCTCGCGGCATTCGCCGCCGTCGCGCTGCTGCTGGGCGGCTGGAAACGGATACAACCGATAGAAGCGTGAACCCGCCGAGCAGGGAGGCTTGGAACCCGCAGGCATAGCGAGCTTGCGAGCGTAGCCGAAGGGTGAAAGGCGACCGCCCGCGAGGCGAGGTGAACGTGACATACCGACATCCCCCGGCGTCCGTACGGACGCCACCCCCTTCGAATCGAAGGGGGCTACGGGGACGAGAGATGTGACGGCGCGCCGGGGGCGTCGCGCCCTATGGAAACGAGAGATACGGCGGACGACCGAGGGCGGGTCGTCCCTACCGGGGACGAAGGGGGAACCGATGCGAAACGCGGCGATCGCGACCCGCCTGTGTGTAGGCGTCATGTTGTGTGTTTGTTGGGGGCTGGTTGACAGCCCCCTTTCCGGCATTGTGTTTTTTCTTGGGTTGACGGCTCTATCGGCGGTGCGTTACCGTATCAAATCGTACCGCTGGCTGGGTGCGATCGAAGTCGTTTTGTGCGTTGGGTTCGCGTTTGTTTGGCTTCCGGGGTTGCTGGGGCTTTGGCTTCCGGTGATTGGTCTTTTGGAAACAAGATGGGTTAAATGGGAACGGGAGCTGCTGGAACAGCAGATCAAAGACAGGGGTGAGCGGCTGAAGCTGGAGGCATCCCGCGAGGTACTGGAGCGGGAGACACGCGGCGCGGCGCACTTGGCCGAGCTTGCCGAGCGTTCCCGGATTGCGCAGGACATTCACGACAACGTGGGGCATGAGATCTCCGGCGCGCTGATTGCGCTACAAGCCGCCGTAAAGTTATACGAAAAGCGCGACGAGCGGGCGGGGGAACTGCTGGAGCAGAGCGTACACCGGGTGAAAGCCGCTTCGGAGCATTTGCGCGAGGCGATATACAACCTCAAACCATCTCAAACGTGGGACGTCTCGTCGCTGGAAACGCTGTGCGAAGAATTCGCGTTTTGCCCGACAGCCTTTACGGCGAGCGGCGACTTGACCGGCTTTTCTCACTGGGAACTGCTAGCTAAGAACCTCAAGGAGTTACTGACGAACGTTTCCCGCCACTCCGGCGCAACGCTGGTGACGGTCAAACTAGACGGCAACGCCTCGTATATTAGACTACAGGTATCCGATAACGGAACGGCTATAAAACCGTTCAAACCGGGGTTGGGGTTGTCGGGGATGCAGGAGCGCATACGCGCCGCAGGCGGAACACTGACGGTCAACGCCGCGCCGGGGTTTACGGTTGTGACGGTGCTGCCGAAAAGACTTTCAGATTGAAGATATTACCGTGCTGCCATGTGATGTTTTGCCCGCAACCTAATAAACTTAATGCCTTCCTCTCTTCCACAACTTTCTGCCGAATATTAAAAGAATTAGTAAAGCGACAATCAGCGTAACCGTCAGCGCGGCACCGAGGGTATCCCAAAAGCGCAGGCGGGCAATGGTTTCCACCTGCTCGGCAATCGTTTCGGTGACGGGAAGCTCCCAGCCGATGATGTTTGTTAGGACGAAAGCGTAAACGGCGGATATGCATCCATGCAAGAGCTTTCCGGCGATATAGGTGCGCGGGGACAACCCGCTTTGCCCGATAAATGATAGTACCTGACAGTGAACTGACAGCCCAGCCCAACCAAGCATAAACGCCGCCATCGCCATCTTTCCGGCGAGCTTGACCGCGGCACCGCCCTGTAGCGAGAAAAGGCCGGAAGTGATTTCGATGAGACCTGTCAGCAGGTTTTGCGCCGCTTCCTTTGTCAAGCCAAACGGTTCGAGCAGGATGGACAGACCGTTTGCTGCGGCGGGGAGAGCGCCGCTGGTGTAGAGAAGACGTACCGCCGCCGTGAAGAAGATAACGAAAGAGGAGATATAGAAAACCGACGCGAATGAGGACTTAACCGACCGGGTGAACGCGTCACTGAGTGAGGGCGGGCGTTGCGGCGTTGGAGGTTGGAGCCGCATAGAGCCGTCTTTGCCCTTATAAAAGCGGAATAGGATGCCGACTGTGACGGATGCCGCCGCATGAGTCAGATATAAAAGCCATCCGGCTCGGGTTGAGCCGAGAATGCTTACCCCCGCCGCGCCTAAAATAAACGCCGGACCCGAATTATTGCAGAACGCCAGCAGGCGTTCTGCTTCCGCTTTGGTGCATTGACCTTTTTCATAGAGGGAGATGGCCGCCTTTGCGCCTACGGGAGAGACTTCGTTAGTATAAATATACCAACCACGCGAAACTGCCCATCTACTCCGCCTCAACTCCTTCATCTATCGCAATAAGCCTCCGCTGTAGCTCCAGTATGTAGTCAAATGCCATGTCGATCAGTAGCTTCCAGTGCGCGTAAGTTTTAGGCATAACGCTCCCCTCTTCATTGTAGTAAGCGTTCAACACCTCAACAAGTAGCGCGGAGATTTTTTCGGCGGTGATCTCCAGCTTTTCAACCTTGCCGTGCAACTCCAAGTTTGACATTCCGTCCTTTCCCCTTCCAAACGTAAATAATCCCGCGAAAATAAAAAACACCTATCTAAGGCATACT
>DBDP01000172.1 GCA_002293625.1 Clostridiales bacterium UBA929 | reverse complement strand
AGCAGCACCGCTTTTCCTGCCGTGCCGTTCGGCAGACCGCCCGCGCCTTCGGCGGGGCGTGTGTGCAGATACGCCGCCGACTCGCGAACCTCCACCCAAACCACTTCCTCCGGCGTATGTACATCCACCGGTAAGCCTAGCGTTTCGTGGATAAAGCCGCCCAGTTCAGTGCATATCTGCGGGCTTGTCAAGGGAAAACGCTTGTCGGCTCTTCGGGCTTCCACCTTGAACGAGCGCGCCGTTTGCAGCCCCGGCAGCGTCAGCACAACCCGTTTTATGCTCTCTAAGTCTTTTTCGCACCGAAACGCTCTGGACAGGGCGGAGAAGCCGAATACCTTCTCAGCCGCGGCATACGCGCCGTTTATGTCACAATCGGACTCCTGCGGCGCGGCGTAGACAGCCGACTGGCGCGACGTGACCTCAAAGCGCCCGAACGGCGTCAAAACGGTACGCAGGCGCGAGAGTAAACCTGCTTCGAACCGGGAACGGTTCAACCCTTTTAATACCATCTCACCCATCTTCAGCAGGATAATCTCCATCAGCCACACCCTTTACATATCACTGATTGCAAGCGCTTCGCCCATTCTCATGCAAGCGAACACATAGTTTACAACACTTCGATTATAACAAACCGCCGGAAAAAAAACAAACTTTTTTCAAAAACCTCTTGATAAGGCAGCGCGGGCAAGGTATACTCTAATTATAATCCCAAAGTCAATAAGGAGGATGCCATTCATGAGCGCAACCGCGGAGAAAGTGCGGGCTATCTTAGCAAAGCAATTAGACATCGACCCCGATGAAATCACCGAGTCCACAGACATAGCCGAGGATTTAGGTGCCGATTCCCTTGACGTCGTCGAACTGATGATGTCCGTTGAGGAAGAGTTTGAACTGAACATTGACGAAGAGGCCGTAAAAACGTTCAAAACCGTCCGCGACGTAGCCGGTTACATTGACGAACATCTTTAAGCAGATAGGCAGGCGCATACGCCTGCCTATCTTATGTTTGGCGCTGCCGGTCTTTCTTTCTGGCTGCATCTCTCCGGAGGAGCTTATGAAAGCGCCGCGCCGCGTCCCTCAATATCAGCGTTTGCAAACGCTGATTGACGTACTCCTGTCGGAGGGGCTTTCATACAGCGCGCCTGTTGCGGGAAGCTATCGTTCTCCCGTGGAAATGAGAGATTTATCCGGCGACGGGCAGGAAGAGGCTGTTGTCTTTCTGCGCGGTGCGACGGATACCCAATTGGTGGTTTTTGTTCCTACCGGCGACAGTTACACACCGCTCCAGCGCATCACGGAAAACGCGGATTCGGTTCACAGCATTGCCTTCCATGATTTTACCGGAGACGGTAAGACGGAGATTGCCGTGGGCTGGCAGCTTGGAAATCTGCGTTCTGTTTCCGTTTATACCCTGATTGGCGACACGCCCACAGAGATTCTAAGCCAGCCTTATGAGGAGTATGTAGTGTATGATGAAGAGAACGGCGATCTGCCCGCACTCTTTATCGTCAAACTGGACGCAGCCGAGCTGACCGGCATCGCCAGCCTCTTTATCTATCGAGACGGGGAAATGCCTCTCTTAGATTCGGATAATCTCTCGCTCGGCGCGGAAGCGGTGCTTCGCGTCCGCACAACACCGCTTACCGACGGCAAGCCGGGATTCTTGGTGGCGTCAAAGTTCCAGACAACCGGCGAGATTACCGATGTTTTTACATACCGTGACGACTCATTGATCAATGTTTCCCGCAATATGGAAACCGGCATCAGCAGCGCGTTGGTACGAAGCATGTCGGTCATCGCAGACGACATAGATGAAGACGGTGTGGTTGATTTACCGCTGCCGATTATGCTGCAGCCCCATCCGGAAGCCGCAGAAGATGCCGCGATCGTCTACGAAATGTATTGGCGAGCTTATGATTCCAACGGCGCGTCGATCGAGACGGCGCGAACCTTCTATAACGAGTACCGCGGGTGGTATCTGCTTCTGCCCGAACAATGGCCGGACACGGGAGACTATACCGTGAAGCGGAACGCTATCTCCACTTCGCGGGTTATTACCACCTTTTCTCTCCTGCTGGAAGACAATGCCACCTACGATTTTCTGTCGATTGATTATTTCAATCATGCGGCCGGCAACAAACCGCAATTTCAAAACCGTACTGTTCTGCTGGATGAAACACTGCTCTCGGTGACCGCCGAACTGACTCCTTTCCCGAAGGACTTCGCACAGTACAGCATCACAGAGGAAGAGTTGAAATCCATGTTTCATGTAATCCCGGTTCAATGGGAAGGAGGCGTGTAATGGCACGAAAATTGCTGGTCTTGGAAGACGAGGAGAATATACGGAGCTTTGTGGTGATTAACCTGCGCCGCGCGGGTTACGATGTAATTGAGGCTTCAGACGGCGAGGAAGCGCTGCGTATGATGGAAGAGAACCCCGATACGCGGCTTGCTCTGCTGGACATTATGCTCCCCGGCGCTTTGGACGGCTTGGAAGTATGCCGGAGGATCCGCGCCGGTAACACCGGCGTGGGCATCATCATGCTGACAGCGAAAACACAGGAACTGGATAAAGTTACCGGTTTGATGTCGGGGGCGGATGACTACATCACCAAACCCTTCTCCCCTACCGAGCTGATCGCCCGCGTGGACGCGCTGATCCGGCGGATCGGGGACACGGCTCCGTCCGGCGGCTCCGGCAATGCGGAGCTTCGCAGCGGACCGTTCGTGCTTAACGCGCAGAACCGGACTCTGACGAAAAACGGAGAGCGGCTGAAGCTGACGCAAGTGGAGTTTAACATTATAAAACTGTTTTTGGAGAATCCAAGCCGCGCCCTTTCCCGTGAGGAAATCCTCACAAACGTTTGGGGTAAAGAGTATTTCGGCGATGTTAAGATCGTTGACGTTAATGTACGGCGGCTGCGGATTAAGCTGGAGGATGACACCGCCAATCCTTCTTTTATTACAACGGTGTGGGGTTACGGCTACAAATGGGGCATATAAAGGGCTTTTGGAAACGGATACGGTTGATAAACGGGATGCAGCGGCGCTGGATCTTGAACAGTCTCGGTGTCTCACTATTTGTAGCGGTAACCGGGCTTATTGCTTTCACCGCTGCGTTGAACAGTTACTTTACCTCGGCAATGGAGACATCACTGGAGGCACAGGCTTCTTCATACGCCGACTTTATCAGTAAAAACAGCATCGACAGCTTCTCGACATTTTATCAAAATGTCTTAGCCCTTACGTATGATTTCCAAGATCAAGACAAGTTTGAGCTGCAGGTTATCGGACCTTACAACACCCTCATCCATTCTACAAATAGTCCGGGAACCGGCTCCTCCTTTTCCGGCGTTCCCATCAAAACGCCCGATGTCTCAACGGCGCAGGCGGGAACCATAAACCGCTGGGTCGGTAGCGATCCCACCACCGGGGAGCATGTAATGTCGGTATCCGCTCCGATCACTCTCCAAGGGACGCATGTAATCGGCGTAATCCGCTTCGTTACCAGTATGGAGCTTGTAAGTAAGCGTGTTATGCAGTATTTGGGAATCGGTGCGGCGGTTTGTTTGGTTTTCATTCTGTTTATCGTGTCTATAAACCTGTTGTTTTTGCGCGGCATCTTGGTTCCCGTAAGAGAGATCAACAGCATCTCCAAACGGATTGCCGAGGGCGGCTACGGCGTACGAATTGAGAAAGCATACCGAGATGAGATGGGTGAGCTGGTTGACAACATCAACCATATGTCCGGGGAAATCGGCGCCGCCGAACGCCTGAAAAACGACTTTATCTCCTCCGTATCCCACGAACTTCGGACCCCGCTGACCGCCATCACAGGTTGGGGGGAAACCCTGCTCAACGCCGACATGACAGAGACCAGCGAAATCCGTAAGGGGCTGCGCATCATTCTGAAGGAGACATCACGGCTTTCCGGCATGGTGGAGGAACTGCTGGATTTTACGAGAATCGAAAGCGGAAGGATGCGTTTGGATATCAGCCCGATTGACATTGACGCGGAATTGGAGGAGATTGTCTACCTTCACATGGATGCGTTGAAGCGCGACGGCATCACCCTCACCTACGATCAGCCGGATGAGGTTCCCGGTATCAACGGCGACCGCGCCCGCCTCAAACAAGTGTTTTTGAACATCTTAGACAACGCCGCGAAACATGGCGGAAGCGGTAAGCGGATCGATACGGCGCTGACCGTAGAACGGGATTGGGTTATCATCACCGTCCGCGATTACGGGCCGGGAATCCCCGAAAGTGAGCTGCCCCACGTAAAATATAAGTTTTATAAGGGAAGTTCTTCCGTGCGGGGAAGCGGTATCGGTCTTTCGGTCAGCGACGAAATCATGCGCCTGCATGGCGGCGAACTGGATATCCAAAGCACGGAGGGCGAAGGCACAACCGTCACTCTCCGTTTACCGCGCACAGAGGAAAACAGAAAGGAAGAAGACTAAATGCTAAAACGCTTGCTCCCCCTGCTGCTCATAGTTTGCTTGGTCGCGTGCGCCACGCAGTCGCCGGTGTCTCCCGACACCTCCCACGAACCCGATCCGTCCCCTTCCGTGGAGATTATCGATTGGATTCCCCCCTCCCCCAAACCTTCGCCGTCGCCGAAGCCGCCGATTGTCAGGGAACCGTACGTCTTTGACGAGAGTCTGCCGATGCTGCGCAACCCCAACGCCACCGTGGAAGCGCAGACGGTATACAATTACCTTTGCAGCATTTACAAAACCAAGACCCTGACCGGGCAGCAGGAGTCCACTTGGATGAGTTCGCCCGACTATGAGATGAAGTATGTCGACGAGACCACCGGACGCCTTCCGGCGATCCGCGGGCTGGACTACATCAACAACGACTTTGAAGGCGTCAACGAACGCGCCATCGAATGGTGGGAAAAGGGCGGCCTTGTGTCTATCTGCTGGCACTGGGGCAGCCCCCCCAACGGCGTGGGATATGATTTAAGTAAGGTGCCAATCGACGTCGACGAGGCGCTGACCGAAGGCACGGAGTTGAACATCGGGATGATGGAGCAGCTGAACCGCGCCGCGGAAGCGTTGAAAGAACTGCAAGACGCCGGTGTGCCGGTTCTGTGGCGTCCGTTCCACGAGTTTGACGGCGGCTGGTTTTGGTGGGGTGCCGACGGTGCGGAAAACTTTATCGCTCTGTGGCAGCTGATGTATGATCAATTTACCAACGTACACGGGCTGAATAACCTCATTTGGGTACTCGGTTATGCCGACAACGTCAAGTCCGGCTGGTATCCGGGCGACGAGTATGTAGACATCGCGGGCGCGGATACCTATTCTAAGGGGATCAGAAAAGTTACTTACAGCCGGCTGGTTGAGGTCTTCGGCGATGAACGCCCGATCGCGTTCCACGAGTGCGGTACCATCCCCGACATCAATCAAGCGCATGAGGAAGGCGCTCTTTGGTCTTGGTTCTTAACGTGGCACACAAACTACATCGTGGATGAAAACGATCCGGAAGACCTGAAAGAAATCTATAACAGCGAGTACGCGGTAACATTTGAGCAACTGCCGCAGTTCGTAACATAACGCTATCCTGTAACAATAACGCAATCCTCCGCCAAAAAGGCGGGGGATTAGTATTTTACCACCATATAGGTGATCAATAGGCTTACCAATGATTGACTACCGCGCCTATAAGTGTTATACTTAATTTGTTCATAATTTGAGGCGCTCGTAAAACTCGCTGCTCACTGAAAGCGATTGAGCAAAGCGAGAGTTTCTCGAGGTTTCCGTTAGGTTTGGAGTGAGGTTATGAAATGCAGAAAAACCACGGCGCTGCTCGCGGTATTAACAGCGCTCTCTCTGCTTCTTAGTTCCTGCACCGAAAGCTTCTCTGATTTCTTAGACGCCGCGAACGCTTTCGCGGAAGATGATGGGGTCAACCCGGCGGCGGACAGCACGAATCCCATTATACCCGACATACCCACCACCCCATTAATTCCTGATATATCCAGCGACCCATCCCCTACCCCGGCACTATACAACCCAAGCGACACATGGGCAATTTACTGGTACTTATGCGGCAGTGACCTTGAGACAACGGGCGGTTTCGCGAGCGGCGACCTCGCGGAGATGCTGACGGTATCCTTGCCGGAGAATGTCACCGTGGTGATTGAGACGGGCGGCGCTTCCGTTTGGCAGGACTATGTGGAGCCCAATGTCAACAGTCGCCTTGTTTACAGCGGCAGCGACCTTTACTTAATGGAGACGTCGCCCAGCGCGAATATGGGCGACCCGAACACGCTGGCGTCTTTTTTGAGTTATTGCAACACAAACTACCCGGCCGACCATCAGGCCGTGGTCTTTTGGAACCATGGCGGCGGCAGCGTTTCGGGCGTCGCTTTCGATGAGATATACGGGATGGACGCGCTGACATTGCCCGAAATACGGGCGGCGCTTAATGCCGTCTGCGTATATTCCGAGGAAAACCCGCCCTACGAGCTGGTTGGGTTTGACGCCTGCCTGATGGCGACGATCGACACGGCGGAGACTTTGAGCGGTTTCGCCCGCTACATGGTGGCTTCGGAGGAATCGGAACCGGCGTGCGGCTGGGATTACGCAGGTTGGCTCGGCGCGCTGGCTGCCAATACGGGCATGGGCGGCGCGGAATTGGGGAAAGTCATTTGCGATACATATTACGCGGGCTGCGAAGCGATTAACAGGGCGGATACGGCGACGCTCTCCGTAACCGACATCACCCGTTTGGGCGCTCTGTTGAGCGCTTATTACGACGTTGGCGCGGAGTCGCTGCTCAACGCCTGCATCGACCCGACGTATTTTATTGAGTTCGGGCGCGCCGCGCGGAGCGCCGAAAACTACGGCGGCAACAACCAAACCGACGGTTATACCAACATGGTGGATTTGGGCGACTTGGTGCGCCAAACCAACTCTGAATTTAGCGAGCAACTACTTGCCGCGCTGGACGAATGCGTTGTCTACCGGGTAAACGGACCGTACCGCGCCCGGTCGAGCGGGTTATCCTGCTATTACAACTACAGCGGCGATATGAACAGTCTCGCGGCTTACGCTTCTTTTCGCGAGAACGATCCCTTT
>DBDP01000166.1:18253-19648 GCA_002293625.1 Clostridiales bacterium UBA929 | reverse complement strand
CTTTTGGGAAGTCCGCCGCGAGTCCCAGATACGAGCGCAGGCAGACCGCCGCAAACAAGCCGAGCGCGATGAGAACCGTCGGTACAGTCATGCCGCCGAGCGAGAACGGTGCGTTGCCCGGCAAGCGGCGGCACAGCGCGGCAATCGTGAACGCCGCCAACACCGGCAGAAGCAGAACGGGAACGACCAGCGCGGCGCTTCCCTTACCGAGCAGCGTTCCGAAATAAATGCCGAACGCGCCGGGGGATACGAACACCCCAAGAGTGCCGTATCTCCCCGAATTCATCACGTCAATCCCGCCGCCGACATGGAACATCCCGTTGCCAAGCCCCAACACCACCGGCACGACGGTTGTTAAGCCCGGTACAAACGCCGCCGCGCCGGCGAGCGTCAACAAGACACACCCGCCGGACGCGAACAGGCGGTTTCGGTTGATCCTGTCCGCGAGGACGCCCAGCGGCATTTGCATCGCGAATGCGCAGAGGTTATAGAGTAGAAAGTGCTCGCCTCCCGTAATCATGCGAATCATGATGAACGCGCATGTGAAATCCACGGCAAAGTGGGCGGCGGCGTATACGGCGACCGCGCGGCGCGGCGCTGTTCTTACCAAACAAGCCTCTCCAGTTCATCAAAGGTATTGTAATCATAACTGATAACACCGATTCCGTCAATCAGGTACAGCGTGTCGCCGATGAAGCAGAGGCGGTTGTTGTAGTTATATTTATTATCATCGCTCAGCTCGGCGGCAATGCTCAGGCGACCGTTCTTCACTTGCACAAGAACCGCGCTCCAATAGCCACCCGACGCCGAATTCCAGCGATCCATGATGAAACCGTACAGACCGCGCTGCGGATCGCACATCAAGGCGCGAGGATTGTTGCTGACTTCGGCGTATCCCTCACCCAACCGCAGCACGTCGGCTTCTATGGGGTTATACGGATCGCTGACGTCAAAGAGGGAGACTTTCAATCCCACGTCCTGCGCCCCGATGACCGTTTCGACGCCGAACTCGTCGCGGGTGAACAGCTCCTGCGTGTCGCGCCCGATACCGAGCAGCAGTCCGTCCCCCACCGGGTGCAGATACTGCGAGAAGCCCGGTATCTTCAGCTCGCCCAGCACGACGGGGTTATATGGGTCGGAAAGGTCGATGGTAAAGAGGGGGTCGGTGTTTTGGAAAGTCACGATGTAGCCCATATCACCCATGAAACGCATCGACTGCATACGCTCCTCCGGCATCAGAGGACCGACGGTTCCCGTTACGTTCATGCCGGCATCCAGTACGGTTACATACGTTCCGGCGTTCCAAGACGTCGTAGCAATGCGGAAGAAGCCGTCATACTCATCCATGCTGTACTGGCTGATCGGCGAACCGTCCACCGTTCCCGAACCGCTGTA
>DBDP01000166.1:0-18242 GCA_002293625.1 Clostridiales bacterium UBA929 | reverse complement strand
CCCGGCTCCCATGAAACAAAGTCGCCGCGGTCGATTTCCGTTCCCTCGCCGTAGCGCGTTTGGGTCAGATACATCGCGTTCGCGCTCATGTAGAGCTGGCTTCCCGCACCCAGATACGCTATCGGCTCAAACGAATCGTCTCTGTTCACGTTCAGTGAACCCACCAGCAGGTAACTGCTTTCACCGCTGCCGGGGATGTAGTAGATGTCGTCATACGCCACCGGCTCAAAGGTTTCGGCGGTGTCGCGGTAAAACGGCAGAATAGCTTCGGCTCCGGCGTTGTCATACGCAATTCCCCAAACCGATTTATTTGTAACCATATACACCGTTTCGCCGATTACGCGCGTCGCGACGCTCCAGCCTTCCATCTCCACCCGCCGCGTCTCAACCGGAGCGGAGCGGTCGGAAATATCGTACACCACAAGCAGGGAGAAATTCCGCTGCGGGATCCATTCTGGGGCTATGATAGAAGTCAGTTCCGGAGCCGAAGCCGCTTTTTCGTCTGGCGGGAGGCTCGGATCGACGGACGTTTCAGACGATTCATCGGAAACGTCATCCTCCGGCATCGGTAAATCATATGTGATGTATTCCTGCGCTACGACGGCCAGTTTGTCGCCGATTAGGTAAAACTCAGAACCCCACATGCCGGCGCCAATCTCAATAACCGATACAAGATTCATTCCGGCTGCGTCGATGATGCGCAGTTTGTTGTCCGCCAGCGCGTAGATGTACGTGCCGTCTGTCTTGACGATGTCACCCTCGTTCACGCCCTCGACCTGCTCGTTGGTCTTCGAATAATCGCCGCCGTCGCCCGCGTTGTCCGTGACGACGCTTTCCCCCGGCGCGGGTGCGGGCGCTTCGCCGTCTACAAAGTCTTCGTAATTTCCTTCATCTGTGACATCATTTAAATAGCGTTCGTCACTCAGCGCGCCGCGCTCTTTCAGCAACTTGAGGAGGGTTTCTTTATCGCCGACAGCGGGGAGTTTCCCCTCCGGCGCTTCCTCCGGTTGAATGTTATCGATCCATGTAACGGTGTACACGTCGCCGTCGCTGACAATCTTGTCCGTCGACTTATAGGACGGAATGCTGTCCCCGCTCCCTCCGGGCTTCTCGCTTCCCCCGCCGGTCAGCAGGAGAACGCTTGTCGCGACGAGCAGCAGCGCTATTACGGATAAAACCCTTCTTTTCATAACTCTTCGCCTCCTTGATAACCCCTTAGACGATGAATTTTTCCGTTTGTTCCTTGTTTTGAAAATTTAGCGGGAAGAGGAGCGAAACGCCGTGTCATCTCGGGGCAAGGGGAGCTATCCGACGCTGATCTTAGACGCCGTTTCAGAGACGCTTTGCAGCAATTCAGGCAGTTTGTCCATTGATGCAATGATGTCTTCCGCGCTGCCGGAGATATCGCCGGATTTCTCGATAAATTCACTTCGCAGCGCGGCGATACCGCCAATCAACGGCAGCATTTTCTCATTGCTCGAGAGAGCCTCCTCGGCTGCTTCGCGGCTCTGGTCGGACAGCTTTCTGATCTGTCCGGCGACGACCGCGAACCCCTTTCCGTGCTGACCCGCGCGCGCGGCTTCAATCGACGCGTTCATGGAAAGCAGGTTTGTTTGCATTGAAACATTAACGACGCTGTCACCCATCGCCGAATATTCGCGCATCAAGCCCTCAAGTTCCGGTATAACGGCGTTTAAACGCTCCGTGGATTCGGACATGTTGGCGACCTTAACGAGGATGCTCTCAACATTTTTAAGCGTTTGCGCCGTCTTTTGCCCGGAAGTTTTCAGCGCGTCAATCATAATGCCAACCTGCTCGCGGAGTTTTTCGGCTTGCGTGCTGTTCTCCTCAAGCATTTTTTCCACCGTGCTGTTCTGCTCACGCAGGACGGCGCGGCTGAAATCAATGCAATTTTCGGGGTGGTTCAACCCCGCCGTGATGGCGGACGCCATCTTCTCACAGCGTGTGTAGCCGCATGCCCGGCAATCCTTCACACGGCTCTGGGGCGTTGACTTCTTTAGGGCTGTCCATGCCTTTTCCAGTTCATGCTTGTTAAACTTCGCGGGTATGACGGGCTTTGCGGTATAGGAGCGGTAGAAATCGGAAAGCTCCAGGTCTTTGTCGAACCGCGAAAAATCGGGGCCGGGCGGAAGCTTTTTACTTTTCTTGTTTTTCATCGCCTCCTCCTGCGCGTGATACATGCTTTTGTTTACGGCGTATTCCTCCTGCGGCACGCGCGCCGCGCCGGAACCTATGTTGCAGCCGTATTGGCAGTTGAGAATATCCACCAAGAACGGCAGATCGGTGCCGCTTTCCTTGCCGTAACGGTCGAGGAACCGGCAGGCGTGCGGTTCGCCCTCAACCTGATATATCCATTTCCCGGAAACATATTGCTCCACATTGACGCGCAGACCACCGGGAGAGGAGTAAACGGCTCCCAGCCCGTGCGCCTCATTGTCGTAGCGGACGGAGGGGCTCCTGCGGTAGTCTATATTGCGCTCGCTAAGGTAGGCGAGAATCTTTCTGTATGTGACGTTATAACTGATAAGGCCGTTTGTGTTCGGGTCGGAAAACTCGTCGTATTTAGCGACACAAGGGGAAAGAAAGGCATACGCTCCGCTGATTTTCGCGTATTTCTTCATGTAAACGGCGGTACACATGGCGGGGCTGTGTATTGGGGCGAGGCGCGGCAGCAAGTCTGTTGCGTAGCGCTCGATATAATTCACAATAACGGGGCAAGGCTGGGAAATCAGCCCTGCCGTGTTGTTTTGGGTTATGTAGCGGAGATATGCCCATGTGCAAATATCCGCGCCGAAGGAGGTATCGAAAACCATCTTCGCGCCGAGCGATTTCAGATACCCAAGCAGGCGCGGCCATTCGGGTATGTTGCTGCGGAGCGCCGGAGCGGCAATAAGCGATATATCCTTTCCGGCTCTGAGATCATGGAAAAGAGCGTCTGTATCATCTGAATAATCACGAGCGTCGTGCATACAATTGCGTATGCATTCCCCGCATAAAATGCATTTTGAGGGATCGATGTGAATTTTGTTGGCGTCATCCTCAATCAAGGCGACATTGGCTTCGTGGCAGGGACAGTTTGAAATACAGCGGTTACAACCGACGCATTTTTCATTCGTGAAAATCTTAGTGGAATATAGCATTAAATTACAGCCCCCTTTGCTCTTATTATAATATAAACTTACCCACGAAGCAATAGGCGGTTTTAATAACGCGGTTTGCATTCAGTATTAAGCATAAATCAAAGCCAGTTTTACAGAAGCACGAAACCGTCAATTTTGAATTCCGCGCCTGATATCATGATTGAACCGTTTTCAGACTTAAAAGAGCATTTTCTAACGGTGTCGAGTCCGCGCAGGCAAAGAACGCTGTACTTGAGTTTATATCGGTAGACGCGGTGTGTTTTGCTTTGTTCTTTATCCACGCTCCACAAAAGATAATCACCTAAAATGATAATCTTTTCTTTTGAGATTTGCCCCTCGGGAACCACTTTCTCGTAAATCCCTTGAGGAAGTAGTCTTTTTAATCTTTTCAACATCGCTGCCTCCGCTAAGATTAACTAACCATTATTAAAACCCGGAAGCAGCCCGCGCTGTGAAAGCTATAACTGCGCACGAAAAAAGCACACGCCGAAGGCGGCGGCATTTCTGCCTTTTTACCTTACGACATGCGCCACAGAGTTGCAGCGTTTGACCATTTTTCGGGATGACCGCCATATAAATCCACCATGACCGCCTTGAAAAAAGGGGGAAATGGTGATATACTGAGCATTGCTCTCGCGGCGCCGTTAAAACGGTTGTGTAAGGTGCCATTTCACCTTCACAGGGTCATGGTGGGTCCAATCACCATGGCCTGCGGCGGGGGTGTCTTTTACGCGGGAACGCGCAAGCGGCTTCCGAGTACGGGGTTATTTTACAACACTCGTCAGAATATGTCAAGAATAATTTTCCGAGCGCTATCTTCGCGGGAGAACACAGAAAATCAGCCCCCTGAGCGGAACAAGGGGATTGCCTTTTCAATGTTTTAGAAGCTGAATGTCCCTTCCATGGTATCAAGGTTGATTGCATTCCCCTCTACCGTTATGTCGCCGTACCCGCTAATATTTACTAGATACGAAGTATCAAAAATCGGCGAGTCGTCGTGCGCGTAGTAAAGAGAGATCAACCGTTGATCCGTCGGGCTTTTCTTGAACGCCCATAGGCTCGCGTGACCTTCGTGGATATGTGTATTGAACATACTTTGGTAACCATAATCTATCCAATATGTATATCCATTGCTTGCCGCATCAATAGGGGGAATATCTTTAAAGCTGCTTCTTCCTCCAATAAAAGGCTTCCAGTAAAGACGGAAGTTTTCTTCCCCCGGTATTACATCCCCAATAAAGCAACGATGCATACAAAGAGTCCCGCTGGCGGAGCGTATGTTGCGGCGTTTATCAGGAAATTTCCAATTTTAAAGCTATTTGCTAAGGCTGCATAAGTAATCGGGAAAAGTATAATCGCAATTCCAAGAAGCATCAGCTTGATACTTTTTATAACCGTACCTCCGTTATTCCCCATAGGTTCGATAGTTGATTTTCCCGGGTTGTTCCTAAACCATCGATTTCACCTTGCTTTCCTCTGTTCACTTTCCACAAGTGTTCATCAATATCTCATGGCATTATCAGTATGCCATATGTAAACACCCATGTCAATAGGGAATATAAATGTACTAATTTTGCAACGAGCGCCATCTATTCGCGATACATATACTCATCACTTGTACAATACCACAGCATTATAAACGGATCCAGGAATTTTATGTTGAAAAACTAACCAGACAGGCACCGCTCCATACGGCGGCGCAGATGGTCTGCCGTCGGTTCGGCGCGGTGTATATGGGCGGGTAAAGAAAGGCTCCGCCACGTGCAGCGCGGAGCCTTAGTACGCTCAAAAACCCAACCGTTACCGTCAATCCAAGCTTTCGCCGCCGCCTTCGCCCCCTTCACCACCTTCGCCGCCGTCGTTCGGGGTTATACCTCCTTTGTGCATGGTGAACTCATCCGGCGATTTCTCCACGGCGAAGTAAGCGACGCCGCTGTTATAAAAAGCGCTGTTTAAGGTTCCCCAATCCATGCCCATTTGCCACGGGTATTTCCCGGGATCCGTTTCACGGTGGGTTCCCGGTACCGGCTGCGCCGGCGCGATCACGAACTTCTGCGCCCAGCTTCCGTCCGATGTCTGCACCCACAAGTGATAATCGCAGTCCACGGGAACCCCTTCCTCTTCCATCTCACCTTCGGATAAAAGATCACCAAAGCCAACGCGCATTGCGATTCTGTACTCTTTCGCGGCGTCTATCGGGGTATTATAGCTTTCCAGCCGCCGGAATGATTTTACGGCCAGAGCTGTTTTGCTTTTCTCCACATAGCTGATGACACCCTGTGCCGTAAGCTCCAGCAGAGCGTCAAGCCCTTCCTTGCCGCCTTTCTCGTAAAGCGCCTGCACCTCATCCTTGGTTTCGTATAGATCCCAAAAGTTTATATTATCCGTGTCCCTCAGCGCGTAGGACAGGCAATTCCCATTCTCCGCGGCTGAGAAATCATACTTCC
The DNA here is from genome assembly GCA_002293625.1 of Clostridiales bacterium UBA929. Taxonomy (GTDB): domain Bacteria; phylum Bacillota; class Clostridia; order Oscillospirales; family UBA929; genus UBA929. The sequence continues at coordinate 12,634 of DBDP01000166.1, read as the reverse complement.
CATAAGGCTCGCCGCCGGACTCCTTGGTGTAGGTGACGACAACGCGCGGGGCGTTTTCCTCGTCCTCGGTCTGCGAAGAAACGTATACGCTTTCGCTGTTATCCGTCATCTCACGCAGGACGAAGCCATAGTTGTCCAGATCACCCGCAAGCCAACCGCGCACAAAATCCGTTATATTGATATGAAGCCAGCCGTCCTTTTCGGTGATATCCGTTGATACGTTTTCTGTACTGACCGTTTCTTCAAAACTATTCCAGCCGACATTGTATCCCCATCGTTCCGTAATCTGAGCCGCTTGAAGCTCGCCGGCTTCACCTCCGGTTTTACGGAGAAGGAAGAAAGCCGATTGCAGCTGCCCGGATGTGACACCGCTGGGCAGGCTCGGTCTGAACAACGCCCAGTAGCGCTTGCCGTCCTTTAACCCGACGACGCTTGACTTGGCGCCCAGATCGCTATCATATTCGTTAAGCCAGAAAGATGTTCCGCCCAGATCGTTACGCTGTATAACCGTCACCTCGCCCGTTTCAACAGACGGCGAAGGCGTCGCCGACGGGGACTCCTCCGGTGGTGCGCTTGGCGAAGGCGTCGCCAATGCCGGCGGTGATTGCGCAGGGCTTGCGGTCGGAGAAGGCACCGGCTTGTTATTTGTACATGCCGTCAGAACCAAAAATAATGCCAATGAGAGTATAGACAGTCGCTTCATTAGAGTGTTCCCTCCGTTTATCATCATGCGTTAAGGACATGCATCCCTTTATTTGGCTATATCCTTAGCCGTACGGCAGATAAATATACCGTAAATATTCTGAGTGAAAGCACTTGAAATATTAGGAAATTCAAATCTTTAAAAAGAGTTGCACATTTTATCGAATTATGTTAGAATGACGCCCATCAACTTAGATGGAGAATTTATCATGAAACGCATTTTTTGTATCGCATTACTCTTTCCTCTGCTGGTTGGATGTTCATCCAACGTCGTTTCACCTTCGGATACAACAGTATCCCCAACGCCGTCAACTCAATCTTACCTCGTATCTCCTTCACCGATTACAAGTCCATCACCCGAACCATCACCGTCACCGGCACCCGAACCATCGCCAGAACCCTCCCCGTCACCTGAACCGTCACCTGAACCGTCACCTGAGCCGTCGCCGGAACCCCCGGCAAATGACTTTTTTACCGAGCAAGAGAGACGGGACACATATAATGCCCTTTATAAATCCTACCAATACGACGAACTAAAAGACTATGTAGATACATATGTTGCGGAAAACGAGACCGTTGACACCGACTCCGCACACACAATCCTCGAACTCATCAGCCCGGTCATGGAATTCACGGATTCATGGATCGTGACGCATGACGACTTCGACGACACATACGTCCTTACTTTTTCAGGCGCGGAAGCAATATCGCAGTCTTGCAATATTTCCGTGTCCCTTGTTGAAAACCATCCCAAAATTAAGTTTGGTTTTCGGAAATCAGACTGGCTTTTCTTTGACAGGATTGAGATAAGCGGGGATGGCGAACATATCGCATCTGATTCCATCGATTATTTTGACGCGGAGCACAATGTCCTTTCGGGCGGCATGATTGAAGAATGGACATATCACCGCATAAGCAATGCGGAAATCAGGTCTATTTATGAGTCGGAAAAAGCCGTTGTCCGTTTCAAAAACGCGGACACGGACGAAACCCTAGACCATACCGTTACCAAGGCGGAAGCCGTCGCCCTTTATTGCGGGTTTCTTGTCGAGGTGTCGCAGCGCGAGCTTAGTGATTTACTTTTCAATTTCAAAAAAGATCGAGGGATTACCCCGTAACCGTCGGCGGTTTCCCGCCAAGTTTCTCCCAAGTTAACATAAAAACCCCTTGACATTGCCCCTAAGTCATGGTATAGTATTTGCATGTAAAGCCCATTGCCTTTACATGCAAATTTTTTCCAACTGGTGAGGTGACGCCCGTGAAAGAAAATCCGCTCTTTATGAGTATGCTTTATGACTTTTACGGCGAAGTGCTGACCGACAAGCAAAAAGACTTTTTCGATCTGTATTACAATCAGGATCTCTCGCTGGGCGAAATCGCCGAAAACGCCAACATCACCCGTCAGGGTGTGCGGGACGTGATCGTGCGCGCCACGCAAACCCTGCGCGAGATGGAGGAAAAGCTCACGCTTGTGGAACGGTACAAAGCCATCCAAACCGGTCTACTGGAGATACGCGACGCCGCGGCAAGCATTGAAGCCGCGAACAATCATCACGGCGGAAGCGCCTCGATCCGCGGCTACGCGCAGCGGATACAGGAACTCGCCGGTCAGATAGCGGAGAAGACATAATGGCGTTTGAATCCCTCGGCGACCGGCTCGGTGGTATTTTCAAAAAGCTGCGCAGCCGCGGCCGTCTCGGTGAAAAAGACATACAGGAAGCCATGCGGGAGGTGCGCCTCGCGCTGCTGGAAGCCGACGTCAACTTCAAGGTCGTCAAGGATTTCTGCGCGAAGACCGCCGAGCGTTGCAAGGGCGCGGACGTTCTCGAAAGCCTCACGCCGGGGCAGATGGTGGTAAAAATCGTCCACGAGCAGCTGGTGGAGCTGATGGGCGGTGCCGCCGAAGGCGCGATGAAGCTCCAAACCGCCCCCAAGCCTCCGACCATCGTGATGCTCGCGGGGCTTCAGGGCGCGGGAAAGACCACCAACGGCGCGAAACTCGCCGGATATTTCAAGCGGCAGGGCAAGCGCCCGCTGCTTGCTGCCTGCGACGTTTACCGCCCCGCCGCGATCAAGCAGCTGCAGGTCGTCGGTGAGCAATTGGGCGTACCCGTGTTTGAAGAGGGGCAGGGCGACCCGGTCAAGATCGCGAAGAATGCCGTGGAACACGCCGTAAAACACGGAAACGACCTCGTGTTCCTCGACACGGCGGGTCGTCTGCACGTTGACGACGCGCTGATGGAGGAACTGAACCGCATCAAAGAAACGGTGAAGCCGCACGAAATTCTGCTGGCGGTGGACGCGATGACGGGTCAGGACGCCGTGAACGCGGCGCAGACCTTCAACGAACGCCTCGGCATTGACGGCATCCTTCTGACGAAACTGGACGGCGATTCGCGCGGCGGCGCGGCGCTCTCCGCGCGGGCGGTCACCGGCAAACCGATTAAATTCTGCGGCGTGGGCGAAAAACTCGATCAAATAGAGCCGTTTTACCCCGACCGCATGGCGTCGCGCATTCTCGGAATGGGCGACGTACTCACCCTCATTGAAAAAGCAGAACAGGCCATTGATATAAAGAAAGCCGAGCAGCTGGAAAAGAACCTGCGCGCCGGACGATTCACGCTCAACGATTATTTGGAGCAGATCGGGCAGCTTCGCGGCATGGGTTCGATGAACGACATTATGGGAATGATGCCCGGTATCAACAAGGGAGCGCTGCGGGACGCGAAGTTCGACGAACGCTCGATGAACCGCACCGAAGCCATCGTCCTTTCAATGACGCCCGCGGAGCGCGAAAACCCCGCCATCCTCAATTCCTCACGCAAACGCCGCATCGCCGCCGGAAGCGGGACGCGGGTGGAGGACATCAACAAACTGCTCAAGCAGTTTGATATGATGAAGACGCTGGCAAAGCAAATGGCCGGCGGAAAAGTGCCGAAAAACCTTCGGGGATTATTGGGATAAATTTTAGGAGGAACACAGAGCAATGGTCAAAATGAGACTGCGCCGCATCGGCGCGAAAAAAGCGCCGTACTACCGCATCGTGGTGGCCGATTCCCGGTATCCGCGCGACGGGCGATTCATTGAGGAGATCGGAACGTACAACCCGCTGGCCGAGCCGGCCGAAATCAAGATCGAAGCCGAGCGCGCGAAGGATTGGCTTTCCAACGGAGCGCAGCCGACCGACACAGTAAAGAAGCTGCTGCAAATCGCCGGTGTGATCTGATGAAGGAGTTATTGCGCTACATGGCGGAGCAGCTGGTCGAGAAACCGGAGGGCGTCAGCGTCACCGAGCGTGACAACGGCGGCGAAACGGTCTTGGAGTTGCGCGTCGCGCCGGGCGATATGGGCAAGGTGATCGGGCGCGGCGGCGGCGTAGCCAAAGACTTGCGTACCGTCGTGCGTTCCGCCGCGCCCGCGGGCAAGCGGGTAAACGTGGAGATTATCGACAAATCGTGAACAATCTGCTTGAAATCGGCAAGATCGTGAGTACCCACGGCATACGCGGTGAAGTACGCGTGGAGCCGTGGTGCGACAGCCCCGCCTTTTTGGCGGGGTTTACGGTTATATATATGCGCGGCGCGCCGGTCGAGGTCGAAAGCGCGCGGGTGCATAAATCCCTCGTGCTGATGAAACTCGCGGGCGTGGACACGGTGGAAGCCGCGCAGGCGCTGCGGGAGACAGTGCTGTCTATCAGCCGTGAAGGCGTTACGCTGCCCGAAGGGCGGTACTTTATTCAAGACTTGATTGGATTGGCGGTCTATGACGGCGACGAGCATGTCGGTTCGCTGGTCGATGTTCTGACCATGCCCGCCCACGATGTATATCTCGTACGCGGTGCCGACGGCGAGCATATGATCCCCGCCGTGCCGGAGTTTGTGCGGTCCATTGAGCTTGAGCGCGGAATCATGCGGGTAAAGCTGATCGAAGGGATGTAGTGCTATGTTTGAGGAGCTGGACGCGCTTCGCCGGGAACTGCAAAGCGTAAGACCGCTATCCCCGGAGAGCCTCCGGCGTCTGTCCGAGGAATTTATGATTGACTATACCTACAACTCAAACGCGATTGAGGGCAGCACCCTAACCCTCGAGGAAACCGCGCTTGTGCTGAAGGAAGGCGTCACGGTCGGCGGCAAACCTCTGAAGCATCACTTGGAAGCCATCGGACACAGGGATGCCTATTATTACGTCGAGGATTTGGTGAAGAACAAGACCGCCGTTTCCGAACGGGTAATAAAAGATATACACGCACTTGTCTTGATGGACAGGCAAACCGACAAGGGCGTGTACCGCAGCGTCCCCGTCCGCGTCGGGGCGTTCTATCCCTGCCAACCGTATGAGGTGCCGATTAAGATGGAACAGCTGATGGAAGACTATAACGATGAACTTCAAGCGCTGCATGTTGTGGAGAGAGCGGCGGTTTTTCATCTGCGCTTTGAAACCATCCATCCCTTTATCGACGGCAATGGGCGGGTGGGGCGTCTCTTGCTTAATCTTGAACTGATGAAGGCGGGGCTTCCGCCCGTCAATGTCAAATTTACGGACAGGGCGCGTTATTACAGCTGTTTCAGCCGTTATAACGAAAATGACGGCGACACGTCAAAGCTGACCGCGCTTATTGAGGAATACGCGGTTTGCGAGCTAAAACGGGTTATTGAGATTACAAAGCAAGCCGAAGGGCTGAAAACACGCCAGCCGGAGTGAGCTTGTGCGCGGAATTATACAGGTGAAGCGTTATATTAATAACACCCGCGCCCAATACAGGACGCGGGTGTTTTGAGGGACATTCTTCGCCGGTTGCGGGAGTTCTTCCCATCATCTCTAAGAGGAACATCTAAAGCATGTTCGGCGGTAACGCTGTCGCTTCATCCATGATGGTGTCTATATTGGGACGGAGCGGCTTTAGATCGTCGTACATTTTTTCGAGCAACCTAAGTGTTTGCTGATTGGTGTTTTCCCGGGCTTCCACCAAATATCCAAGTGCCTGCCCGTTTTTTTCGTCGATTTCCTCGACCGCTTGCTTTATGTATTCGGTGTCCTTGATTACCATGTCAATACGCTGCATAATCCATTCCATGGTCAGCTCTTTAGGTTCCATGACCGTTGTGACGGTTTCTGTTTGATTATTCATGTTTGAATCCTCCATTTGTATCGGAGGACGCACCAAACAGATCGTGCTTTCGTCTATAAAGCGCGCCCTGCCGTTTTTGATCAGACTTTTTGCCCGTTTCGGATAGGTTGCTTGGTATCGATTGCCAAACTCGTCCATGACTGTAACGTTTTTTTCTATGGGTGTCTCCCCCTGTCACAGATTCTTAGAACGCCGTTTTTTTAATGGGTGCCATCCCCTGTCCTTAAGCTGAGTATAGCACAAAAAGCTCGCATAAGCAACACCGTTATTAAAATTTCAATATAATAACGTTGACACATATGCACTAACATGGTATTCTTCTTACTAGAATGATGTGTCGGCGGTCTTTGTTCCCCGAAAGGGGGTGGCGATAATGAAAACGGTTGTGGAGTTTCGCAAACTCATCCAAGCTCTTACCAACTTGATTCGTACCCTAAAAACAAAGTAACCGCCCTACTTTGACCGAGCAAGCGGTTACTTTGTAATACGCAATATATCGGACAAAGACCGAAAGACCATCGTCCTTCTGTTTATAGTATACCACTTTTTACGAATTGTCAACCATTTCACTTGCGAAAAACGGAGGTCTTATGCAGATAGATATCCTCACGCTTTTCCCCGACAGCGTTTCGCGCTTTTTGGGTGAGAGCATCATCGGGCGGGCGCAGAAGAAGGGCATTGTCGCCGTTCGCGCGCATCAGATACGCGACTTTACGCAGAACAAGCAGAAGCAAGTGGACGATTATCCCTACGGCGGCGGACACGGGCTGATTATGCAAGCCGATCCGCTGTACCGTTGCTGGGAGCATGTCGTGCAGACCCACGGGGAAGGGCGAACCGTCTACCTCTCGCCGCAGGGCCGCGTTTTCTGTCAAGCGGAGGCGCGGCGGTTGCTGGATGTTGCGCATTTAATTTTGGTCTGCGGTCACTACGAGGGTGTGGACGAGCGATTCATTGAAGAATGCGTCGACGAGGAAATTTCAATCGGCGACTATGTCATCACCGGCGGGGAACTCGCCGCCTGCGTGGTGGCGGACGCGGTCTGCCGCATGGTGCCGGGCGTGCTGGCCGCCGAGGAAGGGTTCACCGGCGAGAGCCATTGGGACGGATTGCTGGAATACCCGCAATACTCCCGCCCCGAGGTTTGGCACGGACGCGCCGTGCCGGAGGTTCTGCTGAGCGGACACCACGCCAACGTGGAGATGTGGCGGCGCGAACAGTCGCTGGAACGCACGCGGCGTAAACGCCCTGATTTGCTCCCGTAGGGATGGGGGAGACGGCGGACGCGCAATGCGCGCCCCTACACGAATTGGGAGGTTTTATTGTGAAAAAAATCTTTGCTCTTTTCGTGCTGTGCTTGCTTCTAAACGGTTGCGTTGACGCAACGCTCACCCCCGAACCCAGTCCCGGAGAACCAACCGCAACCACAGAAAACCCGTCGCCGCCGGATATACATACGCCGTCTGCTTCGCCGGCAATGCCGAGCGTCAGTCCTTCGCCGTCGGTGGGTTCATATGTCCTCAACACAGACTTTGTTTTCGATATCGAGCTGCCGCAACCGATAAACTACGCGCCGGAGGTGACGGTGTTCCCGCTGACCTCCGCGTGGGGGAAATATACAACCGGGATGGATGGTTCGGTAACGTTTGTAGACGAATGGTTAATTCCGATTGACCTGCCGTTTAAGCCGATTGACTATGCGACTGTCGGCGGTTTGGGAAGCAACCCGCTCGTGGCTTACGCACTTCGCTTGCCCGCAGACCGTTCGGAGTTTGACGGGCGGAATTGGGTTTTGATGCTCGCCGACGGAACGATCCCTCGCGGCGAAGACGGAAAATATGTATATATGCGTGATAATACACACAACAATGTTGCTTTTACCGTTACCGACAGCGCCGTGGTTACATATGATAGCATCACAGGTATCTATTTTGACGACGAAGGTTACCCTGCCGCAGAGGACTACCGTTATGGCTTGTACGATCTCGAGGAGCGGCGCGAGACCCTGCCGCGCGAATATGAAGGGTTATACGAAAACCAAGAATACTTCAGCGCCAATGACGCAATCGTTTACGCCTGTAAAGATGGTCAAGGGTTTTTGCTGAACAGCAAAGGCGAGGTGCTGCACGATTTCGGAGATATCACGAGAGTTTACTTTGATGATACGGGATATCAATGGAACACAACGTATCATATTTTTACCTTTTCATCAGAACGAGGCAAGTTAATCGACGGGCGTTTCAACGGGGTATACATCTGCGAAGATGCGCTTCTCGCTTATTCCGATTCCCATTACACGGTCTTTGACCGTGCCGGACAGGAACTGTTCCAAACTGCCGATTGGGAAGAAGCGCGGGTATACGCCGGTATCTCCGAACCGGATTACGGATATGTTGAGGATGAAGTTTACCGTCATTATACAAACGACGGACCGCTGTACCATGAGAAAGACGCAAACATCCGCGTTCTGCTTGACGATGCGGGTAACGCTCTCTTGCGAACCGAGGACAGGATGCAAGTAGTCGGAGACTTTGTCTTGCGTTATGAGCTTATAGACGATATGCGTAACGACCCGAAAACGGTTTACGCGTTTGACGGTACCGTTCTGCTGGATAATGTCTACGGGTGGATTGACGAGGTGCTTGCCCCCGGCGGCGGGCTGTTTGTCTACCCCGACCCCGAAACCTGCGTTTTGCTCATGCCGGACGGCAGCACGACGCCTGTATCCGCCGCACCGGCGGTAGAGAAAGTGTATTGGGGAGGATGACGAGACAGTGAACAGTTAACAGATAACAGTTAACAACGGGTTGAATGGAGAGAAATATTTCTATGAGGAAAATCTTTACTCTTTTCGCGCTGTGTTTGCTTCTAAGCGGGTGCGTGGACGTTACGCTTCCCGGTGAGGCAAGCCCCGGCGAACAGTCGCCGGACACGGTAACAGAAAGCCCGGATGCAAGGACGGAGATGCCGTCACCGCCAATGCAAACCCCGTCGCCGGAGGATACCCCGGCATTTTCGGATGTTTCCCCGTCCACGCCTTGGGTTATACCGAGCGCCGCCCCCTCCGCCGACTCGGCGGACGCGGATCTTATCCGCGAAGCCGTGAGCGCGCTGATTGACATTGACTGGCCGGAGAATATTCCTCCCGAGCCGGCGGAACGAACCATATTCCCGCTTACCAACACGTCGGGGGTTTACCGCACCAGTTTGGACGGACCGGTTACGTTCGTGGACGCCGAACTGAACCCCGTGGCACTGCCGTTTCAACCGGATGCATACGCCGCGTTCGATTCCGCTTACGCGCTGCAGCTTCCCGGCTTGGGTTCCGATCAAAACTATGGCTGGGTTCTCATGCTCGGCGACGGCACGGTTCCTACCGACGAAAACGGGCGGTACTATGAGTTATCAAACGTTGGCGAGAACGGTCCCGCGTTTCACTTCGCCGGAAACGCCGTTGTCACATATCAAACGGTTGAGGCATACGAGCTTGGCGAGACAATATATTTCGGTTTGTACGACATGAAAGAACGCCGCGAGATTCTGCCCCGCGAATACTATTCGATTAACATGGCGGGTTATTTACAAGATTATGGAGCCACTTTGTTTTTTGCGGAAAAAAACGGGCAACATTCACTTCTTGACCCATCGGGCATTGTGCTTTACAATTTGAACGGCACTTATTACGACTATGACTTAGATGCCAAAAATCGAGTATTTTACCGCAGACCCGACGATTACGCTTTTTTTCTTGACCGCTGGGATGAATACATACTTGTTTTCATTGATGACATGCTTCATATCACCGACACGGACGGGCAAGTTCTATTCAGCAGTGAATACGAACGTTACAGTGAGGTTTTGCACGATGAGCTATATTTTTTAAGGGAAGGCGAATGGTACGCGCTGGATAAACACTTCAACGAACGGAGCGCTTCGGAACCGCAGGAGGACACGGAACCTGTTCGTATCGATGAATTTGGGCATTCTGTTTTAGTGGCTCCGAACGGCGAGGTCGTTGCCGAAACGGACGGGTATATTGTGCTTCTCGGCGATTTCGCGCTGCTTTTTGAACGTGTGGATATTATGCGCACTGATCCGAAGACGGTGTACACACATGACGGAACGATGCTGCTGGATAATGTCTACGGGTGGATCGACGAGGTGCTTGCCCCCGGCGGCGGATTGTTTGTCTACCTCGACCCCGAAACCTGCGTCTTGCTGATGCCGGACGGCAGCACGACCCCCGTACCCAATCCGCCGACGGTGGAGAAGGCGTATCACGGGGGATGATACATCACGAGCGGCTTGCTTTAGCAAGCCGCTTGATCTCTACTCCTCGTTTGCGTCCTCATGTGTCTTTTCCACAGTGCCGTGAGGGTGGTGCGGCGGTGCGTAGACCGTGTACATCTTCAGCGGTTTCTTTCCGGTGTTTGTGATGTTGTGCCACTTTCCGGCAGGAACGAAGATGCCGTAATCGTCATAAGCATACTGCCGGAAATAGAGATCATCCTCCCGGTCTCCTATCTGCACCAGTCCCTGCCCGTCTTCCACGCGAAAAAACTGGTCGGTGTCGGGATGCATCTCCAGCCCGACATCCCCTCCGACGGGGATGCTCATCAATGTCATTTGAAGATAGTCTCCCGTCCACAGCGCCGTGCGGTAGTTGCGGTTGCCGAGCGTTGCTTTACGCAAATCCTCCACGAACGGATGCGGACCGAAATCTGTTATGGCGGCGGGCGGTCCCCGCCGCGCTGTACGCTTATCGTTCAATCCTACCCGACCCCTTTATAGTTGGTTCTCTATAATATAGTATGAACCGCATCATCAAGGGGTGTATGTCAGCGATTACGCGTAAGGCCGCACCGGAATGCCCGCCGCGCTCAGTTCGCCTTTGATTTCCGGCACGGTGAAGTTTTTTGGTAATCTCGGTGAATAGAGCATCGAGCTGATGATCGCCGCCGAAGCGCCGGTTTCCGTAAACGCGTCGGCGATATGCCTCGGCAGCCCCGCGCCGCCGGAGGCGATGACCGGGATACGCACTGCGTCTGTAACGGCTTTGGTGATGGTAAGGTCGTACCCTTCACATCCGCCGTCGTTGTCGATGCTGTTGACGCAAATCTCGCCCGCGCCGAGCGCCTCGCCGCGCTTCGCCCACTCCACCGCGTCCATCCCCGTAAACGTCCTCGCGCCGTCGATCGCGATCTCATACCCGCTCGGAATCGCCGCGCTCACGCCTACGTTTTTAACTTGCATACTCAACACGACGCACTGCCGCCCGAACGCGTTCGCGCCCTCGGTGATGATTTCAGGATTCCGCACCGCCATCGAATCGACGCTGATCTTTTCCGCGCCCGCGCTCAAAACGTCATACATATCCGCGAGCGTCTTGATCCCGCCGCCGACTGTGAACGGCACAAACACACGCTCCGCCACGGCGCGCACCGTCGCGAGGTCGGTCTTGCGCCGCTCGGCGGATGCCATGATGTCGTAGAAAACAATCTCATCCACCCCGCCGTTGTACATCCGCCGCGCTAACTCCGCCGCGGGGGCGACGTCGATGTTGTCTTGAAACCGCACCGCCTTGGTCACCATGCCGTTTTTGATATCGAAACAGGCAATCAGCCGTTTTGTTAACATGTGTTATATCCCCCTACACCAACGCGCAAAACCGTTTCAAAATTTGCAGCCCGTCTTCGCCGCTCTTTTCCACATGGAACTGCGCGCCGTAAACTTTCCCGCGGGACGCCATCGCGCAAAACGCTCCGTTATAATCGGTCTGTCCTAATACAAGTCCGGGGTCAGACGGCACGGCGTAATAGGAGTTGACGAAGTAAAAGTAACCGCCGCCCTTAACAATGGGGTCGTCGCGGGTAAAATCCACGCGGTTCCATCCCATCTGCGGGACACGCACAGCGGTATCGTCGAAACGCTTCACAACACCCGGGAAGATGCCGAAGCACTCCGCGTCCCCTTCCTCCGAATGCTCGAACAGCACCTGCAACCCGACGCAGATTCCGAGAAACGACGTCCCCCTCCCGGCGGCTTCGCGGATTGCCGTGTCCAGCCCCAGCTCCCGCAGGGATTGCATCGTCGCGAGCGCGGAGCCGACGCCGGGCAAAATCAACCGGTCGGCCGCCAGCGCCTGTTCGGGCGCGGTAACCAGAGCCGCCTCTTCCCCGATGTGGCGCAGCGCGTTCAAAACGCTCGGCGCGTTACCCGCCTTGTAATGTAGCACACCTGTCATGGTACCCAATCTCCCCCGTTTTAATTGCTAATTATCCATTGTCAATTGTTATGACCGTCACGCCCGATTCGCCTTCGCCGTATTTCCCCAGCCGGAAGCCCTTGACCGATTTGTTGCGGCGCAGCGCGGCATGTACGGCGGTGCGCATCGCGCCCGTCCCCTTGCCGTGGATGACGGTGACGGTCGGGAGTTTCCGCATGACGGCGTTGTCGATAAACTGCTCCATCATCAGCACGCCGTCGTCGGTGAGCTGCCCGCGCAAATCCAGTTCCATCGCGGCGGGTTCCGCGGCTTGCGCAAGTGTCACGCCGCCCGCTTGGGGCTTCTTCTCTTTCATTTTCTCACAGGGGTGCAGCCCGTCCAGCGGGGCGGTAACCTTCATGATCCCCGCCTGAAGCGGGATCAGCCCGTTTTTATCCGGTAGTCCCAAGACCGTCGCGCGTGTCCCGGTGGACGCCAACAGCACCTCGGTTCCGGGCGCGGGCGGCTTATCAAAGAGAACCGCCGGTTCCGGTTTCGCCAAGCCGCCGCCCAGCGCGTCCTCGGCTTCGCGCAGCTTG
>DBDP01000075.1:6623-11072 GCA_002293625.1 Clostridiales bacterium UBA929 | reverse complement strand
CGGTGAACGTCGCCCCGGTGACGGTGAGGGGGACGGAGACGGGCGGGGCGGTGTAGATGACTTCGTCCAGCCATGAACGCAGGTTTTTGTAAAACGCCACACGATCCAGCACCCGCTGAAACTTTTCCGGCGCGGTGCGCTCCCCCGTCAGCTGAATCAGCAGCCGGAAGTGGTACGGCTCGCCGCCGTATTCAAACCACTCCGCGACATCGGTATGCGGGAAAATGGCGGAGATGGCTTTCTTCACGGCGGCTTTTGTTCCGAGTGTGCGATGCACCGCCCAGCTTTCTTTCAGCGTGGCGCGTTTTTCCTCCACGGTGTAGTTCGCGTCCCACCAGTCCACCTTCCGTAAGAACCTGCTCGCCTCTGTGAAGTTCCGCCATGTAGCCGTCGAACGGCACGTAGGTCAGCCCTCCGGCGTGGGAGCCGTTCTTGCCCTCGTAATAGTAGCCCCTGCCGCCGTAGCGGTCGTCATAACCGTTATACTCCCAACCTCGCGCCGCCGCTTTGTCGCCGGACAGCATTCGTTCCAGTTCTCCGAACGCTCTTTCAACAGCGGGGAGGCTGTCCTCAATGCCGCTCAGGTAACCCGCCATCGTTTCGCGCGCGCTGTTATACGCCTCCGCGCCAAGCGCCATATTGTTTACCAGCGTTTGGAGTTCGGACTCCAAGCCGCTCATTTCCTCAAGGTATTTCTGCTCCTCGTCCGACATCAACGTACTGACGACGCCTTTTCGCTCCTTCTCTAGCTTTTGCCAGTCGGTGACGATTTTTTTCAACTCTGCTTCGTCAGCGTTCGCAAGCCCAGCAACCGCGTTCACGCTGTTCGCGCTTCCGTCTGTAAAGGTGTTTAGCATATCCTGAAGACCAGCGATCTTTGATGTTTGCTCTTCAAGTTTTTTGAGATCAGAATTATAAGTCTGCCAATATGTAATCTGGCTTGTTATACCGGCATTAAACTCGGCCGCGGAGATTGCCTTAATATCATCATTCGCATCTGACGCCGCGTGAACAGCCTCGTCCCAAAGGGCAAACTGCCCGTAAACGCTTTCCGCCGCCGCGGTGTAGGCTTCGTTATACGCTTCGGTGAGAGTTTTTACGCGGGTGGCGACATCCTCGATGAGTGGTGCGGCGGATTCGAGAACGGCGTCGATTTCGGCTTGGACTCGCGCCGTTTCTTCCGCAGCTTTATTTGCGGCTCCTTGAGTTTGGTTATAGTCGCCGATTGCTGCACTGTACTCTTCTATTTTTTTAGTGCTATCATCGTATAGTCTTTTTGCCTCCGCATGTTGATTTGTTAAAACCACTAAATCTTCTTCTGCGTCTCTTAGCTTGTGGGTGGCTTCAACATCATCCATGATTTCCTTTGTGTGGCTTGCCGCTGCCAATTCACTTTCGGCTTTTGCCACTAACCTCTCTGCTGCTTTCTTCCTTCTCAATGCCGCGGTTTCTCGATCCATGAGTGTAATATTATTAACAGCTTCAGCATTTAACTTTTGTTGGGTTTCGTTGTTTCTTAAACGATATGCTTCTGCCAGCGCGATATTTTTTATCGCGTCAGAAGTCATGTTGAGCGAATCGCTATATTGGTCATACACAAGACCAAGCTCGGGCATCTTTTCGTTTAAGATCGTTACGATGCTTAGAATCTGCTCTTTTGCTGCGGCGGTTTTGCCCTCGACAGCAACCAAATCATTTAATCTATTGGTAAGGCTTACGATAGTCTGACCTTCTTTGTCAGCCGCTGCCAATTCCGCATCTCTCTGACGAACGTATTCACGCTGCGCGTCAATAAAATCCTGATGAGCGCGTGCAACCTCTTCTTCCGTTTGCTTAGTGTTCTCAAATGCCGTTGTTACGTCGTCCAGTTCTTTTTTTAGTAGAGCAGCTTCGGCGGTAGTTTCCCTTTCAGCGTCACAAAGAGCCTGATACTCCGTTTCCAGCTCCTTCATATGATAATACTGCTCTTGTGACGCTGCCGATAACGCCAAGACCTCATCCTTAGCAGAGCTTGCAAGAAATGTAAATAGAGATATGACCCCGGATACTGCCGTAACTCCCAGCATAATCGGCCCGAACGTCCCTGACATGGTTTTATTAACAACACTTAGGGCTTTTGCCGCTACGGTATATGCGCCCAACGCAGCTGTAGCAATACCTATCGTACCTACAAAAACCGTGATCGCCTTCACCAACCCCGGATTCTGCTCCACAAACGCCGTAATGCTTTTCAGCACACCCGTTGACGTTTCGTATACGCCTTTCAGCGTCGGGTTAAATACGTCGCCGATTGCCACTTGCAGGTTGCTATAGGCGTTCTGCATCATAACGAGCTTGCTTTCGGTGGTGGCGTAACGCTTTTCCGCTTCGGCGGAAAGCGCGATGTTTTCTTCCCACGCTTTGTTGCCCAGCGCGATGGAGCGTTCAAACAAGTCGCCGGAACCGGCGGCGCGGCGCAGGGAGTCGGAAAGGCGCGCTTCCGTCAGTCCCATGCCGTCCAGCAGCGCGACCGTACTCGCGCCGAGGCGGTCAACGTCGGCCAGTCCCTGTGTAAAGGTAATCAACGCACTGGCGGCGTCATTCTTCCATGCGTTGGCGAAATCGCGCGCCGACATGCCCGCAACCTCCGCGAAGTCCAGAAGCGCGTTGCTCTCTGTTTCCACCGCCAGTGTGATCTGATTGATCATTTTACTGAACGCGGTGCCGCCCGCCTGCGCTTCCATACCCACGGAAGACAGCGATCCGGCGATACCCAGTATCTGCGCGTCCGTCATCCCCGCTTGTTTCGCGGCTGAAGATAGGTTAAGCGCCATCGACATAATGTCCCGCTCGGTCGTTGCAAGGTTGTTGCCCAGCGCAACGACGGTGGAACCGAGCCGCTCGAAGTTTTGCTGTGGCATTTTCGTGATATTCGCGTACTTCGCCATCGTCTGCGCGGCGTCCTCCCCGGTGAGGTTCGTCGCGATGCCGAGATCTGCCATCGTGCGCATGAAGCCTGTGATGTTCTCTTTATAAATGCCGAGCTGTCCGGCATTCTCCGCAATGGCGGCCAGCTCCACCGCCGTCATCGGGATATACGTGGACATATTCTTGATTTCTTTTGACATGGCCGCGAGTTCCGTCGCCGTGAGGTCGGTTGTTTTCTCAACGCCGGTCATCGCGGATTCAAAGAGCATCGCGGCATTCGCGCTGTCGGAGAAGAAACCAAAAATCTCCTTAAATGCTTTCATCGCGCCCAGCGCGACGACGGCTTGCTCCAGTGCCTGTACCGCGTTTACCGAAGAATCGCCGAAGTTCCGCGCCTGTTCGGCGGCGGCTTCCTGTTCCCGCTTCTGCGCGGCGATCTGCGCGGTTAAGTCCGCGCTGGCTTTACCGAGGTCGCCTGTGTCCACCCCGGCGTCGTGCAGGGCTTGCCCCATCTGATCCAGCTTTTGCGACTGCGTGGTAAGGGCGTCTGTGGTTTTATTTATCCGCGCTTCCTTTGCCAGCAGTTTGTTCGTGAGGTCGGAGGAATACTCCCCCGTCTCGCTCATTTCACGCTGTATGTTCTCATACTGCTGCTGGAGCATCTCCAGCTTCTTCTGCGTTTCCGCCGCCGCTTTCTGCTGGCGCTGGTAGGCGGTGATGTCGGATTGCGTCTTAGAGAGGGCGCTGATCTGCTTCTGCATGTCGGCGATCTTTTTCTGACCGTCGGTGAATGTTTTGGCGTAGCCGTTGCCCAGCTTCGCGTTAAGTCCGAATAAAAGTTCGTATTCTTTCCTGCTGGTCATCATCGCGCCCTCCTTAGAAAACAATTTTGAGTGCAGGTCGTCTTGCGTTTATTCCCAATATGTGCTATGCTGTATTCATCAACGAAACCATCAATAAGTATCGCGTATTCAAGAGTTTAGGAGGATACGACCGCGAATGAGAGCGTCATATTCAAAGCAAGCGGAAAAGATTCTCGATAAACAAGACGCCGCTACACAGCAGCGCATAAGAAAAGCTGTCGGAAAAATCCCCGCAGGGGATATTGTTCCCTTGAAAGGCGCGCCGGGAAACTTCCGGCTGCGGGTCGGAGATTGGCGCATATTATTCTCATATGTGGGTACGGATAAAGTGCATATCAAAACGATCGCCTCGCGCGGGGAAGTCTATAAGGGAGTGTAAATATGTCGCCTGTAAAAACGCAACTTGTAAGCATGATAGAGTATATCCCGGAAACGGAATTGTCGTTGCTACTGGAAATTGCCCGGCGCTTTATTCCCGACGATATTGCAACGGCTGAGGACTTGGAGGCTATCCGTATAGCCGATGAAGAATACGCTCGCGGCGAGTATATTGAGGAAGACGCAATAAACTGGAAATCCTAGCCCCAGCCATCATCGCGTCCTCCTCCCATCACCGCCGCCTCGCTTTCGGCCTGCTCTCCCTGATCTCCCGCTGGATATGGTTGCTGTCCCTGATCCA
>DBDP01000075.1:0-6608 GCA_002293625.1 Clostridiales bacterium UBA929 | reverse complement strand
TGCGCCAGCGTCAGGCATATCCGGCGGAGCCACGCGCCGCCGTCACCGGCTTTTACCCCGCAGCCATTAAAAAAGACCGCACCGCGCTCTTTATCTGTTTGAACTCCTTCGCGGGCATCAGCTCAAACGCGTCGGAGCCGATCTTCTCGTTGCAGCTCTTGGCGGCGTAGCGGATCAGGTACTCGGAATTGAACTCCTCCGCCACCACGAACTTCCCGAACGAAGCCATCTCCGCTTCAATGTCCAGCGCGTCCCGCCCGGTCAGGCTGGCGAAATCGAAACGCAGTTCGTGGTATGTTTTCCCGTCATACGTAAACGGCTTTTGGAATACGTGGGTATATGCGTCCGCGCTCTCCGCTGCTTGGCGCTCCGCCTCGGCGAATTCGTCCTCGTCAATGCGTACTGTGTTTTCTTCCGGCATGGTTGTAATCTCCTCTCAAATTCGGTATCTTCGTAGCCCCCTTCCGTCGGAAGGGGGGTGTCACCCGCAGGGTGACGGGGGATGTCGTAGGGGCGGGGTCATCCCGCCCGCCGTTGCCCTCGTCTTTGTAGGGACGACCGCCCTCGGTCGTCCGCGGGCGATTGAGAATCGCCCCTACACACGTTATATCTCGGCGCGCCGGGTCGTCGCGCCCTACAAGCCCAACGCCGCTCGCACCGGCGCGTCGTAGTCGGTGCCGTTGATGATGTCGATCCGGTTCAACGGGTCAAGCTCGTCCACCTTTTCCCCGTTGATATAGGTCGCCCAGTACCGCACGGAAACCGTAACAGTCGTGTTTGCCTGCGAGGCGGTCTTGATCTCGCCGCCGCTCGCGCTCTTCGGCACCACAATCATCACGTGCTTCACCGGCACCGTCACGATTTCGCCTTTCAACTTGTCTTCCACCTGATCCGCTGTCCGTAGCTCGATATTGTGCCTACGGTGTTCACGGAGGGTCGCTACCTTCTGCGAATAGTTTTGGAACACCATGTCCATTGTCATGGCGTCGTAGTTCCCGTTTACCGGCACCTCCACGTCGCCGCCGATGCCTGCGCCGTTGAGAGTAATAACCTTTTGGTTCCTGTCCGGCAGCTTGACCGACGCCATGCCGAGGTAATTGTTCGCGTCCTCATATACGCGAAAATCAATTGTGCCGACCTCAAATGTGTTGTCCATGCGTTCTCACTCCTTGTAGGGGCGGGGTCATTGTCCCGCCGTAATTTTCGTCCCCGTAGGGACGACCGCCCTCGGTCGTCCGCAGGCGCACACAGTGCGCCCCTACGAGGTTCACGTCTCCTTTACGCAAATGCAGCCGTGACATAGCTGACGTCATACTCGGTAAAAAAAACAACCTCCTGCGCCGCGCCGGGGGGTGTCATGTAGATATGCACCCGCAGGACACCCGCCATAACATCGGTGACGGGGTTTTCCTCGTCGATAATCTCGACGCGCGCGCCGAGCAGATACCCCGCGCCGACAAGACCGTTCAGCCAAATGTTGCAGGTGTCCCTGATGTTGCCGCTGAGGCGGTTGTTCATCGGCTTGTCTAGCTTGCTCCAAAACGTGCGGATCACGGTGTTCCCGACGAAGTCAAACATGCGCGACTGCGCGATATGCATGTCCTTCACGTCGGTGTTATAGGGGTAACACGCGGTGTAGTTCCCCCAGCACACCAGCCCGTTCAGGAAGTTCAGCGCGGTTGTGATGCCCTGCGCGTTCAGGATATTCGCCTGCGCGTGGGTCAGGATCACCTCTTCGCCGCTTTCGTTGACGATGGCGTTGCACTTCATCACCTTGTTGGAAGGCGACTCATACGGGATCCCGCCGTTACCGCCGTCCACCGTCGCGATCAGTCCGGCGAGCTGCGTACTCATATGGAAAACGCGCTCGCCCATCTTCAGCATCGGCCAGCAGATGATCTGATTTTCGTCCACGAGATTGCTTTCTGTACGCCGCGTGATTGCCTCGGTATAATTCGCCGCGCCGCCGATATCCACCAGCGCCTTCGCGCGGAACAGACCGTTGATCCCCGCCGCTTTGGTCGCCATCACCGCCGCCACCGTCGGATTCGAGGAATGCCCCGGAGCGCAGATCAGGTCGGGTACAATCCCGGTCGCCGTGAGGCATTTCTCTATGTTCTGCAGCCCCGCCGCGACAACGTCGTCTGTCACCGAATCGGGCGTCACGGCGTTGTACGCGATGTTCAGCGTCTCCGCGCCGTATGCGCTCCCGCCCGGCAGCAGCTCCACGATCAGGTATTCGCCGGAAACATACGCGCTGTAGTCCGTTCCGGCGGCGAGCGCGTTTTCGCCGCCCGGTGTTTTCACAATCAGCGCGGCGTCGTTCAATGCCTCCAGCGGCAGCAATGCTTTGTGATCCGTAACGGCTATGTCCTCCGCAGCCACCGGCACGGTCATCGCCGTGATGTCCAGTAGATTGCAGAACAACGCGGGCTTCCGCCCATAAAGGGTAAAATGCGAGTATATCGCCTCGCAGAGGTCGTAGTTTTCCCAGTTCTCCGAGTAGCCGAGTTTTTCAACGGCTTCCTCGTAGCTTGTGCATACCACCACCGAACCGGCGCTCGACGCCGCGATCGCGCTATGCACCGGCGCAGCGCCGATGAAGAACGGGATGCCGACCGGCGACTGCAGCGGAATGCTGACACTCGTCGCGACTTCTTGTACTGTCACACCGTGACCAGCCATATAAATTCCTCCTTATTTGTTCGCTCTGTAGGGGACGATGGCAATCGTCCCGTCACAACCTCGTCTTTGTAGGGACGACCGCCCTCGGTCGTCCGTGGTATTTGCGATATTTCGCGGACGCGCAATGCGCGCCCCCTACGCACGTTGCGTCCGCGGCGTGCCGAGGGCGTCACGCCCTACAATCCCGCAACCGCTTTTCTGTACGTATCGTACAGCAGGTTGCCGGGGGTTTTTACTTTGAGGCGGCTCTCCGCCAACGCGTCGCCGCTTACAATCAGCTCCGGCGCAAGCGGACAGCGTGTCAGCGCGCCGGTCAGCGCGAGTTCCTCGACCGCGCCCGCTCGGTCGGTTTTGAACACTGTGCCGCTGATCAAGCCGCTGCCATGTACAGACGGGCCGATGTATACGCAGAACGCGGATGTTTGTGTTTTCATAGGTCAACCTCTCTTTCAATGGATTGCAGATACCATGTGGACATCATTTCCCCGCTGTAAAACGGAAATGTCTCGTTGGGATAAATCAGCGTTTCCAGCCCGGTTTCAAGATCAAGCTGGTACTTCTTCTCCAGCACGACCTTTGTTAAGAGCGCCTCCCGCAGCGCCTCCATCAGGTCGAGTAGCTGTAAAGCTCCCGCCTGTTCATCCTCGTTGTAAACAGCAAAGATGGAGCGCACGGTCACGCGCCCGTTTTGCCGCGCGCCGGGCAGTTTTACGTCTTTACCCGTGATGATCTGATGGATGATATACGGCGCGGCTTTCATCGCCGCCGAGGATTTCACGAGCCGCATTTTGTAAACGGCAGCGGCGCGGGGCGGCGGGTTGGTTACGTCCTCCTGTTGCCATTGCACGGGCAGGAGAATACCCTTGACCGTATCTTCCGTAAACGCCGTAAAGGCGTCCAAAAATTCGCGTCGTGTCATTCCGTAACCCCCGTCTCCGTTGTTAACTGTCTCGTCACCATCCGTTCAGAATGCGCGTGATTTCATGCTCAAGGCGCTCATCAAACTTGTTTGCCGTTTCTTTTGCCAGCGTTTCCGTAACCTCTTTGTTGCCGAGCATCTGCGGCACTGATGAACCCATCAACTCTTTGATTTGATCCGAGGCTGCGGAGGTCTTCCCGTGCGTCCTTTCAAAGATGCCGATATGCCCGGATTCCATTTGCGCTACAAAGGCATTTTCAAACCTTGTTACGCCGGTACCTTTAAGCTGATGTCCCGTTGCGGATAACCCGGGATGTACCCTTTTCCACATCCCGTCAATCATTGCGTTTACCCATAGATCGCTGTTTACCGTCGGTGCTTTCGGTGACGAACCGCCGAATCGATACAATGGGATTTTTGCTCCGTTGAATGTGACTGTGGCACTGACACCTTGACCGTAACTATAAGACGCCCTCACATTTTTCTCTGAGCGAATGTCTTTTGCTGAGATGTCGTATTTCTGCCGGATTGCCCGCTCGGTGCTTGACCGCAAATGCGCCACAGCGCGGTTTATTGCGCTTTTTACCGCTTTATCCAGCCCTCCGGGGATTCCGGCAAGCAATTTTGTCGCTCGATCCATTGTCTCTCTTCCGGTAAGATTCACGTCAACCGCCGCGCTGTCGCTGTAAGGATTCACATCAGAGCTTGTCACTCGCCCGTCACCCCCGTTGTTCACTGTTCGTTGTTAACTGTTAACTGTGTCGTCGACTCCGTCTGAATTATCAATTGTCCATTGTCAACTGTAAATTGTCGTCAGTTCCACCCGCAGCATTCCCATCGAGCATGTTGACGCCGCGACGGTGTACATCTTGAAAAACCCGCCGCCGCCCTCGCGGTCGTTGATCTGAATCCGCTGTCCATGCTCCGGCAGGACGCCGCCGAGGTCTGCGGCGGCGCAGCTTAGGACACCCGTAACAAGGAACAACCCCTGCGCGTAGTCGTGGGCGAGGGGTTTTCGTCGCTCCTGTTCCGTCACGCCGGACAGTACAATCGGGATGTCCGTGTACGTCACACCGTCGTATTTCACGGTGCGCGTTTCGGCGAATTCGTTCGAGTTCATGAACACGGAATGAATATCAGCGGCGAGCATATCCCGGAAACTCATGTCACGATGTCGTCGCCGCCGTCAAGGTCGGGTTCGTCGTCTTCGTCGTCTTCCCCGCCGTCCTCCCCCGTCTGACTGTTATCTGTTATCTGTTCACTGTTAACTGCCGTCGCCGCCGTCAGCGCGGCGACCATCTCGGCTTTACTCATACGCGCTTTGACGGTCAGCCCGGCGGCTTTCATCGCCTCTTTCAATTCGGCGGCGGTCATATCAACGCTGTACGGCGCGTCGCCCGCCGTTCCCGCTGTCGTCCCGCCGGGGGGTGTTTCGGGCGATTGCGAATCGCCCCTGCGGCTTCCAGCGTCTTGATTGTCCATTGTCAATTGTCCATTGTCAATTGCCGCCACGCCCATCTTCGAAAGCCGCGCGGCTTCGGCGTCGTTCACCGAAAACGGCGGGTCGGTCGGGGTTTTCGTTACCGTTAGGCGGGAACCCTCCGGTCTGTGGCCGTATGCCCCGCGAATGATCTTGATATTTTTCATGATTACCTCCGTTCTGTTGTAGGGGCGGGGTCATCCCGCCCGCCGTGGAATAATAACGTCGCGCCGCACGCAATCTTGATTGTCAATTATCAATTGTCCATTGTCAATTGACTACGCCCGCAGCGTAGATATACGGGCAATAGTCCTTCGGTGCGGCAAGCGGGCGGGTGCCTAGCCGCATTTTGCGCATGTCATGCTCTTGGTCAACCGTAAACTTCGGCACACGCTTTGCCGCGTAACTTACGAACTCCGTCTGGCCGTGGTCGATCTGCGAGATTTGCCCGTACATCAGGTGTCCGCATTCCGGCGCGGTCACCATCGCGCTGGTCGCGGGGAAGAACGGCATATCGACGCCTGTTTCGTCGGCGTAGCTCTCGGATACGTCCCACAGCGACAGCTTGAAGCCGCCAAAGTTCAGCGTACCAATATGCGCCACGCCCGGATACTTGGTCAGTTCCGGGTTGAGCGCGCCGAACTGCATGTTGCGGTTGTCCAGCAGCTCGCGCACCTTCGGGATATCGCTGACCGCGTCGGCGGCTTGGCTGCCGAGGATGAGGTCGGCGGCTTTTAAGCCGCGCCGCGCCAGCAGCTTACACATCGCTTTCACATCGCCGAAGAAATCGCCGCCCGCGCTGTTCCACGGCACGGCGACGGTGTACTCATGCTCGCTCACGCCGTCGTAAAACTGCACGCGCAGCAGGTCGCCTTTGGTTTTCGCGTCGATATACTCCTGCATGTCGCAGGCATTGTGGATCATCGTCTGCGCGCACATCCATTCCTCGCGCATGGCGATGCGCCGCTCAAGGTCGGTCATGTCTTGCAGGATGATCTTCGCGGCGCGTTCCGCCGGGGAGCTGTTCGAGTACAACGCCTCGCCGAAGCCGCGCCGTTTCAGGTCGTCCACCGTCAGCAGACGGGACGGCGCGATATACGCGGGCTGGTACTCGCGAATCTCGTAACCCCGGCGTTCCACCGCGATGTCGCCGGCACGCTGCGCGACGAACGCGGCCATCATGCGGTCGCCCTTGCGGTACTCGGTCAGCACCTTGTCGGCTTTGAAGATGTCCCCTCCCCCGGTCGGGAAATACCTATCCCGGAAAAAGTTCGGCTGAGGCACAACCTCCTCGGCAATCGCCATCAGCATATACGTTTCAAATATGTTCACCTGTTTTCTTCCTCCCTGTTATTGACTGTTTTGATACCCCGTCCCTGTAGGGACGACCGCCCTCGGTCGTCCGTGGTATTTGTTGACGCGCACGTTGTGTCTCGGCGCGCCGAGGGCGCGCTTTCGGTATTTGTTGCGATTTATATAGCGGCGCTGTCAGTACTTGTTGTTTATATAGCTACGCTTTCAGTA
>DBDP01000186.1 GCA_002293625.1 Clostridiales bacterium UBA929 | reverse complement strand
CTTGCGGGACCGGGCGGCGACGGAAGCGCCACGCCTGTCGGGACGGTGTGTCTCGCGTTGTACGATGCGCGAAAAGGCGCGTCCCTCGCGTTAACGCGCAACTTCGGCGACGAACGCGGGCGCATTCGCACGATGGCGTCGCTGACCGCGCTTGATATGGTGAGGCGGCATTTGATGACTGAGACATAACGACGGGATGTTGACATTGTCTTCATAATGCGTTATAATAGTTATGAGGTGATTTTTTATGGCAAACGGGAAATCGAACGTCAACGTTAAAATAGACACGAATGTCAAAGAGCTTGCCACTCAATTGTTGAATCGGATGGGGCTTGACCAGACCACGGCGATTGATATGTTTTATCGGCGTATTATCATGGAGCGCCAGCTTCCGTTTCAACCTGCGGTGATACCCTCGCTGGATGAACGCCTTGAGGAAGCGATTTGGAAAAGTAATCCCCAAAAAGCCGATGTTAAAGTAGACGATGACGGGAACATTCTCATTGACAAAGATAAAACCCCCGATCTTTACGATTGGGCGGCAAGCCGGTCTTAACAGGCAATCATATATCGACACCAACACCTATATCCCTGTTCCTGTCTCCTCTCTTGCAAATGCGCCGATTGGACGGCTGACCTCCGAGGACAAAGAAAGATTGATTCGTTTTCTGTCTGGTCAGACTTGAAGACGTCAGCTACACAATTATTACCGCGCGCCGCGCCTGACAAAAACATCTTGACTTACCCGCCGTTTTTTGGTATAGTATGAGCATAAACAAGGGATAGGGGATAGGGAAGATGGTATCATCGGAAGTAACGATTAACAATCAGGTGGGGCTTCACGCCCGGCCGGCGACCTTTTTCATACAGAAGGCCAACGAGTTTCGCGCCACCATTTGGGTGGAAAAGGACGAACGCCGTGTCAACGCCAAGAGCTTGTTGGGCGTTCTTAGTTTAGGCATTGTCAAGGGTACCGCCATCACGCTGATTGCCGACGGCGCCGACGAAGAAGAAGCCGTCAAAGCATTGTCGGACTTAATTTCTTCTGAGCTGTTTGAGTAGATTTAATCATGAACACAACCGAAAGCGCCGCCGTTGACGGCGGCCTTTCTGCTATTGAGCGCTTAAAAGCCAAGGCGCTTTCCCTCCCGCTTCAGCCGGGCGTATACATCATGACCGATAAAAAGGGGAAGGTCGTCTATGTCGGCAAAGCCAAGCGGCTGAAGAACCGCGTGTCCTCCTATTTTCAAGACAGTGCCGGACATACGCCCAAAACCCGCCGTATGGTGGCGCGTGTGCATGACTTCGACACGATCATCACCGCGAGCGAGTTTGAGGCGTTTATTTTAGAAAGCTCCCTCATTCGGCGTCACCGCCCGCGATACAACATCAAACTCAAGGACGGGAGCGGTTATCCGTTTATCCGCTTGTCACCGGGGTTGTATCCGACGCTGTCGGTCGTGCATGACAACCAGCTTGTGAAGGACGGTTCCCGTTACTTCGGACCCTATGGAGGCTGGGGCATTTCCAAAACCGTGATCGATTCACTGCAAACCACGCTGCGTCTCCCCTCCTGTAAAAGGGTTTTTCCGCGTGACATTGGCAAAGGGCGCCCGTGTTTACAGTTCCATATGAACCGCTGCATGGGCGTATGTCGGGGCGACATCAGCGAAGAGGCGTTCGGCGAGCGTATCCGGCGCGCCGTGCTGATGATGGAGGGAAAGACGACAGGGCTTTGCAAAGAGCTGGAAGAGGAGATGCAAATGCACTCCGAAAACCTGCAGTTTGAAGCGGCGGCGCAATTGCGCGACGAGATGCGCTCGATTGAGGCGCTGACGAGACGGCAGATCGTCGTGGGCGGCGGCATGGCCGATACCGATGTGATCGCCGTTGTGATGGGTGAGGCGCGGAACTGCGCGGTCGTGCTGCATTTTCTGGACGGCAACCTGATGGGGCGCGACACCGAGTTTTCGGAAGAGACGGGCGAGTCACCGGAGGAGTTTATTTCGGCGTTTACGTCGCAATACTATATGACCAGAGGGAAGATTCCCCGCCATGTGTTGCTGTCGCACCCGATCGAGGACGAAGCCCTGCTGAAGGACGTATTTCTGTCAAAGGGGATCAAAACGGAGTTTTCCATTCCCCAGCGCGGCTCGAAAGCGGAGCTTGTGAAAATGGCGGCCCGAAACGCCGCCGAGGAGATTGCGCGGGTGACGACGCGGGAGGAAAAGACGCGTTTTCTGCTTTCGGAGCTGAAGCGGCTGCTGTCGCTGCCCGACCCGCCGGAGCGGATTGAGTCGGTGGATATCTCCAATACGGGGGACAGCGGGCGCGTCGGCGTGATCGTGTGTTACAAGAACGGCAGACCGCTGAAGAAAGCGTACAAGCAGTTTATCATAAAAAACGAGGATATCCGTGACGACTACCACTCAATGGAGGAAGTGCTGACACGGCGTTTTACCCGCCTAATCAAAGGCGAAGCGGGGTTTGACGAAGCACCCGACTTGCTACTGGTGGACGGCGGCTCGACCCATGCCTCTATGGCGCGGCGCGTTTTGGAGGGGTTCGGGTTGAATATCCCGGTCTACGGCATGGTGAAGGACGACAAGCACCGCACAAGGGCGGTCGTCGGACCGGACGGCGCGGAAGCCGCACTGACCGGCAGCCCCGGCGTATTCGCGCTGGTGGGGCAGATTCAGGAGGAAACGCACCGCAGCGCGGTTACATTCCATCAGAAGCAGCGCAGTAAATTTGATTCCGAACTGGACGGCATCGCGGGTTTGGGAGCAAACAGGCGGGACAAACTGCTGCTGCATTTCAAGAGCGTGAAAAGGATTTCAACCGCCACGCCGGAGGAACTGGAAGCGCTTTTACCCAAAAACGTCGCGGTGAATGTGTATAACCATTTTCATAACCCGTACGAACCGGCGTGACGAGCAGTGAAATTGGGGAGGTTGCTATGGGACATACAGCTCTGTTGATTGTCGACGTTCAGCTTGGGGTGTTTATGCGCAAGCATCATGACGGGCTGGAGATTTACAGAGAGGAAGCGCTGCTCGAGAATATCAACGCGCTGATTCGTAAAGCAAAAGCCGCTAACGCGCCTGTTGTGTATGTTCAACATATGTATACCGATAACCCCTTGATGGAGAAGGGGCAGCCTTTGTGGGAGGTTCATCCTGATATCAAACCCGAACAGGATGACATCATCATTGAGAAACACTATGCGGACGCTTTTTACGATTCGGCGTTGGACGATACCCTAAAAAAACTGGGTGTCACCGATTTGGTCTTGACCGGTTTGCAGACGGCGTATTGCGTGGACACCACATGCAGAAGGGCGCACAGCTTGGGGTACAAGGTTTTTCTTGTCAGTGACGGACACAGCACATGGAAGTCTGATATACTAACGGCGGAGCAAATTATTTGTCATCATAACGAAGTACTGGGATCCCAGTTCGCGGAATTGCTCAAAACGGAAGACGTTCGTTTAATATAACAATCGGTGCCGGAGGCAGAGGAACATATGAGAATCATCGCTGGTGAGGCAAGAGGAAGAAAGCTCAAACCCGTGCCGGAAGAGGGGACACGCCCCACCTCCGACCGGGTGAAGGAGTCTATGTTCAACATCCTGCAATTCCATTTGGAGGGGCGGCGGGTGCTGGACTTATTCGCCGGTTCGGGGCAGTTGGGCGCGGAGGCTCTCAGTCGGGGCGCGCGGGAATGTGTCTTTGTGGAGCAGTCGGGAGCCGCAGCCGACGTGATACGGGAGAACACGCGCTTCTTCGGCAAACGCGCCGAGGTACGGGTCGCCGAAGCGCTGCGCTGGCTGGAGGGTGTTTCCGAACGCTTTGACGTTGTGCTGCTGGATCCGCCGTACCGTTCGCGGCTCGCGGAAAAGGCACTGCGACTCCTGTTCGAGCGGGATCTCGTCAATCCGGGCGGGTTTGTTTTATGCGAATGCGCGAAAGAGACAGACCTTCAAGAACCGCAGGCACCGTATTGCCTGCAAAAAATATATTCCTACGGCAACAAAAAATTGATGCTCTATACACGACAAACGGGGGACGCAACATGAAAACAGCCATCTGTCCGGGCAGCTTTGATCCGGTGACACTGGGGCATATCGACATCATCGAGCGGGCGGCGCGTATCTTCGACCACACAATCGTTGTCGTGATGCAGAACAGCCGCAAAACTTATAACTTTACAACCGAGGAACGCTCCGCGATGCTGCGCAAAGTTACGGCGGGTCTGCGAGGTGTGACGGTGGAAAGCTCCGACCGTCTGCTGGCCGAGGTCTGCGCCGAGAAAGGCGAGGTTGTTGTGGTAAAGGGTCTCCGCGCGGTGTCGGACTTCGAGCTGGAGTTTCAGATGGCGTTGATGAACCGCAAGCTGAACCGCACGCTCGATACCGTGTTCCTAACGGCGAGCGAATCTTACCAGTACCTCAGTTCCAGCGTGATTAAGGAAGTATGCTCCTACGGCGGAGACGTGAGCGGTTTGATTCCGCCGGAAGTGCATGACGAAATTGTCGCGAGGCTGAGGACTCGCTAAAACACAGAAGGGAGTGTTGGCTATGGCGCACCAGGTAGAGGATCTGCTGGGTATGCTCCGCGCTTTAATCGAGGATTCGTTTACCCTGCCGCTGGGCAGTGACAAATGTGTGCTGGACAAAGATAAAGCGTTGGGCTTACTGGATGAGATTGCGCAAAACATGCCGGAGGAACTGCGTAAGGCGACCAGCATCGTGACGCAGCGTAATGACATGTTGGCTAAGGCGAAAAGCGAAGCGGAGGCAATTGTCAGGGCCGCCGAGGAACGCGCGCGCCGCCTGATTTCTGAGGAGGAAGTTCTTTCCTCAGCCCGCCGCAAAGCGCAGGAGCATGAGACGATGACGAAAAACAAAACGCGGGAGCTGCGTCAAGCCACCAACGAGTACGTGGACGATTTGCTCAAACGCACCGAGGAAGCCGTCAACACCGCGCTGAACGAAGTGCGGCGCTCCCGGCTGGAGTTTCGGAACACGGCGAAACGGTAAATCGGGAATTTATGGTATTGACATTTTGGAAAATTATTTTTCGTAACTAATATTACAGTTTTATTACAATTATCTTCGAACGCAGCATTTTGAAAGTTATGCGCTTGTTTGTAAGACAGGCACAATATATGGTGGCACCCCATGCTAGGGGGTGCCACTTTTTGCATCATTACAAACGGATTTTTTCAAAATAAGAACATGCGTATTTTGTGCGCAAAAAGTCATGAAAACCGGGAATATTAAAATCATTCGGTTGTGAAAAGTTTAACCCCTCTTGCAATGGGGTTTATGTTGGGTTATAATAGCACCATAAAGGAGCGGAATGGAGCGTAGAGGAGGAGGTGCGGCATGAACAGCTTAACCGGCGAGTACCGACACGGCGTCGATAGCAAAGGTCGCATTTTCATGCCCTCACGCCTATTGAAAGCTCTGGGAGAACCCTTTTATATATTCAAAGGACCGAATCACAGCCTTAGCATATACGGTCAGGAGCAATGGGATCAGCTACGCGACAAACTTGCCGAGCTGCCGAAAGCACAATCGCGGGAGCTGCGGCGCACACTCTTCCCGACGGCGCAGGACTGCACCGCCGACACTCAAGGGCGGGTAATGCTTTCTGCGGCGCTGCGGGAATACGCCGGAATCGAAAAAAACGTTGTTGTCATCGGCGCGGGGGACTATGGGGAGATCTGGAACGAAGGCGCGTGGGACAGCCACAGCCGGACACTGGACGAAACCCCTGTGGAAACCGCAATGGACTTGTTGGACTTATAAATGGAATACAAACACACGCCGGTTATGCCGCGCGAATGCATGGAAGCGCTCTCTCCTCATGCCGGAGGCGTATATGTGGACGGCACGGCCGGTTTGGGCGGTCACTCGGAGTTACTCGCCGAGAGCGGCGGGCGTGTGTTCTGCATCGACCGCGACGCGGCGGCGGTGGAGGCTTGCAAAGCCCGTCTATCCCGTTTCGGCGAGCGTGTGCGGGTGCTGCAAGGGAATTATTGCGAATCGGACAGGCTTTTAGACGAAGTAAATGCGGGTGAAGCAGACGGGTTCTTGCTTGACCTCGGCGTGAGTTCGATGCAGTTGGACGCGCCGGAACGGGGCTTTTCCTACCGTTTTGACGCACCGTTGGATATGCGTATGGATACCTCGCAAACCTTGACGGCGGACGAGATCGTCAATAGCTGGGAGTATCGGAAACTGGTAAGGATTCTTTATGATTACGGCGAGGAGCGGTACGCGCCGCAAATTGCCCGGGGAATTATCGCGGCACGTCCGCTTCAAGGTACTACCGCGCTGGCTGAGGCGATTGTGGAATCGATGCCCGCGAAAGGGCGGCGGGAGGCGCAGCATCCGGCGCGGCGCACCTTTCAGGCGCTGCGGATCGCCGTTAACGGAGAGTTAGAAGCATTGGAAACAGGTTTGCACGCCGCTTTGAACAGGCTGGCTCCCGGCGGGAGACTCGCGGTTATTTCGTTTCACTCCCTTGAAGACAGGATTGTTAAGCGCGTATTCGCGGCAGCCGCAAAAGGTTGTACTTGCCCGCCCGACTTTCCGGCTTGCGTTTGCGGGCGAAAGCCGACGGTGATCCTGTTGGGGCGGCAAAAACCCACCGAGAAAGAAACCGAAGAAAACCCGCGCTCTGCCAGCGCCGTTCTGAGGGTAGCTGAAAAGTTGTGACAACACTTCGATGAAAGAAGGATTCTGCTGATGGAAGCCCGCGTACTGCCCGCACCGTACCGAAAACCTCTGCCTGTTCCGGCGGCGGAGACAGCTCCGCAAGTCAGAGCCAAACCCTCCGTCCCTGCGCGCACCGCGGTAAAGACACGTGCGGGCGCAAGAGCGGCGGAAGCTATGAAGCTCCGTTTTCGCACGGTGGCGCTGTTCGTCGCGGGTCTGACAATTCTTTTGGTAATCGTGTACAGCTATATGCAGGTAAGCCAGCTAAGCAGAGAATATGTGGAAAACACAGCACTCCTTCAGCAATTGAAAAAAGAGGAAAAGACTCTGACCCATCAGGTGGAAGCCAACGTGAGTTTGGCCGAGGTAGAGGAATACGCCGTCCGGGAACTTGGGATGGTGAAGCCGTCGGCGGATCAGATTGTATATATAAGCCTGGCCGGTGAGGATGAAGCCGAAGTTATTCCCGTGAAAGGCTTTTGGGGCAGCGTAAAGCAGCTTTTCTCCACAAGCATCATGAAGATGAAGGAGTTTTTTGACTAGATATTTAACATGTTCTACCTCATAAGGACTGGCCGTATACTTTGATGAGGAGGCTTGCTCAAATGGAGAAGAAGGGGCGCGTTCCGTTTAAGTACAGATACAACCGAATGATCCTGACAAGGGTGCTGGTTCTCACCGGCATCTTTGGCATTGCCATGTTTATCCCGTTGTTTATGAAGCTATATAATATCGCAATCGACTCACACGCGGAACTGGAACAGAGAGTGCTGGATCAACAGACACGCTCGTTCACCATTACCCCCGGACGCGGTACGATTTATGACCGAAACGGAGCGGTGCTGGCGATGTCCGCGAGCGTCGAAACGGTGTGCATATCTCCCCAAGACATAAAGGAGGATAAAGAGACGCTGATTGCCGATGGACTCACGGCGCTGCTCGGAGTGGATCGGGAAACGGTTGTGAAGAAAATCGCGATGAAACACCGCGCAAACGAGAAGATTAAAGAGCAAGTGGAGAAAGAAACCGCCGACATGGTGCGCGAATTCATCAACGAGAATAAACTGACGGGTATGATTTTC
The DNA here is from genome assembly GCA_002293625.1 of Clostridiales bacterium UBA929. Classification (GTDB taxonomy): domain Bacteria; phylum Bacillota; class Clostridia; order Oscillospirales; family UBA929; genus UBA929. The sequence goes on along the minus strand of DBDP01000186.1, from coordinate 13,441 downwards.
TTGGAACCGGGCAGTAAGCGGTATTACCCCAACGGGTCGCTTGCGTCCAACATCATAGGGTTCGTCAACAACGACGGAGCCGGTTCGATGGGGCTGGAAGCCGTTTACAATAAAAAACTCAGCGGCACGCCGGGACAGACGGTTTCGGCGAAGACAGGGAAGGGGATTCCGCCGCCCGACCAATATGAAATGTATTACGACGCCGAGGAAGGGCAGAATCTTGTTTTAACCATCGATGAGACAATCCAGCACTTTGTGGAAAAGCACTTGGAAACCGCCGTGATCGATAACGACGTCGCGAACCGCGGCAGTGTAATCGTGATGGATCCAAATACCGGCGCTATTTTAGCAATGGCGACGAAAGGGGATTTCGATCTCAACGAGCCGCGGGTTATCGCGGACGAGGAAATCCGCAACTCATTGGGATTGCTCTCTGACGATGAGTATTCTCAAGCGTTGTCGGACGCACAGCAGGCGCAGTGGCGTAATAAAGCTATTAACGACACTTACGAACCGGGTTCGGTGTTCAAGGTTTTCACCGCCGCGATGGCTTTGGAAGAAAATTCATTCGATCCGAACACCAAACGTTTTGTCTGCGACGGAGCGGTGCAAGTGGGCGGTTTTCGCATCGGATGCCACAAAGCGGGCGGTCACGGAAGCCAATCGTTTTTAGAGTCGCTGCTGCACTCCTGCAACCCCGCTTTCATCGCCATCGGAAACGCGGTGGGACCGCAGAATTTTTATAACTACATGCGTGCGTTCGGGTTTATGGATGCCACCGGCATTGACCTTCAAGGAGAGGCAAAAGGGATTGTTGCTCCGTATGAATCTTACTCCAGCCAAGCGTCGGCACAGGCTGTCTATTCTTTTGGGCAAACGTTTAAGGTCACGCCGATTCAAATGATTACGGCAATGTGTTCACTTGCCAACGGCGGCTATCTGATGAAACCGCATCTCCTTTCCGAAGTGGCGGACAGCGAGGGGCGCACGGTGGAGAAAACCGAGCCGACCATCGTGCGGCAGGTCATTTCCTCCGAAACCAGCGCCACCATGCGCTCATATATGGAGCAGTGTGTCCTTCAGGGTACCGGCTCCAACGCTTATGTCAAGGGTTACCGCGTCGCCGGGAAGACGGGGACTTCGCAGAAGCGCGATATCCCCGGCGCGAGCGAGAAGGGGCTGTACGTTGTTTCGTTCGGCGGATTCGCACCGGCCGATAACCCGCAGATTGCCGTGTTGGTGATGCTTGATGAGCCGGGGTTGGAGCGCGGCCAACGGATGGGCGGTTATATGGCGGCTCCCGTCGCGGGCAAGATTATCGCAGACGTACTGCCGTATTTGGGCGTCGCGCCGCAATATACCGACGCCGAAGCCATGACAGTGGACGTGACGGTTCCCTTTGTAAAAGAATCTTTGGTAGCCGACGCAAAGAAGACCGCCGAACAAGCCGGATTGAAAGTCCGCGTTGTCGGCGAGGGCGCGACGGTCAACGTTCAACTTCCCGCCGCTGGTGTCCTCGTGCCGGCCAACACAGAGATGATCCTATACACCGGCGATGAGAAGCCGGAAGGATCGGTCATCGTACCCAGCGTCATCGGTGAAACGCCGGAGAAAGCCAGAGAAATCCTAACAAACGCGGGTGTTTACATGCGCCCGATAGGGGCGCAGGCGGTATCGGGATCGTCCGCCTTAAAGGCGGCGTGGCAGGAATACGCGGGAGAGGAAGTCCCTTACGGCACCGTGATACAGGTGGAATTCCGCAAGACGGACGTGCGGGACGATGACGGGTAACGGAGGGTTGATATGACGCTATTCACCTTATTAAAGTCGCTGGATACGTCAAACATCCTGTCGCCGGATCGCGAGGTGAGCGGCGTACAATGCGACACCCGGAGGATGAAGGCGGGCGACGTGTTCGTTGCCGTATCGGGAACCGGCGAAGACGGGCACAACTATATAGAGGAGGCTCTTCAAAAGGGCGCGTCAATGATCGTGTCCGAGAAGCCGCTGGACTCCTCCGTGCCGCATGTCGTCGTGCCGGACGGACGCGCCGCGCTGGCGCGTCTCGCCGCATGCGCGGTTGGGAACCCTGCGGAAAAGCTCAAAATTATCGGCGTGACCGGTACAAAAGGGAAAACAACGGTCACACATATCATTAAGGGTCTTATCGAGCGCGTAAGCGGAGCGAAATCCGGCTTAATCGGTACAAACGGCGACTTTGCGGGCGGGGAGGAGCTTTCTCTTGCGCGCACCGCGCCCACCACGCCGGACGCCGTGACCCTGCATAACCTGTTTGCCGAGATGGTCGCGAGGGGTTGCGAATACTGCGTGATGGAGGTTTCGAGCATCGCGCTGGATCAACAGCGGACGGCAGGGATTCGGTTTGCCGCGGGAGCGTTCCTGAACCTCCAGCACGACCATTTGGATTATCATGGCGGCTTGGACGGCTATTTTGCCGCCAAGAAGCGCTTGTTTTCGCAGTGCGGCAGGAGTATCGTCAATGTAGACGACCCCTACGGGCGGCGTCTCGCGGAGGAACTGCCGGACGCGCTGACCTGTTCGGTTGAAGGCGCGGCGGAGTTTTCGGCGGCGGACATCAAGTTGCTGCCGGACGGCGTGTCGTTCTCCGTAAACACGAAGATGGATACAGCAAACACCTCTTGGGGTACGCCGGGGATGTTTTCGGTGCGCAACGCGCTGACCGCGCTCGCGTGCGCCTGCGCGTTGGGCTTTCCGCTTAACGAGCTGTGCCGCGCTTTACCGGATGTGCCGCCGGTGGTCGGGCGGATGGAAACGGTGCCGGTGCGGCAAGGGTTTACCGTCGTGATCGACTATGCGCACACGCCGGAATCGGTGGAATCCGCGTTACTCGCGGCACGGGGGTTTACGAAGGGCAGACTGATTGCCGTGTTCGGCTGCGGCGGCGACCGCGATAAAACCAAGCGCCCGCTGATGGGCGCGGCGGCGCAAAAACACGCCGATGTGTGCATCGTTACCTCCGACAACCCCCGCACAGAGAATCCCGAAGCCATCATCCGCGACGTCCTCGCGGGAATGGACGCAAGCGCCCGAGCGGTAACAGACAGGCGGGAAGCCATACGCGCCGCACTGGAAGGGGCGGCGGAGGGCGATACCGTGATACTGCTGGGCAAGGGACAGGAGACATACCAAGAAATCAACGGCGTGAAGACCTATATGGACGAGAGAGAAATTGTGCGGGAGTTGATGCAATGACAAATATGATCCTTTCGGCGGTTATCGGGTTTTGCGGAGCTTTGGTGTTCGGGCGGCTTCTGCTGCCGTTGCTGCGCCGTCTCAAACTGGGTCAGAAAATCCTTGAGGTTGGACCGAACTGGCATAAATCAAAAGAGGGAACGCCCACGATGGGCGGATTCTTCTTCATGCTTGCAATCACAGCCGCGATGGTCGGTATCGGCTGGACGGAGATGCGGGACGGACACTACGCACATCTCTTGATTCTGGGGTTTGCGTGGACATATGGGATTATCGGCTTTGTGGACGATCTCGCGAAGGTGCGCAAAAAACGCAATCAAGGCTTAACCGCGCCGCAGAAACTGCTGCTGCAACTATCCGCCGCCGCCGCCTTTTTATCGCTGATGCGCTATATCGGCGCTCTGTCGGATACAATTACCATCCCCTTTACGCAGATAACATTTACCCTTCCGTGGCCGGTCTACATAACGCTCGGCATCCTGTTCATCACCGGTGTTGTCAACGCGGTGAACTTTACAGACGGGCTGGACGGTCTGCTGTCCGGCGTAACGCTGCCGGTCGCGATACTGTTCGGGCTATTGGGGCTGCGCGCGGAAAACGCGGGCGTGTCCGTTTTTTCGGGAGCGCTTGCCGGGAGCTTGCTGGGGTTCTTGTGGTTTAACTTCCATCCCGCGAAGGTTTTTATGGGCGATACGGGATCGCTGTTTATCGGGGGTGCGCTGTGCGGTCTCGCGTTCGCGCTGAACAATCCGCTGATACTGCTTGTGGTGGGGCTTGTATATCTGATTGAGCTTCTGTCGGTGGTGTTGCAAGTAAGCTACTACAAACTGACCGGCGGCAAACGCATCTTTAAGATGTCGCCGATCCATCACCATTTTGAGATGTGCGGCTGGAAGGAAAAGAAGGTTTTTTTGGTGTTTTCGCTTGCGAGCGTATTGCTTTGCATAGCGGGATGGTTCGTGTGAAGGAGGGGCGAGCTGTGTTCGCCCGCGGATATGGGGGATGCCGTCCCCTGCGGAGACAGGAGGGTTGCGAATGGATGATCAAAAAATGCTGGTGCCGGTGGAACAGGTCAGGCAGCTCGAGAAAGCCAAGCGGGAGATAGAAAAGCCCTCCAAGGGACCGATTGATCTGCCGTTTGCGCTGTTGGTCGTGCTACTGAACGGTATCGGGCTGGTGATGATGTTCTCGGCCAGTTACGCGCTGGGGGAGGAAGTCGGTCCTTCTTATTACGTGACGCGCCAAGGCATCTTTATGGTGCTGGGGTTTGCCGCGATGATGCTGGTGTCTCGCCTGAACTACGCCTACTTCAGCGTGTTCTCGCTGCCGGGAATCGTATTGTCGGTGATTCTGCTTATCTTGGTGCTGTTCATCGGATCGGACGATAAGGGAGCCGTTCGCTGGATCAACCTCGGATTCTTTAACATTCAACCCTCTGAGATCGCAAAAATCGCGGTAATACTAATGTTCGCGACGATGATATCCTCGCGCCCCGAAAGGTTTGCGGATAAGCGGCTGATACCGACGGTTCGTTCGGTCGCGCCGTTCCTCGGCATTCTCGTAGTTGTGACAGGTTTAATCGCGCTGGAGCCGCACTTTTCCGCGATGATCTTAATAATCGCGGTTGGCGGTGTCATGCTGTTTATAGGCGGTCTTGCGTACCGCTGGATTATCGCGGTAGGCGGTATCGGTGCCGCCGCTATGTTCGTTTTGATTAACTTTACCGAGTACGCGAGCGCGCGCATCGCCATTTGGCAGGATCCGTGGTCGGATCAGCTCGGCAAAGGGTGGCAAACGGTGCAGTCGTTATACGCCATCGCTTCGGGCGGCTGGCTGGGGTTGGGGTTGGGGCAGAGCCGCCAAAAGTTCTCGTATCTGCCGGAGCCGCATAACGATTTTGTGTTTTCTGTCCTCTGTGAGGAGTTGGGGTTGTTCGGCGCGGTGTTGGTGTTGTTTTTGTTCTTGTTATTGATTGTACGGGGGTTTTGGATCGCGCTGCACGCTCGCGACCGTTTCGGCACGCTGATGGTTTCCGGCGTGACGGCGCTGCTGGCCATTCAAGTATTTCTGAACGTGGCCGTTGTCACCAATCTGATTCCGGTGACCGGCATCTCGATGCCCTTCTTCTCTTACGGAGGGTCGTCGCTTCTCATCCAAATGGCAGAGATGGGGATTATCCTGTCGGTGAGCCGGCAGATTCCGGCGTACAGCCCCGCGTGATGTTTGTGGGGAGGTAAAAGATGAAATTCATTATCACTTGCGGCGGTTCGGGCGGGCATATCAATCCCGGTCTCGCGGTGGCGCGCGTTCTGCGGGACAAAGGGCATGAGGTTCTGTTTGTCGGCGCGCCGCGGGGGATGGAGTGCGATCTCGTGCCGCGCGAAGGGTTTCCGATTGAGTTTGTGGATGTGCGTTCCCTTACGCACTCCATGTCGCCGAAAGCAATGCTGCGCAATGCGGGAGCGGTGGTGAAAGCGAACGCCGCAGGACGTTCCGCGAGCAAGATATTGAAACGGTTTCAACCCGATTCCGTGCTCGGAACCGGCGGATACGCCTCTTTCCCCACATTACGAGCCGCGATTAAGCGAAAAATCCCCGTACTTGTGCATGAATCCAACGCCTTTCCGGGTGTGACGACGCGCATGATCGCGAAACGCGCCGATGCCGTGCTTGTGGGGATGGAATCCTGCCGCGCCGCATATGAGAATAAAAATCGGGTGCATGTGGTCGGAACGCCGGTGCGCCCCGAATTCTTTACGGCGAACCGCACACTCGCGCGGGAACGCTTGCGGTTGGACAGCCGCCCTGCCGTCGTAAGCATCCTCGGTTCGCAGGGCGCGGGGGACATGAACCGCATAATCTTAGAGATGATGGCGCGGGAAAACGGCGAGATTCAGCATATTCACGCCGCCGGACCCAAGCGGTACTATTCTTTGAAAGAAGAAGCAAACTCGCGCGGTTTGGTCTTTGACGGAGTGACTGGGTTACGCCTTGTCGATTATATTTATAACATGCCCGACGCTTGCGCGGCTGCGGACGTCATGATTTGCCGGGGCGGCGCGTCTACGCTGGCGGAGATTTCGGCGGCGGGGAAAGCTGCTGTGATTATCCCCAGCCCGAACGTTGTGGCGGATCATCAAACGGCCAACGCAAAAATGCTCGGCGACGCCGCGCTGGTGCTGCCCGAAGCGGGGCTGACGGCGGAGAAACTGCTCGCGGCGATAAAGGAATTGCTTTGTGATCGTGACAGGCGTGAAGGTATGTGCAGAAAAATAAAATCGTTTGCCGTAGCCGATTCGGCGCGTTTGATTGCGGATTTGATGATAACGCGTGTAAAAGCGTAACAAGTGAAACGAATCTATCATAGTATAACGTATCTGTGACAGATTCGGAGGAAAACGGAATGAACGCGTTTCAAATCTCCGGCGGTAAACCTCTTCGAGGAAGTGTCCGTGTACAGGGCGCAAAAAACAGTGTGCTGCCCATCTTGGCGGCGACCATATTAAGCGAGGAGCCGAGCGTAATCCGCAACTGCCCGCAATTGCTTGACGTGGATTCCACCATCCGCATTCTGCGGCATCTCGGCTGTAAGGCGGATTGGGACGGGGTCGGGCGTGTATTGGTGGAACCGGCCGGCATGACGCTCGCGAACATCCCGGAGGGGATGATGCGCGAGATGCGTTCCTCGGTGTTTTTTATGGGGGCGATATTAGCCCGGACGGAAGAGGCGAAACTGAGCCAGCCCGGCGGCTGCGACTTGGGACCGAGACCGATTGATATGCACCTCAAAGCGCTGCGCCGGATGGGCGCGGAGATCCGCGAGGAGGGCGGCGAGATATTCTGTAAAGCCGCGGAGCTTACAGGGCGCGATATCTATCTCAGGATGCCGAGCGTGGGTGCGACGGAGAACATCATGCTCGCAGCCGCCACGGCGCGGGGTACAACCCGCATCAGCAACGCCGCGCGGGAGCCGGAGATAGAGGATTTGCAAGCGTTTTTGAACGCGATGGGTGCGCGTGTATCGGGTGCGGGCTGTTCGATGGTTACGATAGAGGGCGTCGAGAAGCTGCACGGCGCGGAACACAACGTAATCCCCGACCGTATCGTTGCGGCTACGCTGCTGTCGGCGGTCGCGACGGCGGGCGGTGACGCGCTTCTGAGAGATACGCGACCCGGTGATATCGCAGCCGTTACCTCTGCGCTGAGCGAAGCGGGCTGTGCCATTAACATAGAAGAGGACGCCTCCTCCGTCCGCATACGCCGTAATGTGCGGTTGAAATCCATGGGGGATATCCACACCATGCCGCATCCGGGTTTCCCGACCGACGCGCAGCCGGTCATTATGGCGGCGGCCTGCACCGCCGAGGGGGTAACATATTTTACGGAGAACATCTTCCCGAAACGGTATAACTACGTTTCCGAGCTGACGCGGATGGGTGCCGATATCCATGTTGGGGACAGGATGGCGGTGGTAAACGGCGTAGACGAAGCTCAGCGGAGCGCCGGTCGCGGCAACCGATCTGCGCGGAGGCGCGGCATTGGTTGTAGCGGCGCTGGCAGCGGAAGGCGTGAGCGAGGTTAGCGAGCTGTCACATATCGACAGGGGTTATGACAAACTGGAAAACACGCTGGCGGCTTTGGGTGCCGANNGTAGGGCGCGTCGCCCTCGGCGCGCCACAGACAGAAAATATAGTCGTGCAGCCATACACCGTTTTGCCCGGCAAGTTCAAAAAACTTCACAAATCTGCGGATTTGCTCCAGTTTTTCTCTCTTGACAATTCGCTTCGCTCAGAGCAAAACGGCTTTGTCTGCAACCTGCACAAAGGAGGAACGCGACATGCAAAAGAAACGGCGCAGATACAGCTTTTTGCTGGTCTTTTTTGTGGTTGTCGCGCTGATTATCGCATTTGTCCTCTCGTCGGGTTTGTTCTTTAAGGTTAGGGAAATTCGTGTCGAGGGCGCGGCGGTGTATGACGAGCAAGAAGTGGCGAGCTTGAGTGGGATTGAATCGGGGGACAACATCTTTTTAATCAACAAGAGCGCCGCGGCCAAAAACATTTTGGGGAAACTGCCGTATGCGGACGCGGTGCGTATATCGCGTGATCTGCCGGGTACGGTGGTAATTCATCTCACCGAAGCCGCGCCCGCCGGAATGATCGAGAACCGCGGTTCCTATTGGCTGTTTGATACGCAGGGAAACTTATTGGAGTCGGTGGCCGTGCTGACGCCGCCAAAGCTTCCGGTGGTGAGAGGGGTTACGCTTACCGCCCCGCTTTTGGGGGACGAGCTGAATTTCCCCGATGAGGACAAGCCCAAAAGCGAACCGCTTTTGGAGCTTTTAAGGGCGTTGCAGGCGCATGAACTTTGGGACGGCGTAACAGAGCTGGATGTCAGCCAGCTTTCCAATCTGCGCTTTACCTACGGCGAGTATAAAGTGGAGTTGGGTACGCCGGACATGCTTGAAAAAAAAATGCAAACGATGGTTTTGGCGCTGGAGCAAATTTCTGACAAAGGCGCGGGAACGCTGTATCTCGCGCCGGTGGCGGAGGATCAGCCCTCCCGTTTCGTGCCGGACAAAGGAAATTTCCCTTGACATCCTTTTCAATATAGAATACAATGGTTAAAAGCATGGGACAAGTACACAGTAAAGCTTTTGTCTTTGCACATATGAAAGCACACGAAAGACCGCAGGGGGTAAAATGTATGGCTTTTGAACTGGACAGCGGCAGCGAGAGCGTCGTATCGATCAAAGTCGTAGGCATCGGCGGCGGCGGCAATAACGTCGTCAACCGCATGATGGAAGCGGGTGTTACAAGCGCCGAGATGGTCGCTGTCAATACCGACCGTCAGGCACTCGTGAAAGCGCGCGCGACGCATAAGCTGCAAATCGGAGAGAAGCAGACGGGCGGCAAGGGTGCCGGTTCCAACCCGGAAATCGGGCGTAAGTCGATGGAGGAGAGCCGCCAGGATATGGCCAAGCTCCTCACCGACACCGACATGGTGTTTATCTCGGCGGGAATGGGCGGCGGCACCGGCACCGGCGCGGCGCCGATTGTGGCCGACATTGCCCGTGAGCAGCAGATTCTTACGATCGGCATCGTAACAAAACCTTTCCATTTTGAAGGTCCTCACCGTATGAAACAAGCCGAAGCGGGTATCGAAGAGCTGCGCAGCCGCGTTGATTCGCTGATTGTAATCCCGAACGAACGCCTGAAACTGGTATCCACCGAGAAGATATCGTTCGCGACCGGCTTCAAAATCGCCGACGATGTGCTGAAACAGTCGGTGCAGAGCATCTCCGACCTCATCAACACAACCCAACTGATTAACCTCGATTTCGCCGACGTCAGCTCAATCATGCGTGACGCGGGTTACGCCCACATCGGCGTGGGTCGCGCAAGCGGTAAAGCGAAGGCTGAGGAAGCGAGCCGTCAGGCTATCCAAAGCCCCCTATTGGAGACAACAATTAACGGCGCAAAGGGCGTAATCATCAACATCACGGGTGATCCAGACCTCGCGCTGGACGATGTGGAGTTAGCCGCCAACATGGTGAAAAGCGCCGTTCACCACGATGCCAATATCATCTTCGGCGCAGCGATCGACGAGACGATGGACGATGAGATTCGCGTCATCGTCATCGCGACCGGTTTCGACGAGGGCACCATGATTCACGAAGACGGCAGTCTCTTCTCCGGCTCGGCGGCGGCGGTATCTTCGTCTGCTCCCAAGCCGCAGACAACCGAAGCCGCGGCGGCATCAACCTCTTTCCCGGCGACGCCGCCCCCTAAAGAAGAGCCGCCGGAAGAAGACCCGTTTGAATCAATCTTCCGAATCTTCAATAAAAAGTAAGAGTTTCCCCCGCCTGCGGCGGGGGAAAGCTGTAAAGGAGACCTCTTGCCATGCGGAAGTTAAGGCTGGGGATTATCGGTGCGGGCAATATCGGAACGAGGCATATCGGTATCATCACGGAAGGTCTTGCTCCGGACGTAGAGCTGACCGCCATAGCGGATCGCTTGGAGGAGAAGCGATTGCTTGCGAAGCAAGCGGTTGCCGAAGCCGCCGTGTTCCATGAAGGGTCGGAGCTGATTGAAAGCGGCGAATGCGATGCGGTGTTGATTGCCGTGCCGCACTACCAACACCCGGAACTTGCGATACAAGCATTTCGGAGTGGTTTGCATGTGTTGTGCGAAAAACCCGCCGGAGTGTATACAAAGCAGGTTCGGGAGATGAATGAAGAAGCGGAGAAATACCCCAACCTCACGTTCGGGATGATGTTCAACCAGCGCACCGACTGCCTCTACCGAAAGATGCGCGAGCTTGTACACGGCGGAGAGCTGGGTGCGTTGAAGCGAATGAATTGGATCATCACCGACTGGTACCGTCCAAAGTTTTATTACGATTCGGGCGGCTGGCGGGCATCGTGGGACGGAGAAGGCGGCGGCGTACTGCTCAATCAATGCCCGCACAACCTTGATTTGTTGCAATGGATTTGCGGGATACCGAGCCGCCTCCGCGCGTTCTGCCACGAAGGGAAATGGCACGATATTGAGGTTGAGGACGACGTTACGGCATACTTGGAGTTTCCCGGCGGCGCGACCGGCGTTTTCGTCACGTCCACGGCCGACGCACCCGGCACCAACCGTTTGGAGCTTACGCTGGAGGGCGGTAAGCTGGTCTGCGAAAACGGGAAACTCACCCTGTGGCGTCTTGCCGAAAACGAGCGCGTTTACTGTAATACGGTGCGGGAGAGTTTCCCCATTCCGCCGCACACCATCGAAGAGGTAGAAACCGACGGCGAGAACCCGCAGCACGCGGGTGTAATTAACGCGTTCGCCGCCAATATCCTGCGCGGTGAGCCGCTGGTCGCTCACGGTTCGGAGGGGATCCACGGGCTGGAGCTATCCAACGCGATGCACTTGTCATCTTGGCTTGGCGAAACTGTGGAGTTGCCGGTCGATGAGGATTTATTCCTCCGGCACTTAAACCAAAAAAGAAGCTCGTAGGGGTGGGGTCATCCCGCCCGAGAAGTAATTACGTTTTAAAAGGGAGGTTTACTATGCAGCCGACATTGGTTGTCATGGCGGCGGGGATGGGAAGCCGTTTCGGCGGACTAAAACAGATGGAGACGGTCACCGAAAACGGTGAATCGTTGCTGGAATTCTCGGTATTTGACGCCTTAAGAACGGGATTTTCTAGGATCGTAATCGTGATTAAAAAAGCCATTGAAAAAGAATTTATGGAAACCGTAGGTACGCGCCTAGCTAAGCAGACAGATAAAATTACGTATGAATATCAGGAGCTTGATGATTTACCGGGCGGGCGTAAACCGCCGGAAGGCAGAGAAAAACCGTGGGGGACGGGTCATGCCGTTCTGGCGGCAAAGGACGCGGTGGTTACGCCGTTCGCCGTCATCAACGCCGACGATTTTTACGGGAGAGACGCGTTCGCAACGATGGCGAAGTTTTTAAGTGATTCACCGGACGGATACGCGATGGTCGGTTACAAACTCAATAACACGCTCTCCGAACACGGAACCGTGGCGCGCGGCATCTGCGAAATCAAAAACGGGTTTTTACAGACGTTAACGGAGCGCACGAAGATCAAAAAGACCAAAAACGGCGCGGCGTATACCGAAGACGGCGAAAGATGGATACCGCTTCCGGATGATACCATCGTATCAATGCAGTTGTTCGGGTTCCTGCCGGAGGTGTTTAACCGCTTGGAGGAAGGGTTTTCGGATTTCCTCGAACATAACAAAGACCCGCTGAAAGGGGAGTATCTGCTCCCGGGACGGATCGGGGAATTGGTTGCGGAGGGAAGCGCTACCCTGAGGGTTTTGGAGAGCGATGCTCAATGGTTCGGCGTGACGTACCGGGAAGATAAGCCCTCCGTCGTAAAGGCGATTGAGAATTTGAGGAAAAACGGGGTCTACCCCCCGTCGTTGTGGTAATATGCCGGAGTTAAACGAGCTGTGCGAAATTTTACGCGCCGGGGATACTATAATGCCGGAGCTGTACGCCGATATCCCTTCGGCAATACAGCGTGTTGAGAGTCTGATGACCTTATGGGAGCACCCGGGAGAGGTGCGGCTTTACTCGTCGCCCGGTAGAACCGAAATCGGCGGCAACCATACCGACCACAACAACGGTCTTGTGCTGGCTGGGGCGATTCATCTTGACACAATCGCGCTGGCACGTAAAAACGATGACCATATTATCAGAATTCGTTCGGTCGGCTTTGGCGCGAATCATGTAAATTTACGAAATCCGGATGACGGCGGAAATGCCGCCAATAAGCTTATTTACGGGATATGTGAGGGTTTTCAGAAGCGCGGTTTGCCGGTGGGCGGTTTCGATGCCGTCACCTGCTCGGATGTGCCGCCGGGTTCGGGACTATCCTCATCCGCGGCGTTTGAAAACCTTATTTGCCTGATTCTTGGCGACTTATACGGTGATGCCGTTCCCGAACCGGCGGAGATGGCGAAGATCGGGCGGTTCGCGGAAAATGAATTTTGGCAAAAACCATCCGGGATGATGGATCAGCTTTCCAGCGCTCTCGGCGGTCTGTCGCTAATCGACTTCCGGGACTCTGAACAACCGCATACCGAGCCGGTATCATGCGATTTCAAGGGGTATACGCTATTTATTTCCGGTCCGATCGGCAGTCATGCCGGGCTGGGGGAGGATTACGCCGCCATTCCGCGCGAGATGAAGGCAGCCGCGTCGGTGTTCGGCAAGAAAACACTGCGGGACGTCTCTCCGGCATTGTTTCTTTCCAAAATGCCTGTCCTGCGTGAAAAAATATCCGGGCGCGCCGTTCTGCGGGCGTACCATTACCTAACCGAGAATGAGCGGGTAAAATCCGAAGCGGCGGCGCTGAAGCGCGGAGACATACAGACGTTTTTGGATCTTATCGACGCATCGGGGCAGTCATCGTTTATGTATTTGCAAAATGTCGTCAGCGGCGTGCGGCAGGATCTTGGGGTTGCGCTTGCCTATTCCGAATCGCTTCTCAAAGGGAGGGGGGCGCAGCGTGTTCACGGCGGCGGCTTCGCGGGGACGATTCAGGCGTTTGTGCCGGACGATTTGGCAAGCGCCTACCAAGCGGCGATGGAGACCGCTTTCGGGTGTTGCGTTGCCGCGCGGATTCGCGGGCAGGGCGCGGTGCGGATTTGCTGACACGGTTCCTTGAGTTCCCCCAAAAAGCC
>DBDP01000165.1 GCA_002293625.1 Clostridiales bacterium UBA929 | reverse complement strand
GATTCCGATCCTCACCATGCCGGAGGACGACAAGACCCATCCCATCCCCGACCTGACCGGGTATATCACGGAGGGGCAGATCATCCTCTCCCGCGAGCTGTACCGCAAGAACCTCCAGCCGCCGGTGGACGTGCTGCCGTCGCTCTCGCGCCTGAAAGACAAAGGTATCGGCAAGGGCAAAACGCGCGAAGACCACGCGAACACCATGAACCAGCTGTTCGCCTCCTACGCGCGCGGCAAAGAGTGCAAAGAGCTGATGACGATCCTCGGCGAAGCCGCGCTGACCGACGTGGATAAGAAATACGCAAAATTCGCCGACGAGTTTGAGAAGCGTTACGTAAGCCAAGGCTACGAGGAAAACCGCTCGATTGAAGACACCCTGCGCATCGGCTGGGAGCTGCTGACCATCCTCCCGAAAGCCGAGCTGAAACGTATCAAGCCGGAATTTATCGAGAAATATTACCCGAACGAATAAACATGTAGGGGACGGCCTCCCGGACGTCCCGCATCCCTATACGTAGGGGACGATGGTAATCGTCCCGTCGACATCCCCCGGCGGCGTTGCCGCCACCCAATAACACCGTAGGGGCGCGCATTGCGCGTCCGCGGGCGATTCGTGAATCGCCCCTACGGGAGACGTGAGTACGATGGGCGGATTGCCATCCGCCCCTACGGGGAATCGGCGGGCGGGATGACCCCGCACCTACAACAAACAGGAAGCCGGAGGCAAACAGATGGCTCGTTTGAACGTAAACCCCACCCGTATGGAGCTGACGCGCCTAAAGACGCGTCTTCGCACCGCGCGGCGCGGACATAAGCTGCTGAAAGATAAGCGCGACGAGCTGATGAAGCAGTTCCTCGATATCATGCGCCGCAACCGCGTGCTGCGCGAAGCGGTGGAGAAACACGTCATGCGCGTACACGGCGCGTTCACCGTCGCGAGCGCGCTGATGAGTCCCGAGCTGCTGGAACAGGCGCTGCTGCATCCGAAGCAGAGCGTGAAGCTCGCAATCGGGCATAAGAACATCATGAGCGTCAATGTGCCGGTTTACACCTACAAAACCAGAAACGACGACAAGGCCGACATCTACCCTTACGGATATCTGCAAACCTCCGGCGAGCTGGACGACGCGCTGACCGCGCTGTCGGATGTGTTTTCCGAGCTGCTGGAGCTGGCGCAAATTGAGAAGTCGATGCAGCTTTTGGCGCAGGAGATAGAAAAAACGCGCCGCCGTGTCAACGCGCTGGAATACGTCATGATCCCGCAGCTGGAGGAGACGATCCGTTACATCACGATGAAGCTCGACGAGAACGAACGCGGGAATCTCACCAGGCTGATGAAGGTTAAGGATATGATGCTGGAACAGGCCGGATATAAGTAGAGAAGAACCCGGTCTTCCCGTTCGGGGAGGCCGGGATTGCTTTTTACTGTACGCCGTGGTATAGTAGAGGGGTGAAGGGTCGCTAAGAATAGTGAATCCGTTTCAGGCGGAATAATTAGATTTCCCGCTTATAAAGCAATTTAGAATATAGAGCGGTTTCCGCCGTGAACCGCAAGGGGAGCAGGTATGTTTTCAAACAAAACCGGGTTTAAGAAGGACTTTAAGAAGGCGATCGCAAGCCAATTCGGAAAATCGCTTGAAGCCGCGTCGGTAGAGGACTGCTGCGCGGCTCTTTCCAAGATCGTGCGCGACGAGCTGACCGAACGCTGGGTCAACACCAACAACTTATATAAAACGCGAGACACGCGGCAGGTGTATTATTTCTCGCTGGAGTTCCTGATGGGGCAGTGCCTGGAATCGCACCTCATCTACTTAGGCGTGCGCGATATCTGCGCGGAGGGGTTAAACGAGCTGGGGCTGGACTTCAAAAAGATACTCGCGGCGGAACCGGACGCGGGCTTGGGCAACGGAGGGCTTGGGCGTCTCGCCGCGTGTTTCCTCGACTCCATGGCTTCGATGGGGCTGCCGGGACACGGCTGCGGCATCCGCTACCGCCACGGTCTGTTTGTACAGGAGATTCTGAACGGCTATCAGGTGGAGCTGGCCGACGGCTGGCTTCGGGAGAAGAGTTCTTGGGAGATCCGTAAGCCAGACAAAGCCGTGCTGGTGGAGTATAACGGTCATGTGGTTTCCGACGTGGACGACAAAGGCGAGCTGCATTTCCGCACCGTCAACACGATGCGCGTGCGCGCCATGCCGTATGACATCCCGGTGCCGGGGTATAAGAACAACACCGTCAACACGCTGCGCCTTTGGAGGGCGGAGTCGGTGGAGGAAGAGCTGGACTTCGCGTCGTTCTCCCGCGGGGACTATATGGGCGCGAGACTGAACAGCTATCTCGCGGAGTCTATCTCCGAAGTGCTCTATCCCGACGATTCCAACTACCAAAACCGTGTGCTGCGTTTGAAGCAGCAGTATTTTCTGTGCTCGGCAGGCTTGCAGTCCATTATCCGCACGTATCTCAGTAAGCAGGGTCGTGACTTACACAAATTCGCCGATCTGATCTGCATTCAGATCAACGATACGCACCCCGCGCTCGCCGTGCCGGAGCTGATGCGTTTGCTGATGGACGATTGCGGGCTGGGCTGGGACGAGGCGTGGTCGCTTACGACCCGCACGATTGCTTACACGAACCATACGATCATGCCGGAGGCGCTGGAGAAGTGGCCGGTGGACACCATGCGGGAGTTGCTGCCGCGCGTGTACATGATCATCGAGGAGATCAACCGCCGGTTCTGCGCCGAGCTGGCGGAGGTTTACCCCGGTGAGCCGGAGCGGTGGGGGCGTATGGCTGTAATCGGCGACGGCGTGGTGCGTATGGCACATCTCGCGATTGTCGGTTCGTTCTCGGTAAACGGCGTAGCCGCCGTGCATTCCGAGCTTCTAAAAAACGTTGTGCTGAAAGACTTTTCCGAATACTACCCGCAAAAGTTCAACAACAAAACAAACGGCATCACACACCGCCGCTGGCTGCTAAAGTCGAACCCCGAGCTTTCCGCGTTCATCACGGAAGCCATCGGGCTGCCGTGGGTATCCGATCCGGCACGGCTGAGCCGGCTCGCGGGGCTGAAGGACGACGCGGCGGCTCTTCAAAAGCTGGAGGGCATCAAGCGGCGCAACAAAGAAAAGCTCGCGGCCTACATCAAAGAGCGCAACGGCGTCGTCGTGAACCCCGACGCGATCTTCGATGTGCAGGTCAAGAGGATACACGGCTACAAACGCCAGCTGATGAACCTGCTGCATATCCTGCACCTATACGACAAACTCCGCAACGGGCAGGAGATCGGGACTCCCCGCGTATTCCTGATGGCGGGCAAGGCGGCGCCGAGCTATTATTTCGCGAAAAACGTCATCAAGCTCGCAAACGAAATCGCGAACGCGATCAACCGCGACCCGATTTGCAAGGATAAACTCTCGCTGGTGTTCCTCGCGAACTACGGCATCTCGGCGGCGGAACGCATTTTCCCCGGCGCGGAGGTGAGCGAACAGATTTCCACCGCCTCCAAGGAGGCGTCGGGAACCTCCAACATGAAGTTTATGATGAACGGAGCCGTCACGCTGGGTACCTCCGACGGCGCGAACATTGAGATATTCGACGCCGTGGGAGAGGAGAACGGCTTCCGCTTTGGCATGCCGGTCGAGGAGGTACTCGCGTATTACGCCAACGGCGGCTATAACCCGCATAACGTCTTGGATGCGGACCCGCGCCTGCGCGGCGTGTTTATGTTGCTGCGGGGTAACTTGAGCGACCATCTGCCCGCCGATGAGTTTATCAACATCATTTGCAGCTTGCTGGATTACGGCGACGAGTTTTTCGTTCTGCGCGACTTCGACGCGTATGTGAAAGCGCAGGAAGACATTTCGAACGCCTATACCGACCGCAAACGCTGGAACCGCATGAGCCTGATGAACATAGCGCACAGCGGGATCTTCGCTTCGGACAACACCATCCGGCAATACGCGGACGAGATTTGGCGGATTACTCCTCCGCTGGGTAAATAAGTCCAGGGAAGCGGTTTTCGGCCGCTTCCCTGTTATCTAAAACGCCGGTCACGAATATATACCGCGCCCGGTGCACTATATACTATGGATATGGACGGATCGATGTGAAAACTCTAGAGCCATCTTTATTAGCGGCCGACCCGTTTTGGCTTTCCGCGCAAATGGACGCGGCGGAGCGCGGCGGAGCGGGCGCGTGGCATTTGGACATTATGGACGGGCATTTTGTACCCAATTTATCGTTCGGACCGCATATCTGCGAAGCGATACGAGGGCATTCCGCCCTGCCTGTCACGGCGCACCTGATGGTGCAAAAACCCTCCCGGTTTGTAAAACTTTTTTTGGAGGCTGGGGCGTCGGCGGTGCTGTTGCACGCTGAAACCGAGACAGAAGCCCTGCCGGAGCTTCTGAAATCGATACGGGACGCCGGAGCCGCGCCCGGCATCGTGCTGAACCCGAAAACGCCCGTGGAAGCCGCTTTGCCGTTCCTGCGGCTCGCGGAATGGGTGTTACTGATGTCGGTGGAGCCGGGTTACGGAGGGCAGACGCTGCTGGAGGATAGTTTTGCTAAAATACGCGCGATGCGCGCCTTGATCGACCGTGAAAAACCGTCCGTACCGCTGATGCTGGACGGCGGGGTTACGCCGGAAAACATACCCGCTTTGCTGGAAGCGGGCGTTGATACGTTTGTAGCCGGCAGCGCCGTATTCGGCGCGGCTGATGTTGAAGCGCGCTGCCGTGAACTGATGAAAATGCTGAACGAACGTTCATAATAAACGGGGGAAAGCATGAATAAAAGATGTCCCGATACCGTGCGCTTAGAAGAAAATACGCTCATCGCGATCGACCAGACAAAGCTGCCGAATGCGCTGGAGTTTTTGACCCTATCGACGCCTGTGGAAATACGGGACGCCATACGGTCGCTTCAAATTCGCGGAGCGCCCGCGATTGGTGTCGCCGCCGCTATGGGGTACTGCCTCGCGGCGCGGAACACGGAAGCGGTGAGTTTTGATTCGTTTATAATGACGCTGACCGAAGCGAAAAACGTGCTGGCGTCCGCGCGACCCACCGCCGTGAACCTGTTTTGGGCATTGGAGCGTATGCACAGCGTAGCGTTGTTGTGTGAAAATGTAACGGAAGCCAAGGCGCGGCTGCGGGAAGAAGCCCTGCGGATCCGGGACGAGGACGTGGCGGCCTGCCGCGCGATCGGCGATCACGGGCTGCGGCTTCTGAACGACGGGGAC
>DBDP01000157.1 GCA_002293625.1 Clostridiales bacterium UBA929 | reverse complement strand
TCTGTTGTAACGCCGCCCTCCAGTTTCCGCAGGAGGCTCCCCGCGGCGGCGAGCTCGGAACGTTCCGTAATATCCGGCAAGGCTTCCCTTATCACAGCGGCGGTCTCGGTAACGGAGCCGGAATGGTAGAGGGCGAACAACCACGCCTCTTCTATGGTCAGATTCATCGCTCCTCACCCTCCCGCTTTTTATCTCGCTTCGGCTCGCGCGGTTTTGCCGGAACCTCCCGTGCCGCTCTGATTTGCGCCAGTACAGACTGCCGCTCCGCCTTTTTCTCCATAATCTCTCCGTACCGCTCCAAAAGCCGTTCCTCTGAAACGCCGGTGTTGGGAACAAAAACGCCGAAATCATTGTGGTACCATGTCAGGCGGTTACGCTCTGCCACGCGGTGGCTTTTCTCGTATTGCCCAACCTCCTGTGCCAGCATCTCGACGTGAGCCTTTCGTACAGAACTGATAAAGCCGTCTAAAACATACCGATGAGTATCAAAAACAAACTCACTACGGCGATCCGAGGGAATGCCGAAACGCTGTGTCCATTGCCGGTTTTCGGATGAAAAGCGCCCATCGTTATAACTTCCGGCGACAGCGCCCGCCAGTGTCCGTGTCACCCGCTCAAAACCGAACTTGCCAACGACCGTATTGACCGCATCGATGAATTTATAATGATACCGCTCATAATTACAGGCGCGGATCGCTTCGTCTATGGCCTTGACGCACGCGCCGTTCTGACGCATATCCTCACGCCAGAGCTCAAGCTCACCGTTTTGCCGGGCGACTTCAAGGGAATGGGGATAGATATTGCTGCCGTCCATTTACGCAACCTCTTTCACATTATTTAACTGACTCAACACGATCTCCGGGCGCAGCCAAGCGCGCTGGAAACGCCGCCACTCGGCATCTGTCGCGCCGGACTCATCCCGGTAGAGCATGGCGTAGGGAACAAAACCCGCGCTCCACGCGGCGCGCAGCCGCGCGTCGGCGGCGTCCATCGTGTCGCCGGGATAGCCGATCAACACATAGCAGGCCGCCCGGTGCGAAGCCTTAGTGATACCGCCGTCCCGTAGAATCCGTCCGGCTTGAATCAACGGCTCAAGATCGGACGGCGTATCGTAAGCGAAGTACATCCGCGCCGCCTTGACTTCCCGCAGAAGTTCGACATGCCACGGGCGCAAAAGCGCCGCTTCTAGACCGCCCGTGAATACAGGCCGCTTTTCCTGACGCTTCAGCATGGCGAACACTTCACGGATATGTCCCTCAGAGCAAGCCAGCAGATTGTCGTCTAGGATGTTCCACCCATCCCGCACAGGCAACTCCCGCACTACGCCGCCTTCGCGGGCAGGGACTGAACAGAACCAACATCGGTTGTGGCATCCGCGGGAAGTGATCACGTAACCCTCCCGAAGATAAAGCCCCGGAACGAAGTCGCCGCCCGGCTGATTGAACGCGGGGCCGCCAGCGCGGACGGGCAGCCCTGTCTTTTCCCATGCCTCGGCGAGAGTTTCGGCTTTCGGCAGATCATAGGTAAACGCTACGCTGATATGTACTTCGTCTATATCGGGTAATACCTTCGGCGGCGGTGTTGTGAACGCCAGCGCGTCGTCCGGCGTCGCTTTGGTACGTCGCGGGAATACTCGCGCGATTTTCGGTATTAACGTCATACGTACTACCTCCATCGGGAACGTTGGATCATTTTTTCATTATCGCTCATTCGGTGAATCCTCCAAAAAAAATCGTCGCTCCATAACAACAGGAACGACGGCTTTGACAAATATTTGGCATTGCGGTATGCTTATATGGCAGGTTGCAGACAAAGCCGTTTTGCTCCAAGCGAAGCGAGTTGTAAAATGAACCTATGCTTTCTGTCTGTAAAGGTATCATTGTTTCGCGGTAAGCGTGGCAGATGAGCGCGGTAACGAATTTTATACAAGGGGTTTGCTTATGGAACGATTGCTGTTTATAGCGGTTTTGGCTCTTTTGTTTATTCATGAGATGGATGCGATACGGGTTCAGGAATGGAAAATGTTCATCGTTCTCAAGGATATGAACGACGAAACCGCGTACAAGGTTTTCACGATCATACATCTCCCGCTTTACTTCGCTGCGGTGTATACCTTGGTGATTGGCGGAACAGCAGCTTTTACATTGAAGGTAATCGTGGACATTTTTCTTTTAGGGCATACGATTCTGCATTTCGGATTTAGGAATCATCGTGGCAACGGGTTCACGACTGTATTTTCAAAAGTGATCATATTTGCGATGCCAATACTGGCTTGCGGGCATCTCTTTCTCTTGCTCACAATGTAAGAGATAGCCGGTATGTCGCTAGATTTCCTCGCCGTCCCTGTCGTTGCGAGGTTTCGGCGTTTTTTCCTTACACGGCGATTTTGGAGCCTTTTCCGCATCGCGGATAAGTTTCACGACAGCCAGAGAGTGATTGTAGTGTCCCTCTTTATATTGCGAGAGATGAATCGTTTTGTCTATGGCGCGGGCGCATTCCGCGTTTCTTGCGGCGCTTACTTTGCAGTACGAAAGTTCCAAACGCTCTTCGGCTTTTTGCGAATCGTATGGATAAACGAGTTTGGACGGATCCGTCTGTCCGGCATCCGTCTCATACATCTCCTTGAACAATTCAAGGTGATATCGTGTTTCTTCCTTTGATTGCTCGTATCTCATTCGCGTATCCAAATAACGGATACTGAGAGCTGCCGGATACTGTTCCCGCACCTG
>DBDP01000005.1:9921-10851 GCA_002293625.1 Clostridiales bacterium UBA929 | reverse complement strand
CGGAGCGGACGCGGATATCCTGCGCCGCGCTTTAGCCGCCGCCGGATGCGTCGCCCGCAGCAAAGGGGAATGTCCTGTATTCCAAATCAACGGGCTCTCCCTGTCCGCCGCGTTAGAGGACGGATCAACGGCGGATCTGCCGCGTTTGCTTGGGATTATGATTCTCATCGAAGCCGCCTGCGGCGCGGCGCAAGTGTGCCTGCCCTATGACGCTCCGGCGTTTTTGGAGGATATCGCGGCGCGNNCAGGGAATCCGAACTTTCCGTGCCGAACGCGACGGAGACAAAGCCCGCGCCCTGCTTGTCAACCAACCGTATATGCGCGATCCCGTCTTTTTGGCGGCGCGGTTGATGCACGGCTGCCGGAAGCTCAGAACCACACTCTTGCAGCTTAGCGAGAAACTCCCCTCCTTCTATCTCTCCACCCGCGAGGTCGCCGTTGATGCCGACCAAGGTGCGGTAATGCGCGAAATCGCGCGGCGGAACCCCAACGCCGAACTGGTGGAGGGCGTTCGGGCGCGAACTAGAGGGGGATGGGTGCGTGTCGCCCCCCTGCCGAGCCGCCGCTCGCTCCGTATCGTCGCGGAAGGAGCCAGCGCGGAGCTGGCCGAGGAAATATGCGCCGACTTTATGAAAACCATCCGCAATTTGAGCGGCGGTACACCGTAGGGGCGCGCATTGCGCGTCCGCGTATATCCTGTAGGGGCGATTCGCAATCGCCCGCCGTCCCCCGTAGGGGCGGATGGCAATCCGCCCTCAAAACAACACGGACGACCGAGGGCGGTCGTCCCTACAGGGGTCGTCGTAAAACAACGGGCGATATACGAATCGCCCCTACATACAAATGTCTTTACCGCGCCGAGGCGCGAACCATACTATTTTATAATTGGAGTGATACAATTTCATGGCGCAAAAACTGAAAATTATCCCC
>DBDP01000005.1:0-9892 GCA_002293625.1 Clostridiales bacterium UBA929 | reverse complement strand
GTGGACTGCGGCCTGTCGTTTCCCGACGAGGAGCTGTTCGGCGTTGACATCGTCATCCCCGACTTCGCCTATCTGGAGAAGCATAAAAACCGTGTCCGCGCGCTTTGCGTTACCCACGGCCACGAAGATCACATCGGCGCGATCAGCTTCCTGCTGCGCGTCCTCAATTGCCCGATTTATTGCACCAAGCTGACGGCGGGGTTGATCCGAATCAAGCTGCAGGAAGCGGGGCTTGCCGCGAAAAGCGATATCCGTACCGTCGAGCCGGGGCAGATGATAACGGCGGGGTGCTTCGACGTGGAGTTCATCCACGTCAACCACTCCATCGCCGACGCGGTGTCGTTCGCCATCCATACCCCGATAGGGACGCTCGTACACACCGGAGACTTTAAGATTGACAGTACCCCGGTGGAGGGAGAGATGATTGATCTCGCGCGCTTCGGCGAGCTGGGGCGGGAAGGCGTTCTGGCGCTGCTCTCCGACTCCACCAACGTGGAACGTTCCGGCTACGCGATGAGCGAGCGTACCGTCGGCGAGGCGCTTCTGAACCACTTCCGGGGCTGCGACAAGCGTATTGTTGTCACCACGTTCGCAAGCAACATCCACCGCATTCAGCAGATCATCAACGCGGCGGTCGCGACAGGGCGCAAAGTGGCGATCACGGGACGCAGCATGGAGAACATCCTAACCCTCTCCATTGAGCTGGGTATGATGGACATCCCGCCCGATACCATCATCGAGATGTCGCAGGTGAAAAGCCTGCCAAAAGCCAAAGTCTGCGTCATCACGACGGGCAGTCAGGGCGAGTCCATGTCCGCCTTGCACCGCATGGCGTTCGGGGCGCACAGGCAGGTCGATCTGGGTGTTGGGGACAGGGTTATCATCTCGGCGTCTCCTATCCCCGGCAACGAAAAAACAGTGTCCAGAATGATCAACGAGCTGTTCAAGCGCGGCTGCGAGGTCATATACCGCCGACTGGCCGACATCCATGTGTCGGGACACGCTTGTCAGGAGGAACTGAAGCTGATCCTCGCGCTGACAAAACCGCAATACTTTATCCCGATGCACGGCGAGTTCCGTATGCTGAAGGCGCACGCCGAGCTTGCGGCGCTGACCGGTGTCACGCCGAACAATATCCAGATTCCCGAGCTGGGGCGTCCTGTGGAAATCAACGAAAAGGGGATCCGCCTCGGTACCGCCGTACCCGCCGGACGCGTCTTTGTGGACGGGATGGGCGCCGGAGACGTCGGCAGCGTGATTCTGCGCGACCGGCGCCACCTCGCGAACGACGGCATTCTGATGGTGGTCGTAACGATGGACGCCGACGGCTCCACCGTCATTGCCGGACCCGACATAATCACCCGCGGCTTCGCCCTGCCGAAGGACGACGCGGAAAGGCTCTTGGAAGAATTGCGGCGTGTCGCCTCCGATACGCTGGAGGACTGCATCAAACATCATTACACCGACTGGGCGACCATCAAGCAAAGCCTCCGCAGCGCGTTGAGCAACCACCTCAACCGCAAGCAGAAAGGCAAACCGATGATCCTGCCGGTGATTATGGAGTGCTGAGGGACAGATAACAATTTACAGATAACAGTTAAGAACGATGGGGGTTAGGCGGACGATGCAAGCATCGTCCGCCTACTCTGCGATATGCAAATACTCCTTCAACCCTTTCTGGAGAATTTGGGAAAACGGCGCGTTTGCTTTCTCCGCCTGACGGTTGAGCCACGACGGAATAGACAGTGTTTTTTTCACGGCTCTTTTGTCGTTCGCTTGACGGTATTCGTCTGTATCGGCGGCAACCAATGTGAGCGTTTCCCCTTGATTCAGCGGTAAGGTTTCCGATGCCGCCGGTATCTTTTCGGCGTTGTTTTCGGCGTCCCACAGCCACATTTCCACCGCGTCTTTTGCCATAAGCAGCGCATCTGCGGTATCCTCGCCAAATGTATGGCAACCAGGCAGATCGGGAACGGTAACGCCGATTTTACCGTCATCGACACAGAGAATCGCCGGATAGACGTATTTCATGTTGATCACCTCGACCTTATTTTAAACGTTTTATTTTAACCCTGTGTCCTTAAGGATTTTGCTAAGGGTTCCGCTGGGAATGTCGCCCGTATGGCGATGAATCGCAACCTTGATGCCGGGTTTATCTCTGTGAGTCGCCAGTTCGTGACTTCCGCCCTCGGCGATAATCCAACCGGCAGCGATAAGTTTTCTCTTGAGTTCCTTTGCTGTCATTCCCTCACCTCACGCGTTCATTATAACACGTAATATTACGTATGTAAAGAGGGATTAACAAACATAACGACAAACGAAAATAACCGCCCCCCCAGCACGGATCGCTGTTATTTTCGCCGTCATCCAAAGGCTGACCGTTTACCGGCAACACCTGTTTATAAACCGATGTAACTGTTTCCCCACAAATGTCAAGCATTTTGACGCATATAATCAACGATCCTTCAGAGCGCATAATCCCCCGCGCTCCCGCACAACATAAAACCCCCTCCGTCGCGGATGGGAGAACGTTGACGGGAGCGTGATTTTTTATGCCGCAAAAGATGCTGGTCGTCATGCCGGAGTACGACGAGTTGCCCGAGGAAGTCTACCGCACCGCCGTTGTACCCCCTACGGCAAGCGTCACGGCGAGGCAGATCATTACCTACGGTCTAGGCACACAAAATACCGTCACCCTCTCCAGCCGCAGTCAAGAGGGCTGTATGCTCGCCTTGCAGCGCGACATTATTACCCTCGACGGAACCCGTGTGGAACGTCAGGAAATCCCGCTGCCGCCGCTGAAACAGCCGGAGCGGTCACTCGCGGTCGCCGGGGCGCTGCTCGCCGCCGGATGCCCGCCGGACGGGCTGTATGATACCATCGCCGCCGTGAACGGTTGACATGCTCTTGCCTGTCCGTGCATATACATTCCATAAACCGGTACGGCCTCAGGCCGCTTCCCGATGTCGAGGTGGAGTGTGTATGAATAACGTGGTGCTTCGGGGCATTGCCGCCCAAGCGGCGGAATTGAGCCATACATCATATGAATCGAGGATCTACCGCCTGTGGCTGGACGTAGGGCGTTTATCCGGCAAGGTTGACCGGCTGCGCGTGCTGCTGCCCGAGGAGATTCTCAGCGGTCTTTCCCCCGGCGAAGGGGACGGATTGGAAATCACCGGGCAGATGCGTACATATAACAACAAAAGCGGCGTCGGCGGGCGGCTGATCGTGTCTGCTTTGGCGCGTGATATTACACTGTCCGACGGTGAGCCGGCGAACCGCGTGTTCATCAGCGGCACCCTCTGCCGCGCGCCGGGTTACCGCAAAACACCGCTGGGTCGCGAGATTTGCGACATTATGCTGGCTGTGCCGCGCTCGTTCAACCGCACCAATTACCTGCCATTGATTGCGTGGGGCGGTACGGCGCGTGCCTGCGCGCAGATGGAGACCGGTCAGCCCCTGTTCGCCGAGGGGCGTTTCCAGTCCCGCGCCTACACAAAGGTCATTGACGACCAACCGGTCGAGATGACCGCCTACGAAGTATCCGTCGTGCGCCTCGCAAACAGCGACGAGGAACTCTTAGAGATGGGGGGAGACCTATTCTAAGGCTCCCATTCCACAATGTCTTTCCCGCTTTTCTTAACGTCAATTAAGCGTTGGTTGTCGCTTCCCCGCCACGGCAGCGACCATGTGCGCCGCTCCAAAACAAACAGACCGTCAACCACCACGTCGGCAAGCGCCGCAAGCTCTCGCCGCGCGCCGTCCAGCTCCTCCCACAAATAGCCCGTGTAAATCCATATGTTGTACCCTTTTTCTTTGAGAGCGAACGCCGCAGGAATCAGCGCTTCCGCCTGATCCATCGGTTCCCCGCCGGAAAACGTGACACCGGAAATCAGCGGGTTGCGGACGATTTCGTTCACGATATCCTCCGGCGACATCTCCGTACCGCCCCGAAAGCTCTGAAGATCGGGATTGTGGCAGCCCGCGCAGCCGTGTCCGCAGCCCTGTAAAAAAACGACGGCCCGAAGTCCCGGGCCGTCTGTTATCGAGTCGTGCAGAATTTGCGCGACACGCAGTGTCACTGTTTTGATTTGGACACGCCGTGTTTGACCCTGTCGATGATTTCGGCGCGTTTCGCGTTGTTGACGCGTTCCAGCGAAGCGCCCAAATAGCCGGTGATCCGGCGGATGCGCACGAACCGGCTGTATTCGCTTTCAGATCGTCCGCATTGCGGGCAAGTGTCGCCGATGATGCCGTTGTAACCGCAGACAGGGTCGCGGTCAATCGGATGGTTAACGGCACCGTAACCGACACCCGCTTTATGCATAGCGCGGATAATCTGCTCAAACGCTTCCAAATTTTGCGACGGATCTCCGTCCATCTCCACATACGAGATATGCCCGGCGTTGGTCAGCGTGTGGTAGGGCGCTTCCAGTTGAATCTTATCAAAGGCCGTGATGCGGTGTCCGACCGGCACATGGAAACCGTTGGTATAATATTCTTTATCGGTCACGCCCACGACGGAGCCGAAGCGTTCGCGGTCAATCTTGACAAAACGTCCGGCGAGTCCTTCGGCGGGTGTCGCCATAAGGGTATAGTTCATCTTCCGGCGCGTACTCTCCTCATCCAAGCGGCGACGCATATGGGCGACGATGTCCAGCCCGAGCCGCTGGGATTCCTCCGACTCCGCGTGGTGCTTCCCGGTCAGGGCGGTCAGTGTTTCGGCCAAACCGATGAATCCGACGGTCAGCGTTCCGTGCTTGAGGATCTCGCCGACTTCGTCGTCCCAATTCAGTTTATCGCTGTCGAGCCATACCCCTTGCCCCATTAGGAAGGGGAAGTTCCGCACCTTTTTGCGCGACTGGATGATGTAGCGGTCGGTCAGCTGCTCGATCGCAATCGTCATGATGTTGTCAAGCGAACGGAAAAACGCTTCGATGTCGCCGCCCGCGAGCAATCCCAAGCGCGGCAGGTTGATTGAGGTGAACGACAGGTTGCCGCGCCCGTTGCTGACTTCTTGCGACGGGTCGTAAACGTTGCCGATGACGCGGGTGCGGCAGCCCATATAGGCAATCTCGGTTTCGGGAGTGCCTTTATAGTAATGCGCGTTGAACGGCGCGTCGAGGAAGGAGAAGTTGGGGTACAACCGCTTCGCCGAAACGCGGCAGGCAAGCTTAAACAGATCGTAGTTGGGGTCTTCGGGATTGAAACTGACGCCTTCTTTTAAGCGGAAGATTTGAATCGGGAAGATCGGCGTCTCGCCGCGCCCCAAACCGGCTTCTGTAGCGAGCAGGATATTTTTGATGGCGCAGCGCCCCTCCGGCGAGGTGTCCATGCCGTAATTGATGGAAGAGAAAGGCACCTGCGCCCCGGCGCGGGAGTTCATCGTGTTGAGGTTGTGGACAAGCCCGACCATCGCCTTATAGGTGGCGCGATCGACTTCCTTCTCGGCTTGCTTTTGCGCAAAGTCCTGTATCTTTTCGGTGAGCGTCTTGTCACCCGTCAGCTCGGTCAGCAGAGCCGCTTCCGCCTCTTTGTATGCGGCGTCGCCGCCGAGGCGCGGCGTGAGGGTTTCGGGGAAGGAAAAAGAAGGCTCGTCCAATCCGGCAAGCAGCTCCAGCGCGCGCAGAATGTTTTCGCGGTAGAGATGGGTGAAGGATTTCGCGACGCCGAGCGCCATGCCGTAATCGAAATTGACGACGCTCTGCCCGCCGTGCTGATCGTTTTGGTTGGATTGAACGGCGATGCAGCAGAGGGCGGTGTAGGAGGCGATATGGTTGGGTTCGCGCAGGAAACCGTGACCGGTGGAAAACCCGTCTTGAAAGAGTTTCAGAATATCGATCTGGCAGCAAGTAGTGGTCAGCGTATAGAAATCCATATCATGGATGTGAATGTCGCCTTCGCGGTGCGCCGCCGAATGCTGCGGCTTTAATACGAACATATCGTAGAATTGCTTCGCGCCCTCCGAGCCGTATTTGAGCATAGTACCCATCGCGGTATCGCCGTCGATGTTGGCGTTCTCGCGCTTGATCTCGCTGTCCGACGCGGCGCTGAAGGTGATGTCCTCGTAGACCTTCATCAAGCGGGTGTTCATCTCGCGCACGCGGCTGCGTTCGGCGCGGTAGAGGATGTACTTCTTCGCGGCCTCTTTGTGACCGGCTTCCATCAGCGTACGTTCGACGACATCCTGAATGTGCTCTACATCGGGAGCGGGCTTCCCTTCTTCCTCCAGCACATCCAAAACGCGCAGAGCTGTACGCAGCGCCTCCTCGTGGTGGTCGCTGCCGTATGTAGCGAAAAATGCTTTGTTGATGACCGCCGTGATCTTATCGAGGTCAAACCGCACGACCCGTCCGTCCCGCTTGCGGATCTGACCGATATTCGCTACATGCTCCGTCATTTCATTCGCTTCCTTCAAAAAAAGTTGAACCCTCCGAACACAATATATGGGAGAGCCTTTTCGTTTGCGCATTATATATTGTACAACTTTGGACATGCCCTGTCAATATGCTTTTACGATTTTTTTCCTTTTACTCGGGAAAAAATATATATACATTTTCTCTCTTTTTTGGTTCCTGCTTCTATATCAAAGAAAATCCGCATCATATGGGACGCATCCCTGTCTTTTCGCGATTTTCCCAACATATTCGACCCGTTTGTGTGTCATGCTATGGTCGGAGCAAAATCGAGGAGGTTCCAGACTGATATGAAAAAACGAATTATCGCAATACTTGCCGTTGGCGCGCTGCTGCTCTCACTCTTTGGCTGCTCGGCCACCGGCATGCACAAAACAGTACCCCGCGGCGTTACGAGGCTCGACCCCGTACCGTCCGTTACGCCGGGGCAATACGCCCCGACCGAGCCGAAAAACGATACCACGCGAAACCGTGTGGTACCCCGCAACAGAACATCCACGGAATGGGGGCGCAACGGCTACACGGGACGCGGTTACCGCGACGGTTTTACGAGACGCGACGCCCGCAACACGCGGGACTATAACCGTTTCAATGTCAAGGGCGGTTTGTCAAAAAAGAACAAAACATCACCCCGTACACGCACAGCACCGCGCACCTCACCACGTACCACGCCGCGCCCGAAAAGAACGGCACCCTCTCTCCCGCGCGCAAGACGCCTCCCTGCCGCTGCTAACTGATTCATTTTCTTAAAACGCGCTGCCGTACTGTCGGCGGCGTGTTTTAATGTCTTAACTGTTCTTAACTGTTTATGATAAATTTCGAAAAAACTATTGTAATCGGTAGATTTATGCTGTATAATGAGACACATGCCTTTTTGGGTATGTGTCTTGACGTATCTCCGGCTGTCCAAAATTAAAAAGCATTTTTCCAACCGTAACACACAATATGTCACCTCGAGAACACCCCGCTCCGGCTTGCGATGCCGCGCCAGAGGCGCCTGTTCGCAAGCGCTGCGCTCGTTCGACTACAGCGAACAAGGCGTTTTCGAGAGTTCTTGACGATAGGAAGGGAGGTGAAATGTTGCGGATCGGCATCTGCGACGGTGATCAAACGTATAGAGACTGGCTTGAGAGGGAAATAGAAAAGAACACAGCCATCTTTGGAGATCGGGTTGAGGTCTACGCAAACGGTTCGGATCTGCTGGATGCTCTTTATGCTTCAACTTGCGTTATGGACTTGCTGTTGATTGATTTAAATCTGCCGTTACGTCTAGAACATGCAAGACCCCTTTCAGGAATGGCCACCGCTTTGGAGGCACTGCAAATAAACCCTAAGATGCAGGTTGTTGTCATCACGGATAACGCCAAGTACGCTTTGGAAGGATACCGGCTCCGTTCTTCCAACTACCTGATTAAACCGGTATCGTCAGTTACCGTTATTGAGGAAATCAACCGCGCGAGGCAAACCGTTGAATTTGGGAAAGTGTTGCGTGTGCGCACCAAAGACAGTCTTATGTTTATCCCGCATAAGAGTATCCTATATATTGAGTGCAGCGATTACATACTCAATGTCCACACCACAACAGGCATATACCCTTATACTGAGAGAATGGGGAAGATATGCGATGACATCGACAACCCGTCTTTCTGCCGTATTCACAGATCCTTTCTTGTCAATCTGCGCCATGCGATCAGTGTTAACCGTCTGGAAAAAAATGTACGCCTTTACACCGGTCAAACCCTCCCAGTCAGCGAGAAACGCATCATCGAGGTTTTAGAAGTCTTCGACAAACTCCAGAAATTTTCGAACAAGACGGGCATTTTTAAGAGCGACAAAAATGACAGTCACACGGATTCCGGCGGCGCCTCAACAGGGTGATTTCAGTATAGCACATTCATCGGGAAAAAAACGAGTTTTTTCGTGAAAACCCCTTCTCAACTCGTGAAAACTTTAAAATCGAAATAAGAGTATTTATCGTTTGCTTCATAGGGATACTTTATGACATTTCCTACCATCCATTTGTCTTTTCTCAATTTTACTTTCGCTGTATATTATTGGTTGGTTTTGTCCATTATAAGGTAAGAAAAGGAGATGAAGAAACAGAAGGAAGCCTGCCGCTTACATGGCGGCCGGAATCGAATATATCTCATCGTATGCGTTCTGCGTAAAAAGAAAGGATGGGAATCATGACAAAAAACCTACGAATCAAGCAAATCCGGCAAAGGCTCGGTCTCACCCAGGCAAAATTTGCAAAACGAATCGCAATCTCTACAAGCTACCTCGCGGGAATGGAGCTAGGTGATAAGAAAGTGAATGATCGCACAATTAAACTGATCGGAATGGAGTTCAACGTGGACGAACATTGGCTGAGAACCGGCGACGGTCCCATGCTCCGCGACGAGACGGATATGAGGGTCACAAAGGCCGTCAGTTTGTTTAAGTCCCTGTCACCCGAACTGCAAAAATGCGCGCTGGAAGTGTTGAACGCTCTGGCGGATGTTCGCCTTCCGAACGATAATTAACTACCCCTGTTGCACGAAAGCGATCCATGATCAAAAATAATAAAATGGAGGACAAACCACATGCCTGTAACCAAAGAAATGATCTCAATCCTGAAGCGCACCAACATAAGCAAGGACGAGGAAAAAACCAAGATTCGCGTAAAAGAAGACTTTCTGCCGCTGAGAAACCGCCAAAAAGCCGCGATCGTCGAGCTAAGCGGCTTGAAACGCACATCTATTTATCGTGTGTTCCGTGAAGGTAACATCAGTGCCAAAATCGCCCTCGCTTTGGCGCAGCAACTGAACGTCACGCCGTACTTCTACACCGGCGAGACCGACGAAAAAAGCGAATTCAACGACATGCTTCTTCAAAAGTTTTTGGCTGAAAAAGGTTACGCAAAACTGGCCGAGCGCGTTGCGGCGGCCATCAAGCGCGGTGACACGGGAGACCAAGGAAGCTCGAACTTGCTGGGAACCCCCCCCGGGTCTCGCAATTTCCTCTTCTCTTCCGAATTCACCAACTCCCCTGAATTAAGCGAAGCCGTCAGCTTGCTGAGGGAAGAAGACGCCGTTCAGCTGCTTCGTGCGTTGTTGATTCGCGCGAGAGCGGGAGGCAGCGCCGTGCAGGTTGCGGATTTCGTTAAACGCTGCTTGCTGATGTAACTTCCGCCTCCCGATTGATTCGTTTAATCAGTCTCGCTAGGCTCTTGCCGTGACCGGTCTCCGCAAAACGCGTTATACCGGCGGCGAGTAAATTCTCAATACACCTTTGCCACAAAACGGGGTTTGTCATATGCGTTTCCAAGTGGCGGGGAATGTCTGTACCGGGGAGTTTCTCCCCGGTCAGATTTGTATATAGAGGTAAGTTCATTTCATTAAACGTCAGCGTTTCCGCGAACGCGCGCAGCGCGGCACCCGCGCCTGCCATTGCTTTCGTATGGAACGCGCCGGACAGCGCGAGGCGCGAAACCCGCC
>DBDP01000006.1:379-18402 GCA_002293625.1 Clostridiales bacterium UBA929 | reverse complement strand
GTGGAGGCGTTCCTCGGCGGGCGCATTGGGTTCCTTGAAATAGAAGAACGCATCGAACGCGCCCTAGACACCGTCCCGTTTATCGCGAATCCCACGCTTGACGATATTTTGAACACGGTGGAAATGAGTAAAAGAGAGGACTGATTCCTTGTCCGGCGTTATATCGGCTATCGTGATTATCCTGCTGCTGGGTATTTTGATTACCGTACACGAGCTGGGGCATTTTATCGCGGCGCGGCTATGCAAGATCCGTGTGCGCGAGTTTGCCATCGGCATGGGTCCCGCTTTCTTCAAGCGGCAAAAGACAAACGAGGACGGCGAACCGACCGGGACGAAGTTTACCCTCCGCGTCTTCCCGATCGGCGGCTTCTGCGATATGGGTGAGGACGAAGCCTCGGACGACCCGGCGCACTTCCGCAACAAGACGCTTTGGCAAAAGGTTTTTGTGCTGGTGTCGGGCGCGCTGATGAACTTTCTCATCGGTTTTGTCTTTTTCTTAATCTTTTTTGCCTTTGCCGGGTTTAGAGACGTACCTGTTGTCACCAATCTTGAGCCGGATTTTCCCTACTCAGAGATTCAGGTCGGCGACCGCTTCACCGCCGTCAACGGACACCGTGTGGACAGCCGCAGGGACTGGCAGCTCTTCATTTCGATGGATCAGGATAAACCCTATACCTTCGAGATGGAGCGCGACGGGGAACGCTACACGATCTCCGGCGTGACGCGGCAGCTGGTGAATGAAAACGGCGACAAAATTTTTGGGATTACCGCGGGGAAATTGGAGGAACTGAACTTTTTCAGCACGATTCAAACCGCCGCGAAAGAAACGACCAGCTCCGTGCGTCTCGTGTGGGTGAGTCTCGGAATGCTCATATCCGGCGAAGCCAGAGTGACCGACATGGCGGGACCGGTGGGTATGGGCGGCATCGTCAACGATATGATAGAGGTGGAAGCTCCTGTCAGCGACACCGTGCTGAGCATCCTTAGTCTAGCCGGGCTGGTGGCCGTCAACCTCGCCGTATTCAACCTCCTGCCCATCCCCGCGCTGGACGGCGGACGGGTAATGTTCCTGTTTATTTCCGCGTTCTTGGTGCTGGTGCGCAAGAAACCGCTCAGCGAGAAGGTGGAGGGTTATATCCACGGCGGCACGATGCTGCTGCTGTTCGGGCTGATGATATTTATCTTCTTCAACGATATACGGAGGCTAATTGGTCTGTGAGGAGGCAAATTAATGCCGGGGGTGTCTTGATCGGCGGAGGCGCGCCGGTGACGGTGCAGTCGATGTGCGACACCGACACGCGGGACACCGCCGCCACGCTCGCGCAGATACGCGCCCTTCACGAAGCCGGATGCGAACTGTTACGTGTCGCCGTCCCCGACGGGGACGCGGCGGCGGCGCTGAAAACCATCACAAACGATAGCCCCGTGCCGGTCGTCGCCGACATCCACTTTGACTATAGGCTGGCGGTGGCGTCCGCGCGAAACGGAGCCGCGAAGGTGCGTATCAATCCGGGCAACATCGGCTCCCGCGCGAAAGTGCGCGAAGTGGTAAATGCTTGCGCCGCCCGCGGCATCCCGATCCGTATCGGCGTCAACGGCGGTTCAGTGAAGCGGGAGTTGCTTGAAAAGCTCGGCTTGCGCGAAGCGATGCTGCAATCCGGGCTGGAGCAAGCCGGAATGCTGGAGGAGATGGGGTTCTCTGATATTTGCCTATCGTTCAAGGCTTCTAACGTAGCCGATACGGTTGCCGTCAACCGCATGGCGGCAGCCGCTATGGATTACCCGCTCCATCTGGGCGTCACCGAAACGGGGACGAACGGGGTCATCAAATCCGCCGCAGGAATCGGCGCGCTGCTCCTTGACGGCATCGGCGATACGATCCGCGTATCGCTGACCGCCCCGCCGGAAGAGGAAGTCCGCGTGGGCGTCGCGTTGCTGAAAGCGGTCGGGCTGCGGAAGGGCGGCGCGGAGATTATCTCCTGCCCCACCTGCGCGCGCCGCGGCATTGACGTTGTGTCCCTTGCGCGGGAGGCGGAAGAAAAGCTCGCCGATATTAAGGTTCCGATGAAAATCGCCGTAATGGGCTGCGCTGTCAACGGTCCCGGAGAGGCGCGGCACGCCGACATCGGCGTCGCCGGAGGCAAAGACGGCGAAGCCGTTTTGTTTCGCGGCGGCGAAGTGATCAAGAAGATACCCGGGCACGAAATCGTTACCGTTTTGGTTGAAGAAGCCCGGAGATGGGAGTCATCGCATTGCTGAAGAAGTTTTCCTCCGTATTCCCAAACTGTTTGCCGCCCGGCGGGTTTGACCCGGTTGTTAAAGGGCTTCGCCCCAAGCGGGAGGAAAACCGCTTGGCCGTCGAATTGGAAGGAAGCCCCCCCTCACCCCGATGGGTAGCCGCCGCCGAGCGTAATATTCAAAAAGCGATGGGCCTGTCGGCGGCATCGGTTTTTTTTAGCGCGCCCGTAAACCCTGAAACTGCACCTCCCTCCCCGAAACCCCGCCCAAAACCCGGGAGCTTGTTCGGCAAACCCTCGCGTCTCGCGGAAATGCGTATGGACACGCTGCCGCGTGAAGCCGCCAAAGTCTGCGTCAGTGGGCGCGTGTTTATGCTCGGCGAAACGCGCGAACGCCGGATGCGGATTCAAAACCGCTGGAAGGACGCCGTTTCGTTTGAAGTTTACCTCACCGACGGCACCGGCTCGGTTTCGGCGCGGTGCGTCTTTGAAAAAGGAAAGGAGCCGCCGGAGATGGACAGGCGTCTGAAGGAGATCCTCAAAGGGAAGCGCCGCGTGACAGTCTACGGCGAAATGGAATCGTACACGGTGGCGGATCAAGAGGACTGGCGGATTCTCGCGGCTTGCGTTGAGGAAGCCGGAGACGTGCCGCAGAGGGAGGACACCGCGTCGGAAAAGCGCGTAGAGCTTCACTTACATACCAAAATGAGCGCCTCCGACGCCGTGACGTCGGTATCCGAAGCGATCGCGACGGCGGCGAGGTGGGGGCATTCCGCCGTCGCCGTGACCGACCACGGCGTCTGCCACGCTTTCCCCGAAGCGATGGACGCCGCGAAGAAGCACGGCATCAAAGCTATCTACGGCTGCGAGGGTTACCTCGCCCCGCCGGAAGACAAAAAGTGGTACTACCACATTCTGCTGCTGGCAAAGACGCAGCAGGGGCTGCATAACCTGTACCGGCTGGTGTCGCTGTCCCACATCGATCATTTTAAGCGCCGCCCGCTGCTGACCAAAGACCTGCTCACGCAGTACCGCGAGGGGTTGATCGTCGGGTCGGCCTGCGAGCGCGGGGAATTGTTCACCGCCGTGAGGGAAGGGCTGCCGTTTGACGAGCTTCTCAAAATTGCGGATTTTTACGATATGCTGGAGATCCAGCCGCTCGCGAACAACAGCTTCTTGATCCGCGAGGGCGGGGCGAGCGGCGAGGAACAGCTGATGGAATGGAACAAAACCATCGTCGCGCTGGGTAAAGCGCTCGGTAAACCCGTCTGTGCCACCGGCGACGTACATTTCCTCGAACCTGAGGATTCGATTTACCGTGAGGTGCTGCAAAACTTTCACGGGATGGATACCGCGAACCCGCCGCCGCTGTATTTCAAGACGACCGATGAAATGCTGCGCGAATTTTCATATTTGGGGGAAGAGGACGCGCGTGAGGTGGTCGTCGCCACGCCCCGCCGTCTCGCGGAATCCATCGGGGACGTGCGTCCCGTACGTTCCGGCGAGTATTTTCCGCGCATCGAGGGTTCCGCCGAAGAGCTGCGCGAGGCGGCTTACGGACGGGCGCGTAAGCTGTATGGGGACGAACTGCCGCCGCTGATCGAAGAACGTTTGGAAAAAGAACTCGGTTCGATTATCCGTAAAGGGTACGACATCATCTACTCTATTTCCCAAAAACTCGTGGAGCGCAGTATGGAAAACGGATTCTTGGTCGGTTCGCGCGGTTCGGTGGGTTCCAGCGTCGCCGCGTATTTCGCCGGTATCACCGAAGTTAATGCCTTGCCTCCGCATTACCGCTGTCCCGCGTGCCACCACAGCGATTTCCCCGACGCCATGGAACTGAACGGCATCAGTTGCGGGATTGATCTGCCGGAAAAAACGTGTCCCCGCTGCGGCGCGGCGTTTGAGCGGGACGGCTTTGACATCCCGTTCGCGACCTTCCTCGGGTTCGACGCCGACAAAAAACCCGATATCGACCTCAACTTCTCCAGCATATACCATGAGCGGGCGGGTGAGCATCTGATTGAGCTGTTCGGCGAGGACAAGGTGTTTCGTGCCGGAACCGTTACCACGATCGCGGCGAAGACGGCAATCGGCTACGCCTTGAAATACAAGCTGAAGTACGCGCCCGACGCTTCCGGCGCGGAACTGGCGCGTCTCGCGAAGGGCTGCGAAGGGGTGAAAACCACCACCGGGCAGCACCCCGGCGGGATGATCATCGTTCCGCATGAGTATACCATCTACGATTTCTGTCCCGTACACCGCGCCGCCAATAAGCCGGACGCCAAGGTATGCACCCACTTTGATTACCACGCCATCGAGGATAACCTGCTAAAAATGGACCTGCTCGGACACGACTGCCCCACCTTTTTGGGCATGTTTGACGAGCTGACGGGGGAGAAGGGGCAGAGCATCCCGCTCAACGACCCGGACACCCTAAGCCTCTTTTCATCCTCCAAGGCGCTCGGTTACGAGAACGACGACCTGATCGGTCCCGTGGGAACGGTCGGTATCCCCGAATACGGCACGCGCTTCGTGCGGGGGATGCTGCAAAAGACGCAGCCCTCCACCTTTGACGAGTTGGTGCGGATCGCCGGTCTGTCGCACGGCACCGACGTCTGGCGGGGCAACGCCGAAACGCTGATTGACGACGGCAAAGCCACACTGCGGGAGGTCGTATGCGCCCGCGACGACATCACCCTCTATCTGGTTTCCAAAGGGATCCCCGGCAAGCAAAGCCTCATGATCAGCGAAAGCGTACGGAAGGGGAAGGGACTGAAACCCGAATGGGAGGAGGAGATGCGCCGCGCGGGCGTGCCGGTGTGGTATATCCAATCCTGCAAGGACATCAAGTACCTGTTCCCGAAGGCGCACGCGGCAGCCTACGCCATGATGAGCGCGCGGATCGCGTGGCATAAGGTACATAAACCCGAAGTGTTCTACGCCGTATATTTCACGCTGAAGATTGACGACTTTACCTATGAGAAAGCCTGCAAGGACATGCGCTCGGTGAAAATCTCCGTCAAACAGATCGCGAACGACAAGGACGCGGCGAAGAGCGAGCAGGACAAGGCGGTGGTCTTGGAAGTCGTCTACGAGATGCTGCGGCGCGGCATCTCGTTCGAGCCGCTCGACATCTACACATCCGACGCCTCCCGCTTCAAACCGGCGGGACCGGGGCGGGTCGCCGTGCCGTTGATGGCGATTTCCGGTCTCGGAATGGCGGCGGCGCAGAGCATCGCCGAGCAGCGCGAAAAAGGCCCGTTCCTCGCCGAGGATAATCTGCTGGATCGCTGCCGCCCCGTGACGAAAGCGCATGTGGAAGCCCTCCGCGCAGCCGGAGCGCTGGGCGGAATCCCCGAAACGGCGCAGACCACGCTATTTTAAGTAAGGCGCGTCGCCGATTCCCTTGCACTCACAAGCATTGCGGACGATTGGGAAGATCGTCCCTGAAGGCGCGCAAAAAAATCTTGGAACAAATGTGACTTTTTGGCGTCTAAGGAAAAGATACAGTTCTTTAACAAATCTTAAGAAATTTGTTGCCGAATTGTTCTTGCCCTTTTTATGTAAACGGATTATACTATTTCCATTAAAGAAGCTCTGTAAAATTCCGTGTTTGCCGCAGGCAAACGAGCGCAGCGTTCGCGAGCGGGTGCCTTTGGCGCGGTGTCGCGAATAGGAGCAGGGGAGTTTTCAGGGCGAGAGCGGGTAATTCACCCCCGCGAAACAGAAAGGAGTGTGGGTATGGACACAAACACCGCCATACAGCCCGAAACCATTTCCGAAGCGCCGCAGAAGCCCGAATCCCCCCCGAAGCGCCGCCGTCCGGGACGGCGCAAGAAGGTACTTAAAAACATCTTAGCCATTATCATATCGCTGAGCGTTGTGGGTGCGTTGGTATGGCTTACATACATCGCCTTCTATCAACCCGCGCCGGAATTCTACCTCACCCAGCGGATTGAGATTTGGGACGTTCCGATCAAGCGCACCCTAAACGGTTGGGGACCGATGGCACCGGTTTTGAGCGAGACGGTGACGCTCACCGAATCGGGAACGGTTCTGGAGGCCAACGCGTTCTATGGCGCGACCGTTCGGGAGGGCGATGTTCTTGTCGCGCTCGACACCTCCTCGATCGACAAAGCGGTGGAGGCTCATGAGAAAACCATTGCCGGGCACGAGAAGTCCATTGAAAATTTAAATGCCCAGATTGCCGCGGCGGAGACAAAAATCGGGGAGATATACACCGAGCTTGCCAAAGCCAACGCCGAGCAGATTGCCCTCGCGAACGCCGCGCGTTTGTACGCACCGTTTGACGGGCAGATTGTGGAAGCCGAGCGCATGATTATCGGGCAGAATATACCAGTCGGAACGAAATTGGCACGTTTGATTGACGACTCAAAAATGACGCTTACGCTCTACTTCTCCTACGGTTACGAAAATGATATTTATCTGGGGCAGCCCTGCGAAGTTTCGGTTCCGAGCGTTATGTCCACGGTTGCCGGAACGGTTTCGGGTATTGAGAAGGTGCGCCGTATCGGAGCCGACGGTTCGGTGACATTTGAGGTTACGATCACGATGGATAACCCCGGCGCGCTGATTACGCAGGCGGCGGCGACCGCTTCTATGAAGACGGCGAACGGCGAAACCATCCTGCCCTCCGGTTCCGGAATGCTGGAGTGTATCCGCGAAGAACTTCTCGTCACGGAATCGGAAGGACCGCTAAAAACAAACAATCTGCGCAACTATTATGATGTCCGCGAAGGTGACCTTCTCGTAGAGCTGGACTTCCAGCCGGATACCACCATTGAGGAAGCCTTCATGGGTCGTGTTAACGATCAGGAAGCGCTGATTGAGGGCTACCAAGAAAGTATTACCGGTTTAGGTGAGCAGATAGCGGCCGTTAACGACCAGATTGCGCTGGAATATGAACGTATCGACGATCTTGTGATTCGTTCCCCGATCGACGGTCAGGTCAGCAGCTACTTCGACATATATCCGGGTATGACCGTGGGAGGTTCGGGATCAACGCCCGTCACAATCACGGTATCGCAGACAGAAACGCTGATCCTCGAAGGGACGCTTTACCAATCCGACGTGCAGCGCGTCACCGTCGGGATGCCGGTCGATATTCTCTATAACAGCGTGCCGGTGTCGGGAACCCTCACCAAAATCGACCTTAACCCCGACCAGCAGCAGAATCCGGGGATGGGCGCGTATTACCCCGTCACCATATCGCTGGACAACTCGGAAGGCTCTCTGATGGTGGGTTCATATGCCGACTTCGAAATCGTGCTGGAAACCTCAATCGACACACCGATTATTGTCCCTATCCAAGCGATAAAGGCCATCGGGCAAGATGAGTATATCTTCCTGCTGCCGCATGACGGCGTACGCCCGGAGACCGCCGTTGACCTGCCGGAGGGAGTCGTACCGCCGGGCTTTTACGCCGTCCCGGTGGAGTGCGGCATTCAAGACAGCCGATACATAGAAGTCACCGAAGGGATTCCTGCCGAATGGGAAGGCTGGGAGGTCTTTACCCAAAAGACGGATAATCTGCCCTCGCCGCTGCCGAGTTACGATTTCGAGGTGGAAATCTCCGACCCCGAAATGCGCGGATATTTCGACGAAGGATATGAAAAAGGGTATGAAGACGCCTTGAACGCCTCCCCGTCTCCCGGTGAAGGCGACGGCTACTATGACGATTTCGGAAACTGGATACCCGGTGACGGTAGCGATCCCGGATTCGTTGACCCTATGCCGATCGATCCCGGTATAGTTAAACCCATGCCCAATGACGGTGTGGTTCTTCCCGAAGATGGGGAACCTGCTTATGGATAACGCGCTGATCGATATCCGGAATATCTATAAAATCTACAACGAGGGCTACGAGAATGAGGTGCGCGCGCTGGACGGCGTGACGCTGTCGGTGGCGCGGGGTGAGTATATCGCGATCGTCGGCGCGTCCGGCTCCGGTAAATCCACCCTTATGAACATCCTCGGATGCCTTGATATTCCCACCTACGGCGAATACCAACTAAACGGCGAGCCGGTATGCGATATGTACGACGAAGAACTGGCGCGTATCCGCAACAAGCTGATCGGCTTTATCTTTCAGGGGTTTAACTTGCTGAACGGACTGACGGCGATTGAGAATGTCGAGTTGCCGCTGATTTATCAGGGTATACACGGCGCGAAGCGCCACGAGATGGCGATGGAAGCGCTCGACCGCGTGGGCCTGTACGAACGAATGGATCACAGACCGGGGCAAATGTCGGGCGGTCAGCAGCAGCGCGTCGCGATTGCCCGCGCCCTCGCCACCAATCCCAGCATCATCTTGGCCGACGAGCCGACGGGTAACCTCGATTCCCGCACCGGCGAACATGTCATTGATATTTTGGCGGGGCTGAACGCCGCCGGAACCACCATTGTGTTAATCACGCACGACAACTCGATCGCCGAGGTTTCCAAGCGCACGGTGCGCATCAAAGACGGCAGAATCGTTGAGGACAGCGCCGTGAAAAGGGGGAGCGCCTCATGAAGTTATGGCAGTCGGTGCGAATGGCGTTTCAGACCCTGCTCGCGAAAAAGGGGCGCAGCTTCCTCACCATGCTCGGCACCGTTATCGGCGTGACCGCCGTTATCGCGCTGGTCAGCGTTACAAAGGCGCAGAACGCCGCGAACGTTGACCTGTGGCGCAGACTAAGCGAAAACGTGGTTACGGTGTATTTTGACAGCTACGAATGGATGGGCGGCTCCACGCCCGACGCCGTGATCGCGAGGGAACTCTCAAACTACCTAAACCTGGATCTCTCGCATATGACGCAGGGCGTCTCCCCCTACTACAGCGACTATGAGAAACAGATCAAGTGGGGCGAACGGCAGATAACGATCCGCCCCCTCTATTACGGCAACGAGCAGTTTGCGGCAAGCCAAGGGTTTGAGATCGACCGCGGGCGCGACATCAGCTATATGGACGTGGAACGCGCGAACCCCGTGGTTGTTATCGGGCACTTGGTCGCGCAGCAGCTCTTTTCGTATCAGGAACCCATCGGGGAGGAAATCTACATACAAGGTCTTCCCTTCACCGTCGTCGGCGTCTTCCGCCAGCGGGAGACACCCTCGTCTTGGGGAAACGAGCAGGACTACTATACCTATTCCGAAGACAACATGATCTTAATACCGCATACCACCTCGCGCTACATCAACCCCTCTTTGGTGATCAACCAATACATCATCAAGGTGACCGACCCCGATACCGCCTTCGAGCTTGTGGACTTGGTCAAAGATTTTCTTTCCACCATGATTACCGCTGTCGACTACAACACCATGACGCAGGCGGAGATCGACGATTTTTACCGAAACAACCAGCAAACCGGCTGGTACGACGTCTACGCGCAGTTCCAGTACCTTGAGGACATGACGGAAGCCGAGAATGCGCAGACGCGCACCCTATCGCTGATTGCCGCCATATCGCTGGTCGTCGGCGGCATCGGCATCATGAATATCATGCTGGTTACCGTTACCGAACGTACCCGCGAGATCGGCGTCCGAAAAGCGATCGGCGCGCCGCGCCGCACCATCGTCACGCAGTTTTTAATTGAGGCTACGGTCTTGTCCGGCTCCGGCGGGATTTTGGGGGTGCTGGTGGGGTTTGTCGTGACGCTCTACTGGGGCAAGATTCAATACGGCATCATCGCCGCGCCCGACTTACCGATCACGGCGATCGCGTTCGGCGGTTCGCTGC
This sequence comes from Clostridiales bacterium UBA929, assembly GCA_002293625.1. Taxonomy (GTDB): domain Bacteria; phylum Bacillota; class Clostridia; order Oscillospirales; family UBA929; genus UBA929. The sequence goes on along the minus strand of DBDP01000006.1, from coordinate 8,421 downwards.
TGATGGGCATCCTGTTCGGCATCTATCCGGCGTTCAAAGCAGCGTCTTTGCAACCCGTCGACGCGCTCCGTACAGAATAAGAGGGTCGTAATAAGTTATGGGATTTACACATAAGGAGGTCTCCCCTATGAAACGTTTTCTCAGCGTATTGTTATCCGTCTGCCTTTTATCAGGCGGCATGGCATCGGTTGTTACAGCCGCTGTGCCGGGTCGTTTTTCCGACATCACCGACCCCGAGACGCAGCGCGCCGCCGAGCTTCTGAACAATCTCGGTATCATCGAGGGCGACGGCGCGAACAAATATAACCCCAACGGGACGTTCACCCGCGCGATGCTCGCGGTGTTAGCCGTGAAGCTCAGCGGTATCGACGATGTGTCGTCGTATGCCGGAACCGTGCGCTTCCCTGATGTACGCGCGGGCTACTGGGCGCATCCGTGGATTATGGCTGCCGTGCAGTTGGGTATCGTCACCGGAGGCTCAAGCGGTAATTACGAACCCGCCGCCCCGATGCGTTACAGCTACCTCACGACGGTTTTGATGCGTCTGTTGGGATACAAAGACGAAGACGTCGGTCTCAACTGGCCGCAGAGCTATATCTCCAAAGCGGAGGCGCTGGGGCTGTCCAAGGGCATGAAGTTCTCGCAGAACGATGTGCTGACGCGCGGTCAAGTCGCCCGCTTGGTTTACAACTTCCTCTACATGTCATCCAAAGAAGGGAAAGTGTACATCGAAGAACATTTTCAAACGTCGTCAGTTACCGACATCATCCTCTCGTTTGAAATCATAAACGGAGAAAGCGTCATAACACACGAGCAGAAGAGCTACACCTACCGCGGGGCGCTGGATGCCTCGCTGAAGGGGAGGCTCGCGTCGCTGCTTGTTGACGGCGAGGGGAACGTCCTCACCATTGCCCCTGACGAAACAGCGACCTATAAAACAGTCGGAATCCGTGAAAAACGTGTAAACGGGCTTACGCTGACCGACGGTTCAAGCCTTCCGATTCCCACTCTCGGCGTATGCGAATGGGACGGTGTGCTGACGACCTATGACAAAGCAACATTTTGGGAAAACGAACCTGTCACGCTGGTCTACCGAGACGGTATTTTGCTGTATATCCTGCGCGACAGCCGCGAAAACCAAATCGGCGCGCAGTTTATAAAAACACTCTTGCGAATCGCCACGACGGCAAACGGGCAGACCTTCGTTTTGGCTGAAGACGGCGCAGAATATCCCGTGAGCGGCACGATAGATCCGGCGCTCAGCGGGCGAACCGGCAATCTGATGATCGACCGCGAAGGATACGCTATCAGTTTTACCGTTTCCGAGGATTATACATACCAGCCGATTACCGTAAGCTCAGTGCAGAACAACGGCTTTTCCGGCGCTGAAGGTAACTTTATTTCTGTTTCCGAAGCGATGACCGTATGGAGCGATGTAAAAAATACGTATGACAATGTTTGGGAGACAATAAACCCCGGAGATGTACTGCTTGTCGCCTATGACGCTTATGGAAGAATAGCGTACATCTACCGCTCCCTGACGCGGGGATCCGGCGCCTATGCGCTTGCGATACTAAGCAGTCAACCCCGCAACGGCGTTAGAGCGTTGACGGAGTTATTTGGACCAGCCGCCGAAAACGCGGTTCTTTACAAAAACGGGTACAGAGCCGATCCCGATATGCTCGATAAATGGGACGTTTTGCAATACTATGAAAGCGCGGGTATTATTGAGGCTTCCAGCGTCAGGCTCGCCGGTCAGTATACTGACCCAACTCCCAACCCGACGACCCCTACAAAAATAAAACTGATGGGCAAAGACTTTGATCTGTTACCGGAGGCAACCCAAAAAATGGCCGCCAATCCCGCCGGGCAGCGCTGCGCTTTTCTGCTTACCGCCAACGGGTTGATCGCCGATGTTCGTCCGCTTGCCGATGTTCCCGATATAACACTGGGGCTCGCCGACGGAAATACGGTCACAGTCAATGAAACCATGCGTTTCACCGGGGATCTTATCGGCTTTGAATCGTTGTATCAAGGGAAGCTGTGTTCCTTCAGCGGCTCAATAGACGGCATATCGGTCACGCCGATCAATATTGGCAGTACAGTATTAGGCAGATTGGACCTCACCGCAATGAAACTTGGAAACGCTCCCATTGCGCCGTGGTGCGCGTTCTTCGATCAAGTCGGTCTTGACGGGCAGGGTGCGTTTATTACGGTGGACGATATCACCGCTACTCTCGTGAATTCCGAAAACATCCTTTACGCCCGTTATAGTCCTTCCGGTTATGTCACCACCATTATTTTAAACAATATGACTGGAGACGCTTACAAATACGGATATGCCAAGATCGGTTCGGTAACAGAAAGCGTGGGAGAAGGAGGTGAGATTGTTCATACCACCGTCACGGTTGACAACGGGTTAAGCGCAATTACACCGACTCTCTATGCCGATGATAATAAAGTAGAACGTATTGGTACCAGAACCATCGTCGGCGTAGCGCAAGGCTTTTTGGCAAACGGCACGCCGAAGCTGCTGGATATGATGATATGCACGCAATATAAAAACATCACCCGTTTTGACTTTGACGGAGACCGCTTTGTAACGCTGAACGGTACAAAGGTGCGTATTGCCGATGAATTGCAGGTCTTTATTCCCTCCGCCGGGGAATACATGACGCTGACAGCAGCGCGCGCCTACTGCAAATCATTCGAAGTATTCACAGATCCGTGGGGCTACAAAGTCCGCTTCATTACCGGGCAGGTATAAGAGCATCGGTTACAAGCAGATTGTCATAGCAATCGGTCATTAAGAACCCATAAATCCCTTCAACCGGGGCATATTCAATCTCCAGCGCTTGATCAACGACAAACGCCTCCCCCGAAAAGAACGTCTCTTCATGGCCGGTGCGGCGGGTATCAATCATCGGGTAGAGCAGTGCGACTGTGTCCCCTTCTTCTATCGGATAGACCGTCGGAAGGGGAACGCGCCCGTCCCGCGCCTCCGGAACCGACCCCAAAAGGGTGATGTCATCCCCTTGCTTTTCCAGTAAAATACTGACCTTTTCGCCGTTTCGTTCGGCGAGTACGGACAGCACGTCCCCGTCTTCGAATTGCGCGAAGGCGGGGGCGCCGTTTATCGTCAGCCAGGTATCCGGCGGCACACCGGCCGCGGCCGTCCCGTCCGCTTCAACGCCGTCGCAGAGACCGATTAAGGAAAACACGCCGTCTTCCTCCTCCCGCATCATCACGCCCTGCACCCGCAGAATATCCGGCGGCAGTTGCGCCCTGTATCTCGTACCCAGTCTCTCCGTTTGAATGTCGGACATATACAGCGGTTCGACACCGCCCCGCAGCTCTTTGGAAAACGCCCGGACAAACTGAATATACGGCTTTGAAAATCCGAGCTGTAAATACAGCTCCAGATAGTTCTCATAGATCCCCTCGTTTTCATACGGGAAGTAAATAGACAACCCGTTGGAGTTCGGCGCGTCGTCGGTGTGGCGGTTATAAATCACGCAGTTCCGAACGGCGGCGCTCAGTTTTTCAGCCTCCGCGGGATGCGTGCTTTCCAGCCGTGACGCCAAGTGGACGAGATCCACCATATCCACGCTTTGATTGACCCCTCCGTAGTATTTCACCCGCGAACGCGCCTGCGCGATCGTCGCGAATCCGCCTTCCTCCAGCAGGTTCTGTATGCCCTCGGCGAGTTGCGATACGGCGTCCACCACGGGCTTGATTTGGGTGAGGTCGATAACCGACAGCGTCAGCATCTCCTCCGCGTTATCACGCGCTTCAAAATAACCGTCGGTAATCGTTTGTCCGATTTCTTCGACACTCGTTCCGGGGTTGCTTCCCAATTGGCGCATCAGCGGGGCGTAGTCCCAGCCGCCGAACGGCTCCAGTTCTTCTGACGCCACCAAGGTATCGGTAAACCGGGCGCAGACGGAAGCTGTCTCGACCGCCGCCATCAGGCAGGTGTCGAACCCGATAAACGAAAGCTTTTGACCCTTCAGCCCGTCTTCCAATCCCTTTGACATAGCCGTGAGATCCATATAACGCGGTTCGTGCAGTTCATCGTACCCAAAGCCGATCGGTACGCCGCTTCCGTGATCCCAAAAGATCAGCCCGTAACGTTTCGCCGGAAGGTTTTCGATGCCCCATTGGATGAAATTCGACAGCGTTTCGGGCTGCGCGATGCTACCATCCGGAAGCGCCGGACCGTGCGTCAGTCCGTCTTTGTCGATGATGTGCGCCTGATTGATTTCGGAGGAAAACCCCGGCGTCTTCCAGTCCCTCGCGCCGCCTGTGAAAAGCGCCACGCGGAAGTGTTCGTTCGGCGGCAGCGCGGAGAGGACTTCGTCTAAATCATCGGAAAACGCCCCGCCTTCATCGTCCTCAGCCGAGCCGGACTCAAGGTCGGAGCCGTTTACATACCATAAAAGGGTGAATGTATCCTCCACACTCCGTGAACGCGGGCTTGCATAACTGATGTCGCAAGAGGTAAGCAGACAGAGGAACGCAAGAGCCAAGCATAGTTTTTTCACAAATACCGCCTCCGCCCGTAGCATCTCCGAAAAAAGGGGATTGATACGGGGCTTTTGGCCGTGTTATACTGGATAAATCAACCGAACAAAAAGAAGGCTTATTTATGAACATTTCCCCTTACATAACCCTCAACCGTATAGAGTTTGTCGTCACATATCAATGCAGCGGTCGCTGCAAGCACTGCTCGGTAAGCGACAGGCTCAACCCGGCGGATGGTCACAAGCATATCTCTTTGGATCATGCCGCCGAGGCGATCGGTGAGCTTTCCGAAATGTTCCCCGTTTCTTCCGTGATGACGTTCGGCGGGGAACCGCTGCTTTACGCGGACATTGTCTGCGGTATCCACAAGGCGGCGGCTCGGCACGGCATTGGCAGCAGGTCATTGATTACCAACGGTTATTTTACAAAGCTGGACGAGCAGCGCGAGCAGACAGCGAAAATGCTGAAAGAAGCCGGGATAGAAACCCTGCTGCTTTCCGCAGACGCGTTTCATCAAGAAACGATTCCGCTTGACGCGGTTTACCGCTTCGCTCGGTACGCGAAAGAAGCCGGAATCAACGTTAAGCTGCATCCGGCTTGGGTCGTTAATGAAAGCCATAGTAACCCTTATAACCGCAAAACAAACGAAATCCTCGCCGCTTTTACGGATTTGGAGTTTCCGGTATCGAACGGAAACAACATTTTTTTAGCCGGGAACGCGGCGTTGCATTTAGCTGAATACTATGATAAACCGAAACTGAACCTGTTGGAAACCTGCGGCTCTATGCCGTATACGGAACCATTGACGGAAGTAACGTCACTGTCAATTGTCCCAAACGGAGATGTGATGAATTGCGGCTTTGTTTTAGGGAATATCTATCACCAAAGCTTGCGGGAGATCGTCGCGCGGTATAACCCTTATAAAGATGAGCTGATGAATGCCGTTATGATGGGGGGTGTCGCTAAACTGCTTGAGCTTGCAGAGCAAAACGGGTTAGATATCTCGCGGTGCTATTCCATTTGCGATGTATGCAATAAAGTTAGGCGTAAGATGTCTTGACATGAAAACTATTATGAAACGTCACAGCCACGCCGTTTTCAGCCGCACCACCGCGTCGCGCAGCTCGTTTTCCCGCAGACCGCCGAAGCCGAACAGGAGGCGGACGTGCTTATCGTCCGGCACATCGTAGAATTGCGAAATGCCGGTTAAACCTACCCCGGCATCGGCGGCAAGGCGCAAAAACTCTTCCTCCGTTCCGGCCGTTTTCAACCGGAGACGAACGAACAACCCCGCGCCGTCGTCCTCGACGGCGACACGCGCCTCCAGCGGCTTCAACAGTTCCAGCAGGGTTTCCCGACGGCGGCGGTAGAGGGTGCGCATTTTTGCCACATGGCGCTCCATATGCCCCTCCCGGATAAACGCCGCGAGCGCCAGCTGCGACGGAACCGATACGGCGCAGGCGATACGGCTCTCCCGCCAGCGTTCGGGCAAGCCCGGAGGCAGCGCCATATAACCAATCCGCAGACCCGGCGCGAGACTTTCCGAAAACGAGCCGAGATACACAACCCGCCCGTCGCTGTCCATGCTTTGCAGGGACGGAATCGGCAATCCGCGATAGCGCAGTTCGCTGTCGTAGTCATCCTCCAAAATAGTCGCGCCCGACGCCGACGCCCATTTCAATGCTTCCCGGCGCTGCCCAGCGCTCAATACGCCGCCCAGCGGAAAGCGATGCGACGGTGAAAGATACAATACCGAAATGCCGCGCCGCGCCGCCTCGCTCACGCTCCATTCCCGCGACGGAACGGACACAACCGTCCGGCCGTAGGACTTTAAGAGCTTTCGGTAAGGGGTGTACCCGGGATCCTCTATCCCAAACTGAGCCGTTTCGGGGAACAGCGGCAGGAGGGACAATATCAGCCATTCCAGCCCCGGACCGATCACGATGCGTGAAGGGTCGGCTTCCACCCCGCGAAGGCGTCTCAAATACCCGCAAAGTGCCTGCCGCAACGGGAGTTCCCCCTGTGGGTCACCGCGCTGCAACGCGCCGGTTTTTTCCAGCGCGTCTTGCAGGAAACCCCTCCAAAGCCTGTGCGGAAAAGCGCCTTCGTCAATCCTGCCAAACCGGCAGTCGTATAAGATTGCTTTATCGGTTACAGGTTGGCGGGTTTCGGCTTCTGAAGAAGAAGCGAATGCCTTCGGCGGCAAGTGCCCGATCGATTCCACAAAGAATCCCCGCTTGGGTTCGGAGCGGACAAACCCCTCCGCGACCAACTGTGCGTAAGCGTTTTCCACCGTGATTATGGCGACGCCGCACAGAGACGCCATCTCGCGGCGCGAAGGGAGCGCTTCACCCGCTTTCAGCTCGCCCTCTTCGATTCGCGCGCGAATATAGCGGTATATTTGCTCGTACAGCGGCATGATGTCAGTGCGGTCTATAGGTATCAGCAATCCTTGTCTCTCCCCAACTGGTATTAATAAATATTATTATACTGGCACTATCAATAAGACCAGTTTGCGTTTAGTATACTCTCAAAGGGAAAGAGCGTCAAGCAAAATAACAGGGGTGGTTCTCATGGAAAAAACAAAAAAAACAGTCGGCGTTGCCGACATCGTGATGGTTGGACTATTTTCCGCGCTGGTTTTCGCCGCGTCATGGCTCCAGATCAGCATTCCCACGCCACTGGGCAACACCCGCATCCATCTCGGCAACGTGCTTTGTCTGCTGTCCGGCTTTATGCTGGGCGCGCTGCGGGGTGGCTTGGCGGCGGGTGTCGGTTCCATGCTGTTTGATTTTACAAACCCGCTTTACATCGCCTCTGCGCCGTTTACGCTGGTTTTTAAGTTTATCATGGGTTTTTTATGCGGTTTAGTCGGATCGCGCGTGCGTGACGCGGAAAAGGTAAAATACCGCGTTTTGAACGCCGAAACAGGCGCGCTGGCATTCAACGTGACGAAAAAGCAAAACGATTTTGTTTATAAAGTTGCCGCCGCTGTTACCGGTCAGTTTACTTACATCATCCTGTATCTCGGCAAGGGGTATTATTGGGACGCTCTTACCGTGCAAAAATCCTCGCCGGAAGCCGCTTGGATTGACGTTATCGTCGGCAAAGCCCCGGTTTCGCTGTTCAACGGGCTGCTCGCCGTGATTATCTCTGTACCGCTCGCGATTGCGCTGCAAAAGGCGCTGAAAGGCGTACCGCTGATGAAGCGGCTGCGGAAGGGGTGAGAGATATGTGGGAGGAAGTTCCTGCCGCTCGAAATACTTGACAAGAACGCTTTTCTCCTGTATGATACGAACAGCCGGATTTGCTTGGAGGAGTATCGAAGTGGTTATAACGGCCTCGACTCGAAATCGGTGCGTGTTTAGGATGCTTGTTCAAGTGTAAAACCAGTAGTGCCAGTGTTTTGCGCGTTTTCTGAATGGGATTTTCTCTTGGGTTCTGCCCGCGAGTTCTGCTCAAATCTTTGCGGAATAGGTGGTAGACATAAATTAGGAGAGGTATCGAAGTGGTCATAA
>DBDP01000006.1:0-357 GCA_002293625.1 Clostridiales bacterium UBA929 | reverse complement strand
GCCAGTGAAAGCCTTGAGCCTCAATGGGTTCGAGGTTTTCTCTTTGCTCGGAAACTGTTCGGTTGGTCAATAGGTGAACTATGATACAGTTCTGCTCAGAATCGGGCAACCCATTGTGCTGCAATAGGATCAGAGATCGGCTTGCATTATGCCCATTTGCTACCAAGTCCGGAACTATCCGGCAAGCGCATAGCCTGTTCGAGCGCCTGCGCCGATGACAATTTAGCCGAAAAATCGAGATGCGCGTAAATATTTGCCGTAGTCGAGAAGTCGCTGTGCCCCATCCACTCTTGAATCTGCTTGATCGGTACGCCGTTTGCAATAAGCAGCGAGGCGCAGGAGTGCCGCAGGTCGTGG
>DBDP01000052.1 GCA_002293625.1 Clostridiales bacterium UBA929 | reverse complement strand
CGGGCAGCAGCAGCGCGTCGCGATTGCGCGAGCCATCGTCAACCGCCCGCAGGTTCTGCTGCTGGACGAGCCGCTGGGCGCGCTCGACCTCAAGCTGCGTAAAGAAATGCAGCACGAATTAAAAGAGATACAACAGCAGGTGGGCATCACCTTTATCTATGTTACCCACGACCAAGAGGAAGCTCTCACGATGAGCGACACCGTCGTCGTGATGAACCACGGGAACATTCAGCAGATCGGAACGCCCGTAGACATCTACAACGAGCCGGTCAACGCCTTCGTCGCCGACTTTATCGGCGAGAGCAACATCATTCAGGGCGTCATGCATAAAGACCGCGACGTCTCGTTCGCGGGGCGGCGTTTCGTCTGCGTTGATACCGGTTTCGACCCCGAGCAGCCGGTTGACGTCGTTATTCGCCCGGAGGATGTGCGTCTCACCGTGCCGGAGAACGGGCAGCTCCGCGGAACCGTCAATTCGGTGACGTTCAAAGGCGTGTTTTACGAAATATTCGTGGATGTCGGGGAGATTGAGTGGATGATTCACTCTACCGCCGCCCCGTTGGTCGGCAGTGAAGTGGGCTTGTGTCTCACGCCGGAGGACATCCATGTCATGGATCGCCCCGACCTGTTCCCCAAGGGCGCGGAGGCGATGACCCTTGAGGAGATTGACCCCGAGCCGGAGTATGAGGATAAATATGACGAACCCGCGGAGACAGAGCCGTGAAGAAGAAAAAAGTGATTGCGCGGGTTCTTTCGCTCTTGAACGCCGCCCGAAAAAGGTTGACAAGGTTTTTCCGAACGCGTCCGGGGCGTTTTCTCGCGGCTCCGTACACGGTGTGGATGGCGCTGTTCACGATCATACCGCTGTTCCTCGTGGTATATTTCGCGTTTACCGGCGAGGACGGGCAGTTTTCCTTAGGGAATTTCAAGCAGCTCCTCGGCTACGGTTCCGTCTTTGCCCGCAGTTTTTGGCTTGCCTCGTTGTCTACCGTTATCTGTCTGTTAATCGGGTACCCGCTGGCATACGCGATGAGCCGGGAGACCGGCGCGGTTCGCAACACCGCGATGCTGCTGCTGATGCTGCCGATGTGGATCAACATCCTGCTCCGCACCTATGCTTGGATGTCGATTTTAGAAAACAACGGCTTGCTCAATCAGCTGCTGTCGTTTCTGCACCTGCCGACGATTCGCATCATCAACACGCCGGCGGCGGTGGCGGTCGGTATGGTGTATAACTACCTCCCCTTCATGGTGCTGCCCATCCTCACCGTCATTCAGAAGATTGACGGATCGGTGATTGAGGCGGCGCAGGACTTGGGCGGCAACCAATTGACGGTATTCAAGCGGGTGATTCTGCCCCTCTCCCTGCCCGGCGTGCTGAGTGGCATTACGATGGTTTTCGTACCCGGCGTATCCACGTTCATCATCAGCCAGTTGCTCGGCGGCGGCAAATCCATGATGCTCGGCGACCTGATTGAAATGCAGTTTTTGGGCAGCACATATAACCCGTATTTAGGTTCGGCCATTTCGCTTGTGATGATGGTGATTGTGCTGATTTCAATGGCGGTTATGAACCGCTTCGGCGAGGGAGAGGAAGAGGTGATGCTGCTATGAAGCGTTCGCGCGTTCCGGGGCGTGTTTTACAGGCGCTGGTGGCGGTGTTCCTCTATGCGCCAATCCTTGTGCTGATCTTCTTTTCGTTCAACTCCGATAAGAGCCGCGTCAACTTCAAGGGTTTCACGCTGGACTGGTATAAGCAGCTCTTCCATAACGAGCAGGTACTCTCCGCGCTGACGCTGACCCTGATTCTCGCGCTGCTGTCGGCACTGATCGCGACGGTCATCGGCACGGTTTCCGCTATCGGAATCTACAACATGAAAAAGCGTCCGCGAAAGGCTATGCTCGCCCTGAACAACATCCCCGTCATAAACCCCGATATTATCACCGGTGTGTCGCTGATGCTCGTGTTCGTGCTGTTTGTCACCTTTCTGCGCTCGCTCGGAGTCAGCGCCGGTCTTGGGTTTACCACCCTTCTGATCGCGCATGTGACGTTTAACATCCCCTACGTAATCCTGTCGGTACTGCCGAAGCTGCGCCAGCTCAACAAAAACACCTATGAGGCGGCGTTGGATCTCGGCGCAAGTCCCTTCCGGGCGTATCGGAAGGTTATCCTGCCGGAAATTATGCCGGGCGTCGTCAGCGGGGCGATTATTGCCTTCACGATGAGCATCGACGACTTTCTGATCAGCTATTTCACCACCGGAACGTCGGTTCAAACGCTGCCGATGCGGATATACTCTATGACGCGCAAGCGCGTCAGCCCGGAGATCAACGCGCTGTCCACGCTGATGTTCGTAACCGTTCTGGTTCTGCTTATTCTGATCAATGTGCTGCAAGCGCGCGACAAGAAAAAGAAAGAGCAGAGGTTGAAGTGTTGAAAATTGCATGTTCGCCTGTAAGGCGAACGAGCGAAGCGCTTGCGAGCAGGCGCCTCTGGCGCGGTGTCGCAAGCCGGAGCGGGCAATTTTCAACATGCCAATGAAAGGGGATCGGTTTTATGGCGAAGTACACGGCGAATCTACAAGGTGATTTTAACGCATTACTTTCCCTGCTGCACGAAGGGATTCAAAGCGGCAATGTATCGACCAGCTACGAGAACGGCAGCGACTACACGCGGGACGGTGTGCGCTGCGCGGTGCGGGTGTATGAGAGATACAGCATGATCGGCAAGAACCGCGTCAGTTTGAGCATCACCCTCGTCGGGTACGGGAACGACCTGTTTGTCACAGCCATCACCTCAGGCGGAAGTCAAGCGGTATTCTTTAAGGTTAACCGATTCGGTGAAGACGCTTTTTTACAGAGAGCGGTTGACATCGTTGAGAGATACAGGAACCCATAAAACAAAAATAAAGGAGTAAACCACATTGAAAAAACTGACATTCATCCTCGCCGCCCTTCTCCTGCTGCTTGCGGGCTGCCAATCCGCCTCGCCCTCGCAAACCGACGATGCCTCACAGCCCGGTAACAACGCCGAAGAGTCCGGCGACGTTTATGTTTTCAACTGGGGCGAATATATGGACGAAAGCCTCAACAAGACGTTCGAGGAAGCCACCGGCATTAAGGTGCATTACAATACCTACCAAAACAACGAAATGCTGTATTCCACCATTGTGGGCGGCGGATCGAGCTATGACGTCATCATCCCCTCCGACTACATGATCAGCCGTATGATCGGGGAGGAACTGCTTCTGCCCCTCAATTTTGACAACATCCCGAATTTCGCGAACATTGATCCGGCCCACAAGAATCCCGAATACGACCCTGAGAACCTCTATTCCGTGCCTTACATGTGGGGAACGGTCGGTATCGTCTACGACCAAACGCGGGTATCCGACCCGATCGACAGTTGGAACGCGCTCTTTGACGAACAGTACAGCGGGCAGATTCTGATGTTTGATAATCCCCGCGACGCGTTCAGCATCCCACTGAAGCTGTTGGGACACTCGTTCAACACCACCGATGAAGCGAAGATTCGCGAGGCGTATGACCTGCTGGTAGAGCAAAAACCGCTCGTGCAGGCATATGTGATGGATCAGATTTTCGATAAGATGGAGAACGGGGAGGCTATCCTCGCCCCGTATTACGCCGGAGACGCTATCACTATGATGGACGCGAACGAAAACCTCGCCTTCGCCATCCCGAAGGAGGGTACCAACGTATTCGTGGACGCCTTCTGCATTCCGACGGGTGCGGAAAACAAAACAGCCGCGGAGAAGTACATCGACTTCATGTGTTCGCATGACGCGGGACTTGCCAATGTGGAGATGATCGGTTATTCCACCCCGCTGATTGATGTGTTTGAAGGTTTGGACGACGAGATCAAGAATGACGGCATCTCGTACCCCGAGAATATGGACGGCTTTGAGGTATTTACCAACCTGCCGGACTGGGTGCTTGACCTGTACGCGGAACTTTGGACAGACCTGCGGAAGTAGAAAAGAAGCGTTAAAAATGCGTGTTCGCCTTTCAGGTGAACACGCGAAGCGGTAAAGCCGAAGCGGGCAATTTTTAACATGCATAGGAAAGAGTGAGTTCATGCAAAACCTTCGCGTTCTGCTGATTAATTTTTACAGCCCCAAATCTTTGGGGCTGCGTTTTCTGGAGCGCGCGCTGTCCGACGCGGGCTTTGACGTGACGGTGCTGTATTTTAAGAATTTCCACAGCACGCACCCGAAAAAACCCACCGAAACGGAAAACAAGCTGTTTTTAGACTTCATAACGCAGTATAACCCGTTGTTTATCGGGTTTTCCGTGATGTCCTCGCTGTATTTGGAGGTCGTTGAGGACGCCGCACGGCTTGTCCGCGAACACAGTAAAGCGCCGCTCGTGTGGGGCGGCGTCTACGCCACGATGTTCCCCGAACGCTGCCTGAAACACTGCGATTACGTTCTGCGCGGCGAGGGCGAGGGCGCAATCGTCGAGCTTGCGCGGCGGCTCAAGGCGGGGGAGAACGTAGACGATATGGAGAACTTGGCCTGTATGCGTTCCGGAGAAGCCGTCGTCAACCCCGTGCGCCCGCTTGTGACCAACCTGGACAGCTTGCCGATGGCAGAGATCGGCTTAAACAACAAATACTTCATCGACGGCGGGGAACTGCGTTTCGGCGACCCGATGCTCTCGTCGGTTAGCTACGAAACGACCTGCTCGCGCGGCTGCCCGTTCGTCTGTTCCTATTGTTCGACGGTCGGCATCAAGCGCGTCTACCGAGATAACCGCCACTTCCTGCGATTCCGCTCGGTGGAAAGTGTGATTACCGAGCTTCTGCACGCGAAGGATAAGATGAAACACCTCTCGATCGTCCATTTTTGGGATGAAATCTTCCCCGACGACCAAAAGTGGATCAACGAGTTTACCGTGCGGTATAAAAAAGAGATCAACCTACCTTTCGAGATATGGGCACACCCGTTGAAAACCAGCCACGAGCTGATTCAAAAATTGCGTAAAGCCGGTTTGTTCCAGGCCGTGATGGGGATTCAAAGCGGTTCGCCGGAGGTGCGTAAGACTGTCTTTCACCGCGTTGAGTCGCAGGAGCAGGTGATGGCCGCAGCGAAGGCGCTGGCTGACAATAAAGTGCCGCGTGTGATCTACGACTTTATTCTGCGCCACCCCTTTGAATCGACCGAGCAGCTCAAAGAGACTTACGCGCTCTGCGACGCTTTGCCCGGACGGTTCACGCTGCAACTCCACGACCTTAACTTCCTGCCCGGCACCGATATCGTGCAGGAGGCGCTGAAGCGCGGTTTATATACCGAAGCGGAGATGGAAGCCATTCTCTACGCCCCGATGGAGCGGCAGTACGCCACATGGTGGGAGAGCGGCAGCAGCAACCCCGAAACGGTGTTTTGGTACAACTTAACCTATATGACCCAGTTCAAAACCCTGCGCCGTAAGGCGCGGAAGCTTGCGAAGAAGCCCGACGCACCGCGCTCCCGCCATGCCGCCGCCCGCGCCTATCGGTGGGGTAAAAAGCTATCCACCCTGCGCCGCTACAGGCAAAAAGGCTGGACGTTGGTGAAGGGGTTCTTTAAGTAGGAAAGGGTAAATAGGGGGATCGTAAACACCGCGTAATCTCATAAAACAGGAGCTGATGCAAATGACCGCATTTATCTTCCCCGGACAAGGTTCGCAGGAAAGCGGCATGGGGCGCGAATTGTACGAAGCCTACACCGCGGTGCGGGATGTGTTCGAGCTTGGGAGCCACGCCACGGGGCGCGACCTCGCGGCGCTGTGCTTTGACACGGACACCGAAACGCTCTCCCGCACCGAGAACGCGCAGCTCGCGGTATTCACCGTCTCGATGGCGGCGTATGCCGTACGCGGTGAGGAACCGGCGGCGGTCGCGGGGTTCTCACTCGGCGAATGCTCCGCGCTATGCGCCGCGGGT
>DBDP01000182.1 GCA_002293625.1 Clostridiales bacterium UBA929 | reverse complement strand
GATTTTATGAGAAGTTGGCGGCTAGGTACGCGTCTACGTTTTCGGCGGTGACAAGCTCGTAGGAAAGGATGATGCGTTTTTCGATGCTCTCGCCTTTCGCCAGCTTATATGCGGCCGCCACAGCTTCGTGGGTATCGGAGTTGTTGGTGATGGTCAGTTTGAAGGGGCCGCCTTTCTTGATTTCCAGCGCGGCGTCTTCCTGCCCGTCCATCGAGATGATCTGGATCTCGCCTTCACGGCCGGCGTCTTGAATCGCTTCCAGGCAGCCCATCGCCATCTCGTCGTTTTCACAGTACACGAGGTCGATATCGCTGTTCGCCTGAAGGATGTTGGTCATCGCCTGATTCGCGTCAAGGCGCAGCCAGTCGGCGGCCTGTTCAACAATAACCTTGATACCGGGGTAATCTTTAGCCTTGCTGTTCCAGCCGTTGTAACGGTTGAGGGAGTTGGTGGATTCGACGACGCCGCGAATCATCACGACGTTGCCCTCGCCATTCAGCAGCTTGTTGGCATAGTCTGCCGCCGCGATTCCCATCTCCACTTCGTCGGTGGAAACGAAGGAATTGTAGTAGTTCATGGCTTCCTCGCCCTCGGAGGCGCAGCCGGAGGCCGCGATAATCAGCGGGATGCCCGCTTCATAAACCTGACGGTAGGCGGGATAGATCGCGGTGCCGGACAGGGAGGACACGATGATTACGTCGCAGCCTTGCTGAATAAGGGACTCAATGTTGGTGATTTCTGTTTGGACGTCGCCGTCACCCTCTACGACGATCGGTTCGATGTCCGGGTAATCCTTGACCGCGTCCTTAAAGGTATCGACCATGGCGATGCGGAACGGATGGTTCATGACGCACTGGGAAAAGCCGATTTTGAACTTTTGCGCGGCGGGGGTGGGGTTTTCACCCGCGGGACTGGGGTTGTTGGGTTTATTGCTGGGGGAGGGGCTTCCGCAAGCCCCGAGGGCTAGGGTCAGTGCCAAGACTAGTAGCAGCGCGAATAGACGTTTCATGGTTTTTTCTCCTTTCATTTGCGCCGGCTTTCCCGCGAAGGAGTCCGGCATTTATTTAGTCCGGGATTCCCGGTCTAAATCTCCCTGACAAGCCTCGTCCGCTTGTTCACGACCTCGCGCGATACGATCAGCGACGTAACCAGAATCATGACGCCGGTGACGATCGGCTGCGCGTCCGTATTGATGTTCATCAAATTCATCAGGTTGTTAATCATGCAAACCACCATCGTTCCGACAAACGTACCCACGATACCGCCCTTACCGCCCGCCATGCTGATACCGCCGATGACGCAGATGGTAATGGCCGTCATTTCATAGGACTGGCCGGAGCGCGGTTCCCCGATCCCGATCCGCGCAGCGATCAGCAGACCCGAAAGCGCCGCCAGCAGCGCGCTGATCATATAGACCGCTATCTTGACGCCGTCGGCGTTGACGCCGAACAGTTTGGCGGTTTCCTCGCCTCCGCCCACCGCGTAGACGTGCCTGCCGAAACGTGTGCGGTTCAGCAGCAGGGCAGCCGCCAAAAAGGCGATAGCCACGTACCAGATGCCGTTTTGAACGCCGAACAGCCGCCCCTTGATGATTTGCTTAAAACCGCTGTAAACCGTTCCCGTCAGAGGTCCGCCCCCGGTAAAGAGGAAGGTGGCCGCCCGCATAATCATCATCATGGCGAGCGTCGCCATAAACGGCTCTATGCGGAACTTCGTAATCAACAGACCGTTGACGGCACCGCACGCGAGACCGATCGCGATTACCGCGAGCAGGATTACCGGGATGCTCACACCGTCCAGCGCCATTTTCGCGCTGACGACGCTCGCGAACGCCAGCACCGAGCCGATGGAAAGGTCGATCCCTCCGACCACCAGCACGAAGGTCATGCCTATGCCGATAAACGCGGATTCCACGGCATACTGAATGATGTTCGCGAAATTGCTGACCTTGAAGAAACTGTCGGACAACTGCGCGCCGATGATAATCAGGACGACCAGCATCGCAAGCGGCAATTGTTTTGAAATCTCGATCTTTTTCATGACACATGCCTCTCCAGCGCGTATTGTAAAATCAACTCCTGCGTAGCCTGCTCCCGCGGGAGCGCCGCCGTCAGCGCGCCGCCGGAAAAGACCAGTACCCTGTCACACATGCCGAGCAATTCCGGCATCTCCGTCGAAAAGAGAATGATGGCAAGCCCTTGCTCCGCGAGACTGTTGATTTGCCGGTAAATTTCCGATTTCGCGCCCACGTCCACGCCGCGCGTGGGTTCCTCTAAAATCAGCACCTTGTAGCTGCCGATAATCCAGCGTCCCAGCAATACCTTCTGCTGGTTCCCCCCGCTCAGTTCTTCGGGGCGCGCGTGCAAGCCGCGTGTTTTGACAGTCAGGCGCTCTACGGTTTCCTCGCTTTGTGAACGCTCAAAACGGCCGTTAAGGATCGCGCGGCTGCTGAACATACTGTCCAGCGAACCCGCCGTAATGTTGCTGATCAGGTTTTGGTTTAGGAAAAGCCCCTGCGTTTTGCGGTCTTCTGGCAGGAACGCGATGCCGTTGCGAATGCTTCCCGCGGGATTTACGATGTCAAACCGCTTCCCTCCGCAAATAACGTCTCCGCCCGGCTTACCGCATAACCCGAACAGCGTCTTGGTAACGGCGTTCGCGCCGGAGGCTTCCAGTCCCGCGAAGCCCAACACTTCCCCCTTGCGCAGGGTAAAAGAGATGTTCTGAAAATGCTTTCCCAAAGATAAGTCCCTTACCTCCAGCACGGCGTCGCCGATTACCGACTGCCTTGCGGGGTACAGCGCGTTTAGCTCCCGCCCGATCATCAGGGGAATCAGTCGTTCCTCGCTGCATTCCTCGCCGTCCAGCGTGGCGATCAGTTTTCCGTCGCGCAGCACCGACACGCGGTCCGCGAGAGAAAATACCTCGTTCATCCGATGGGAAATATAGATGATGGTGACGCCATTGCTTTTCAGGTCGTCGATCATGCGGAACAGCGCCTGCATTTCCTCCGCGTTGAGGTTCGCCGTCGGCTCGTCCATGATAACCACCGACGCTTTTTGGCTGACCGCGCGTGCGATTTCCACCATTTTGCGCGTCGAGACCGGCAGCTCCCGCATTTTCGCCGCGGTGTTGATTTTAAGCCCCAACCGCTCCATCAGCTCTTTCGCCCCGCGTTTGAGCTTCTTGCGGTCCATTACGAACGTGTGGGGATACAGCGGCTCCCGGCGCAGAAAGATGTTTTCGGCCACCGTCATTTCCGGGATTTCCTGAATTTCCTGAAAGAGCGTACTGATGCCCGCCATTTGCGCGTTGCTCGGAGCCGCGAACTTTACCGGGTTCCCGTTTAGGAAAAGCGTCCCCTTGTCGGCGCGGTAGACCCCCGAGATAATCTTAATCAGCGTTGACTTCCCCGCTCCGTTCTCTCCAACCAGCGCATGAAGCTCACCGCGCTTAAAGGAGAGAGACACATCGTCAAGAACGGTGTTGCCGGAAAAGATCTTGCTGACGCCGCGAAGCTCAAATACATTATCCATCTTTCACGACTTCCTTTCCCCGCGTAATCTTACGAAAGATTTTCCCCTTCGATGAGATTAAAACGGCCATAAGGATGATGAAGCCTTGAATCAGCTGCTGGAAGTAGGAGCTTACGCCGATCAGCGGGAATAAGTTGGACAGGATACCGTACAGCAGCGCGCCCAAAAGCGTACCGATAACGCTGCCCTTGCCGCCCGCGAGCGACGCTCCGCCGACCACCACGGCCGCAATCGCGTTCAATTCCATGCCGGTCGCGCCGCCATGCGTCGTAGTCGGTTGAAATGCCCCGATTCTCGCCACCGAAAGCAGCCCGCTGACCGTGGCGAACAAAGCGCACAACACATACGCCATCACCTTAATCCGCCGCACGTTGGTGCCGGAATAGTACGCCGCCGTCTGGTTGGAGCCGGTGATATAAAGTCTCCTGCCGAAGGTTGTTTTCTTCATCATGAAGAACGCGACCGCAACGATAACCAGCATCACCACCACCGGCACCGGGACAAACCCGATATACCCCGCGCCGATCTTCATGAACGCTTCCGGCACGGTTCCCGATATACTGGCTCCGCCTGTCGCCACCAGCACGATTCCCTGCATGATCTGTTTCGTCACCAACGTGACGACGAAAGGCTGCAGGCGTCCGTAGGTTACGATCAAGCCGTTGACAAGCCCCACGGTTAAGCCGACCGCCAGCACAACGGGGATTGTGATTGCCATAGAGACGCCTTTAACCAGCATCATGATCGAAGTCATTCCGACGATTTGCACCGTCGCGCCGATTGAGAGGTCAATGCCTCCGATTAGGATCACGAAGTACATCCCGACGGCAGCGATGGCCGTATACGCGGTTTGGCGCAGAAGGTTGAGCAGGTTGTTCGCCGTCAGGAACACCGGAGACAGGAACTGCGAAACCAAAAAGATGACGACGATCAACAGCGCGATCGCGATCTCGTTCTTGTACTCTTTTCCCCAGATATACAGCCTCTTTTTCGTCAAGGCTCCGGGCAACACCGATTTCAAAACCGCCATAATGCAACCTCCCGGCATGAGCGCCTGCCAGCCTGTGATACCTTTCTTCTGCTATCAGTGTACCGCCCCGAAACTTTTATATCAATCGGAACAATTTCATTTTGAGTGTCATTTCTTCGGCTTTTCGTTATCATGCCAAAAATGCGCGGATCTTAGCAAAAAAAATCCCCGCATCTGCACAAACGCGGGATTGTCAATTATGTAGTTTTATCCTCTATATGAAATAATGGGCTGCATAACAATAGGCAACCCTTGATTTTGAAGGAAGAACGTGTTAGTATTGGCTCAAAATAGAACGGCAATAAGTAGAGCGACGACACAAAAGCAAATTATAATTGCGGACACCAGAGGTAATTCTTACCATAGTTTCCGAGGGTTTTGACGTATGTCAAAGCATTTTGACAAGAATAACCGCAGACGTCAAAAGCATTTGATAGACGCAGGCATTTTTTCTCCGTATAATGAAGCTACAAAAAAGGCGGTGATGAATGATGGATATCGGGAAGAAAATTCAAGAAGCGAGGCTAAGCGCGAAACTAACGCAAGAGCAGTCCGCGGAAGCGCTCGGCGTAAGCAGGCAGACAATATCAAACTGGGAAAACGAAAAGACATACCCTGATATTGTCAGTGTTATTAAGATGAGCGACCTGTATTCCGTCAGTCTTGACCGCCTATTAAAGGAGGAAAAAACCGTGTCAAATTACCTGGATTATCTCGAGGAAAGCACCAACATTGTAAAAAGCAAAGGCAAACTCGCAAAGCTCATATTGACCGTCTCATATCTCACGGTATGGGCGATTGCGCTGATCGCGTTCTGGTTTTTTACCGATGCGTCAGACGCGATGGGGTATGGGATTATGTATCTGTGGGTGCTGCTTCCCGTAACAACTTTTGTTTTGTCTTTACTGATTGGGTTAAATAACTACTGGGGGAAGCTTAAATGGTTATCCGCCATCATATTCGGTGTGATGCATATGCTCGCCGAATACGCGACATTCAATGCGGCAAACATGAAGGAATTTGGGACAATCAACTTGCCGGATTTTTGGATGGTTTTATTCGTCGGTATCGTTTCCGCCATAGGGCTCGGCATCGGAACGGCAATCAAGCGGATAAAGCAAAACCCGGAGCGGCAATAACAATACAGCAAAAGAGTGTTCTATATGGATGCTCTCAGACTGAAGACAAACTCCCCATCTAATCCACGAAGCATACACCGGGATCCAGCGTCCGCACGATTTCGTTTATAGCGCGCCGGGAAGTGCTTTCTCCCAAGCGGTTTCCCGCGGCCATGTGTCCGTTTCAAAGACTTTGCGTATCAAGGGGAAGAAATACTCCGCCTGTTTTTGCACATTCGGAGACTTCCACGCTTCCGGCGGCTTAGGCATCATGGCGTAGGCGAACAGGGCGGTAAGGTGTTCCCTAAAACCGGTTTGGGAGTAACTGTCGGGGAACCAAACGCCCTTATCCTCTTCCGAGAGATACGGCGCGGCAAACTCTATAAGCGAAACCGCCTCGCGTTTGTCAGGTTCCTGCATATCGTAATAGAAATAGTCCTTGGGCATAAGATCGGCGTACCATTGGCTCAAGTCAAACGTAACCCCTTCGTCATATAGCATCGTATACTCGGCTATCGCATGGCCGATCTCGTGGTGCAGTACATATTCTATATGCCTGCCAGACGGCGCTTGCGCCTCCGGCCATTCCTCGTCTTGCAGTTTGCCCGTGTTGATCGCGATATCCGCGTAACCCGCGGAATTGTCTTGATAGTAGCCGTCATAGGTATCAAAATCGTTTGAATCAAGCGATATTATCATGTCGGAAGCAAAAAACCGAAACACATAATTCCGCCGTTTGGATTCCTCGAAAAAACCTTCTGGATACCTGTTAAGCTGCCCGTCCAGCAGCAGCAAAAACTCGCGGATAAGCCCCTCATCCTTAACGGGATAAATAGCGACGGTTTCAAAGGGCCGCGTTTCGGCTTCCCAGTATATTTCAATGCCGTATTTTGTTTGTATCCCTTCACGCAGGTCGTCGGGAGTTTGCGACGGTTCGGGCAGAACCGAAACGGCGGAGGGCGGCGGATTGGGAAGAACCGGGGAAACCGAGGGGGTGGGTGTTGCCGCAGGAGGTTCGGAAACACTCACCTGCGGCGTAGCGGCGGGCGGCTTGTTTACACATGCCGATAGGCATATCAGCAACAGAGGTAATACGCGTTTTTTCATATTCGCTCCCTTTATCGCCGGACTATAATACAGGCAGTATCTCCAACCGCGCCGGTTTTAACCGCTAAACAAAGCGGGGGTGACGCTCGCATCATCCCCGCTTGTTTTTGCTTTTTTAATACTTACCGAAATCCCCGTTATCAGAGTAGACACTTTTTCCCGGCATCGCGATTTGGTTTTTCATCCCGTTGCCGGAGGGTAGGCGCGTGTTTCCGTCGTCACGGAGCTTGAATTGCGCAATCAGCTCTTCCAGTACGATCGACTGACCGCTCATTTCTTCAGAGGCGGCGGCACTCTCTTCGGCGGTCGCGCTGTTCTGCTGCACCACCTGCGCCACTTGGTCGATACCCTTGTTGATCTGCGTGATGCCGAGGCTTTGCTCTTCCGAGGACTTCGCGATTTCGGTGACAATCATGCTGCTCTCGTTGATCCCCGCGACAATCTCCGCCAAACTGGACGCCGTTTCGTCGGCGATTCTTGCCCCCAGCTCCGCCTTCTGTACCGAGTTCGCGATCAGAGCGCCGGTGTCCTTCGCCGCTTCCGAGCTTTTGGTCGCGAGGTTCCGCACCTCTTCGGCGACGACGGCGAAGCCCTTGCCGTGCTGTCCGGCGCGTGCCGCCTCAACCGAGGCGTTCAGCGCGAGGATGTTTGTCTGGAACGCGATGTCCTCGATGGACTTGATAACCTTACTGATGCTGTGGTTTGCCTTGTCGATCTCATGCACCGCGCCGGTCAGTGCGTCCATCTGCGCGCTGCCTTTTTCCGCGTTTTGTTTGATTGTGTTTGCCAGCGTCGCGGCTTTCTCGGCCATAGCGGCGTTTGTTTTGGTCTGTTCCGCGATCTCGGCGATAGAGGCGGAAAGCTGTTCCACTGACGCCGCCTGTTCGGTAGAACCTTGCGCCAGCGCCTGAGAACCGTCCGCGATCTGCTTGGAACCGTCCGCCACTTGAACCGTTGAGTTTTGGATCTTCCGCATCGTAACGTTCAGTTTATCCGTGATGTTACCGATGGAGTTGCCGATCAGGATAAAGTCACCGAAGAATTCATAGGTATTGTCCGCCGAGAAATCGCCTTGGGAGAATGCCTCCATCTGTTTCACGATTTCCCCGATATACCCCTGCAAACGCTGATACGCCTGCTCCAATGAGCGCGCCGTATGACCGACCTCGTCGGCGGAGCGGACACCAATTGACGAATTGGACGGAGAGGATATCCCCAACTCCCCCGCTTTGATCTTGTCGGCGAACAGCTCGATTTTTTTCATCGGTCTGCTGACCGCGAACATGCTGAACAGGAACAGGAAGGCAACGACCGCCACCCCGCTTAAAACGGCGGCCGTTATGACCCACGTTAACATTTTCTGCTCGGCGACCAACGTCTCTTCAATATTTACGCCGGCAAACAGCATCCCGACGACGTTGCCGTCGATGATCAGCGGTGTATAGTAAACGTCATACTGTGAACCGAACAGTTCCGTCCGCGTGTTATAGTCCCGCTTTTGCTTCAGAACAGTCTCTATAACGGCGTCGCTTGCTTTTGTCCCTACAACGCGCTCGCCTTTGGCGTCTGTCAGCGTGGTGCTCATGCGTGTGTCTTCGTCAAAGAGCGTTACTTCGCAGTTGCTTGTCCGTTTGATTTCGTCTATATATTTTGTGTCGGACAAATCATGACCGCAAGTCACCGCGCCGATGATATTGCCGCCGCTGTCCTTAATCGGGGCGCTACCCCGGGTGGATAGGCTCGTCGTGGCGCCTTTTTCGATTGTGCCGACGCTTTTGCCGGAAAGCGCGTCAGCGATCGCTTTTTGCTTTAGCTGGCTATCGCCCTTTTCTTCGCTGTGCTTGCGCATGAGGACGATGCCGTTAGCGTCAACAAGCGTCACGATATCCATGCCGGTTCCAAAAAGGGTAAGCGCTTCTTTCAGCGCTACAGTGTCGCCTTCCAGAACCGCGTTTGCGACGTCCGGCGACGACGCGATCATCTGCGCGCGTTCGTGTGCCTCGTCCTGATATGATTGAAGGGTCGCGGCGAACGCGCCGTTCGCCGTTTTCGCCTCGGCGCCGGTGAGACCTGTCACAAGTCCGTCGGTTTTCGTATCTACGATAAGGATAACCAGCGTGACCATTGCCGCGATCAACAGGGTAACGATGAGAGAAATTTTTAGCCCTAAGCTCTTCATTTTCATTCGCTCCTCTTGCGGTTCATTTTCTTAAAAAGACGCGCAACAATTCACATCGCTTGCGATGCTTCCACGTCTCCAACGATGTGATGAAACCACTGTACCACAATGGGTTTGCCCTGTCAATATCAATAAAAGGAAATCCGCGCGATTCTGAATAATTTAACACTAATGTAACACGTAAAAAATTGGAGACGCGATACTGCCGGCGACGTATTTGAAATATACCGCCAAAAAAAAGTTGTTGACAAACAGAATTCCGGATGCTACAATCCCCCGTTTGACAGTTTA
>DBDP01000078.1 GCA_002293625.1 Clostridiales bacterium UBA929 | reverse complement strand
GAAATATCTGATAGCCGGGCTGGGAAACATCGGCACCGAGTATGCCGGGACCCGCCACAACATAGGATTTACGGTATTGGACGCTCTCGCGGAGGCGTCCAATACTGTATTTACACCGTCGCGCTATGGGTCGGTGGCCGAGGTGAAGTTCAAAGGGCGCACGCTCGTGCTGCTCAAACCCTCGACCTATATGAACCTTAGCGGCAAGGCGGTGAGCTATTGGTTGCAAAAGGAGAAGATCCCGCTGGAGAACCTGTTCGTGGTGGTGGACGATATCGCACTGCCTTTCGGCACGATCCGGATCCGCCCCCGGGGCAGCGACGGCGGACACAACGGGCTGAAGGATATTCTCTATCATTTGCAGTCCGACCGCTTTCCGCGCGTGAAAATCGGCATCGGTTCGCCGCCGCCGGAGATCCCGATGACCGATTGGGTTACCGCCTTTGTCCCGCCGCCCGATCTTAATGCGCTGCGGGACGCCGTCCCCCGCGCCGCCGACGCGGCGGAGTGTATCCTATCCAAAGGCATAGAAGCGGCGATGAATCTTTTTAACGCACCAGAGAAACCATAATCGGGGAGGTACTTACCCTTTGCGAGCACTCTGTGAGGCGCTTTTGGCAATGCCCGAAGCGCAGGAATTGCTCTCGCGCATCAAAAACCGGGGCTGCCCGGTGGCGATGGGCGGGCTGTCGGCTGTCCATAAAGCACACATCATCGCGGCGGTACGGCGGGAAACGGGACGTCCCGTGTTGGCGCTTTGCCCCGACGAAGCCGAGGCGGCGCACATCGCCGCCGACTGCGCCCTCTTCAGCGAGGAAGAGGCGCTGACCCTGCCGTGCCGCGAATTTTCACTGCTCGACACCATGTCGCGCGAATGGGAACACGCCCGGCTGCCGGTGCTGCGCCGGATCCTTAACGGTACGGCACCTATTGTCACGGCAACCGCCGACGCGTTCATGCAGTGTACGCTACCGCCCGAAACCCTAAACAACCAATCCCTCTTGCTGAAACCGGGTCAGGATGTACCCGACCTGCCCCGGCTGCTGACCGAAAGCGGTTACACGCGCGGCGATCAGGTGGAGGGAATCGGCCAGTTCTCGGTGCGCGGCGGCATCGTCGATGTATTTTCGCCCGGTATGACCGTACCCGTGCGTATCGAGTTTTTCGGCGACGAGGTGGATACCCTCAACGAGTTCGATCCGGAAAGTCAGCTGCGCACCGCGCCGCTAACGACCTGTCTGCTCCTCCCCTGCCGCGAACCGCAGCTGACGCCGGAGGTTTTTACCGCGCTGGACTATCTGCCGCCGAAAACGATTGTGTTTATCTCCGAACAGGGGCGGACAGAAACACGGATACGCCACACCCTTTGGCTCTGGCGGGAAGAGACGGAGCGGTATTTGGAGAAGCGAGAGCAGCCCTCGAACGAGAGCGGGAGCGGCGTAAACTCATTGCATGAGACAACCCCAGACGAGAAAAACCTCTCTCCCGGGATCGATGACGTAGACTTATGGCGGACGCTGGAGAAATTCGATTGCGTAATGCTGGATCTGTTCCTCGCGCAAACCTACCCGCTCCGCCCTCACGCGATGATGAACATCGCGGTGAAGCAGCTCCCCTCGTTCGGCGCGAGTTTGGAAACGGCGGCGGGCGATATCGCCCACTACCGCGACGGCGGCTACCGTGTCGTCGTATTCGTTCCGACCGACCGCCACGCGAAGCATCTTGAGGAACTGCTGCGGGAGAAGGGAATGCCGTCCTCGCTCGGCATCACAAGCCTGCCGCCGCCCGGACATGCCGCCATCTGCGCGGGCGCTTTGTCCGCGGGGCTGGAGGTGCCGTCAATCCGGCTGGCTGTATTGACCGAAGGGCATCAGGCACCGAGACGTTCCGCCCCCCGCGCGGTGAGTACGGGAAAAAACAGCGCGAAAAAGAAGCTCGTTTCCTACGCCGACCTCTCCCCCGGTGATCTGGTGGTGCATGAGCATCACGGCATCGGGCGGTTTATCGGCATTGTGCCGATGGTGATGGACGGGATGAAGCGCGACTATATCAAGCTGGCCTACGCCGGAACCGACACGTTGTTTGTGCCGGTCACGCAGCTCCATTTGGTCAGCAAATACATCGGCGGTGGCGAAGAGGCCGTGGCGCGGCTGAATAAGCTGGGCGGCGCGGAATGGTCGAAAACCAAGGCGCGCGCGAAAGCAGCCGCGAAAGAAATGGCCGCCGGTTTGGTAAAGTTGTACGCCGAACGCAAGAGACGCGAGGGCTTCGCTTTCCAGCCCGACGACGATTGGCAGGCGGGCTTTGAGGAAGCGTTTGAGTACGAGGAAACGGAAGATCAGCTCCGCTGCGCGGCCGAGATCAAGGGTGATATGGAGAACAAGACGCCGATGGACCGTCTGCTCTGCGGCGACGTCGGCTTCGGCAAAACCGAGGTCGCGCTGCGCGCCGTGATGAAATGTGTTCTCTCCGGCAAACAGGCCGCGATGCTGGTTCCGACGACGGTACTCGCGCAGCAACACGGGCAGACCGCCGTGCGCCGCTTTGCAGGGTATCCCGTGCGGGTGGAAGTTCTCAGCCGTTTCCGCACACCGGCGCAGGCGATGGCGATCAAGAAAAAACTGCGATCGGGACAGCTTGACTTCGTGATCGGGACGCACAAGCTCCTGCAAAAGGACTTGAAATTTGCCAACTTGGGCTTGTTGGTGGTGGATGAGGAACAGCGTTTCGGCGTGACCCATAAAGAACGTCTCAAGGAGATGTCACGGCAGGTGGACGTGCTGACGCTGACGGCGACGCCGATTCCGCGTACCCTGCATATGGCGCTGTCCGGCATTCGCGACATGTCCACCATCGAGGAAGCGCCCCGCGACCGCACGCCGGTGCAAACCTATGTGCTGGAGCATGACGCGCCGCTGGTGACCGACGCGATACGGCGCGAAGTCTCGCGGGGAGGGCAGGTTTACTATCTGCATAACAGAATCGAGACGATCGACCGCACCGCGGGCGAATTGATCCGCGCCCTGCCCGACGTTGCGATTGCCGTCGCGCACGGGCAGATGAAGGAGGGCGAGCTGTCCGAAATCATGCGGCGGGTGGTGGACGGCGAGATACAGGTGCTGGTCTGTACCACCATCATCGAGGCGGGGCTGGACATCCCGAATGTCAACACGCTGATTGTCGAGGACGCCGACAAACTGGGGCTTGCTCAGCTCCATCAGATACGGGGCAGGGTTGGGCGATCCAACCGTCACGCGTTCGCCTACCTCACCTACCGGCGCGGCAAAGTGCTGCAGGAGGTAGCCGCGAAGCGTCTCTCCGCGATTCGCGAGTTCGCCGAGTTCGGCTCCGGCCTGAAGATCGCGATGCGCGATTTGGAGATACGGGGTGCCGGAAACCTTTTGGGCGCGGAGCAATCGGGGCATATGATGAGCGTAGGGTATGAGATGTACCTCCGTCTGCTGGAGGAAGCCGTATTGGAGGAGCAGGGCGGCACGGCGAAGCCCGAGGTGGACTGCGTGGCGGATCTGCCGGTGCGGGCGGGTCTGCCGGACAAGTATATCGCCCACGCCGGAATCCGTATGGATTTCTACCGCCGGATTGCCGCCGTAACAAGCGACGACGAAGCGGACGAACTGACCGAGGAATTGATCGACCGTTTCGGCGATCCGCCGGACGAGACCGTCACGCTCATTCGGGTGGCGTTGGTTCGCGCCTCCGCCTCGCGGCACGGGTTCTGCGAGTTAGCGCAAAAAGGCGGGCGGCTTCTGGCGCGGACGGATCAGCCCGATTTCGCACGGGTGGCACGGCTCTGCGGACTGCCGGAATACAAAGGCCGGATTCTCTTCTCGGCGGGTAACGAACCGCATTTGTCGCTCAAACTGGTCAGCGGCGAGGACGTGCTGTCCGCCGCAGGGAAACTGATGGAGGCATATGGGGCGTAATTTATAAACACAAATGAAAGGCGGGTGTTCCCAAAATGGCGAACTTATACCCCGAAGGTCACAAGGGTGGATATCAACTTCCGATGAAAGAAGACAAGGCTTACATGTCCGTGGGGGCTTTTCATTGCCCCGTTTGCAAAACCGATTTCAAAGCGCTCAAGATCCGAGACGTCAAGCTGATTCCTCTGCGGGTCGGGGAACTGCGCACGGCGTTTAAGGATGTTGAACCGCTTTACTACGAGATAACAACCTGCCCCAAATGCCGGTATTCGGCGCAGACGGTTCTCTTTGACCGGCTCATTCTTTCACACCGCAAGATGATCATGGAGCGGCTTGCGCCGTTTCTGCCGACACTTGCTCCATGGACGGAGACGCCGGACAGCGACGCCGTTTTTGAGCGGTATTACCTCGCCCTCCATTGCGCGGAAACGGGCTTTAGCGACCACGCGCTTGTCGAGGCGGGATTATGGCTGAAGCTGAGCGGCATATACGCCGACGCGGACGACCGCGCGATGGAGTTATACGCCGCAAGCGAGGCGCAGAAGATGTATGTTACCGCTTTCCAAACCATCCGCATCCCTCCGCAAAAGAACCCCTCTCTCTGCCTGCGCGCCGGTCTTCTCAGCGCGAAGATCGGGGATGAACGCAACGCGCGGGAGTTCCTTTATAAGGTAAAAACGGACGTCAACAGCACGCGCGTACAGAAGGACGCGGCGGATGACGCCGTCAACGAAATGAAAGCGGTGAAAGCCGGTGTTTGACACTGTCGGCGGCATTGTGCCGGTCATCAAAATCAAAGACGCCGCGAAAGCCGTTCCGCTGGCGCGCGCGCT
>DBDP01000048.1 GCA_002293625.1 Clostridiales bacterium UBA929 | reverse complement strand
CTTGTTTATAGAGGTGCCTTATATTTTCACCCAACATGAGAGGATGGTTAAAATGACACTCGAAACTGTCGCAAGCATTCCGTTTCAAATTTGGTTCCTGATCGGCGCGGCGCTGGTGTTCTTCATGCAAGCCGGCTTCGCAATGGCGGAGCGCACAAAATTCAGCGCATACTGCATTTACAGCGGCATTATCAGTTTGCTTGTATATCCGATTGAGGCGGGCTGGATCTGGAACGAGGACGGTTGGCTCGCCGGCTTGGGGTACATAGATTTTGCCGGGTCCTCGGCTATCCACATGGTCGGAGGTATATCCTCCATAATCGGTGCGGCGGTGTTGGGGCCGCGTATCGGGAAATATATCACCGATCCCAAAACCGGAAAAAAGACCCCGCGAGCCATACCCGGTCACTCGCTGACGCTCGGCGCCCTCGACCAAATCGGTATAAGCGGGATGACCGTAACACAAGTTTTGGGATGCGGAATGCAAAAGGGCAACAGGGATTTTTACCGCGGTGTACCGTTGGAAACCACGCTTCTGCCCAAGATCAAGGTTGAGACCGTGATTTGTAAGATTCCGCTTGAACTGCTTATAGATACCGTAAAGAAAGCCCTGTAGAGCGGTCAAATCGGCGACGGCAAAATGTTCATCTACGGCGTTGAAAACGTTATCAAAGTGCGCACGGGCGAGGAAGGATACGATGCCTTGAAAGACGAGGAGTGAATAAGCGCGTATTAACCGGCTTCGGTTTTCAAAACCGAAGCCGACAGGTTTTTAGCGTTATAACTTCGTAATCCTTGACGCAGAGTCGGAGGAGGAAATGTAAACGGTTGGCTGAACTCATCAACAAATTGGGATGGTATGTTTAATAGCAATCGTTTAAGGTGAATCACTAATACTATAATTACTGTCCCATTTTTTCACTGACCCTCTGTAAGAATACATTTCAACTGATAGCAGTGTAAACCCTTCCGGATTTTTCGTGTTGAAATACCTGCTTGAATATGGTATACTCATAGCGGAAGCGGTGAGGACTATGACGCGATCAAGCAGGTCGTCAGCATCACCATCACGGACGAGGAACTTATCAAGGCCAGTCCGAGATACCACCATCGTTTTACTCTTTATGACCGAGAAGCCGGGGTGGAGTTCTCCGATCTGATTGAGATTCATTCGCTGGAACTGCGGAAGCTGCCGGAGGGTACGGACGGTACGAAATTGTACGATTGGGCGCGGTTTATAGCCGCCGAATCAGACGACGAAATGGACAACGCGGCAGCGAGAAATCCGGAGGTGAAGAAAGCCGTGGTTAGATTCAGAGAATTGACAGCCGACGAGCGCACCCGCGATCTGTATGAGCGTCGGGAGAAAGCGCGACGGGATCAAGCGATGTTCATGCGGCATGAGCGGCAATTGGGAAAAATTGAAGTTGCCCGGAATCTTCTAAAACGTAATAGACCCATCGAAGAAATTGTTGAAGATACAGGGTTGTCACGCGAAGAAGTAAACGGTTTGAACCATGGTTAGATTCAGAGAGCTAACAGCCGACGAGCGCACCCGCGATTTGTATGAGCGACGGGAGAAAGCGCGCCGGGATCAAGCGATGTTTATGCGGCATGAGCGGCAATTGGGGATGTGGGAAGGACGGGTTGCGATAGCCCGAAACATGATAACAGGCGGTGAACCTGTCGAGAGAATAAAGAGGTTTACGGACTTGACCTGCGAAGAGATTGAGACGCTGAAATAAGATATACCCCCGGACTGGTTCCGGGGGTATATCTTATTTGAAAGGTGAACCTCCACAACTAAATTGCTTCCGAAAATAAATTTTGCTCATGTTTAGCTGGTTTCCTTGTCCGGACTCGTATCCAACCACGGCACCGGTATATTCGCCCTCATTTACCGTTCCCAAATCCGATATAAAGGCATGGTCAGAAAACATCATATTGGCACGAAGTCCCGCTGTCGGCTGGATGTCTGCGTCTGCTTGCGGTTGAATCTCTTTGAAAATTCCAATAATTTTCGCGTCCGCTGTCTGCTCGCTGTCCGTTAGCGCATCATAGAAAATTTCGCCTTCCTGCGCGAGTTCGGCGGAAGCAAGGGACGGCGGGAACGGTAGGGGCGATGGCAATCGTCCCGCGCATGTTGTAGGGAAAGTATAATCCGAGGAGCGCTCTGTCTGAAAAGATGGGGCGCTCCCTTATTTAGGTTAACGGACAGAATGCTACCCCACAATCAACAGCAAGACACATATCACAGATGCAACAACGCCCAACCCCAGCGTTACGCGGGTGCCGTAACGGCCGGAACAGGCGTCGGCGGCAGTATGAATTTCGGCAGACCCAGAAAGGGCATACCCTAATCTCCGGCAATGCCCTCTCGGTTGCTATGGTTTCGCTATTGATTATCTCCGCTTTTGTATCATTTCGCAATCACTTGATTTTACCCTAACTTTTCGCCGCAGCTTCCGCAGAAACGCGCGCCGGAGATAACGGGTTTACCGCATTTGGGGCAGAACTTCGCCGCGGGGGCTGCCGTAAACTTCGGGGGTAAATCTTCATTCGGCGCGGCGCCGGAGATGAAAAGCCAATTGATGGCCTCGCCGTCATCGCAAATGCCGATCGCACCGGCAGGGGAAACGGCAAAAAAGCCGTCTTCGTCCAGCGGGTGTTCGTCGTCCTCAATCCCGGCCATCCCCGCTATTTCATCCGCGTTGTACTTGTTGTCAGCGGAGAAAGCGTCCGTCCAGCTGTTGCAGAGCGTAGCGGCAAACTCAACCGCGTCTTCCATAGTGTGAAACTTTTTCATAGCCGTTCTCCCATCGATTTCTATTTGAATAAAGGTTTATTGCACCGCTTGCAGCGGTCATTATTATCGGCTTGCGGGAGCCGCCGCGTCTGCCGCCGTTCCGCAGTTGATGCAGAACACCGCTTCGTCCGGCAGCGCCGCTCCGCAGGAAGCGCAGACGCTGGGTTTGGCTGCCTGTATTTTCGTACCGCAGCTTATGCAAAACTCCGCTCCCGCTGTTACCTTCGCGCCGCATTTTTCGCAAAACAACCCTCCATCATCCTTATCCGTATTGATCGCTTTCCTCGCTTCGCGCTTCGCCGCCCGTTCCGCCGCCTCACGATCTTTCTTTTTCGCCCGCTTATTAGACGTATGCAGCAGCATAAACAAGCCGAAACACCCAAACGGGACGAAAATCGTAGCGAATATCTGCCCACCGGACATGCTGTCGAAATCGGCAAGGCTCGCCGTGCTGTTGATATAGGGGAAGAAACCAAGATAGCGGATACTCTCCGGGCGTGTTTCGCCTTCTTTTAGGCTGGGCCACGATTCGTCGCTCGAATACGAGACGCGTCCACGGTATGTCTTGTCGCCCACATAGAAGTAGTAGCCCTTAATGATGCTGCGGGAACGCCCCGCATCAGCTGACCTATCCTCGATGGTGTTGGAGTAATAGTCAACGTAGCCCGTTGTAGTCTGACCGAAAAGCGCGAGCACGATTGAGCTGACGCTCTGGTAGGTCGCGTACAGCAGCACGCCGTAAATAATCACAAGGATCGGGATTGGGATCTTGCTGCTCTTTTTCTTTTTTTGCTTCGCCATAGCCACAGTCCTCCCAGATTATCCGATTTGATCGCAGCCGTCGCCGTCTGTCCGTACAATAACCCTCCGCATCACGCTGTTGAAACGGTTCAGTACGCTGTCGAACGTCCAGCGGAACGGAGCGGGCTTTTGCCGCCCGGTCAGCGCGGCGATGCGTTCCGGGTCTTGCTCGCTGAGGCATTGCTCGATCGTTTCACACGCCGTATCGTACCCTTGCTGTATCCTACTTCGAACTGTATCTTCGCTGAAGTCAAAGCTCCCCTTCAGGAAACCTTTATCCGTATAGACAAGCTCGACGGCGCTTTTGGCACCGATTTTTTCGAAATCCAGCTTGTGGGAAGGGTCAAAGTGCATCGCGAACACAATGTCAAGGTCGTGGCTTGCCAGCGGGGCGAGAGGGACGTTGTCCGCCGTGCCGCCGTCAAAATACTGCCTCCCGCCGATGCTCACCGGGCGGAACAATACCGGGATGGAGACAAACGCCCGCAGCCACGAAGAGAGCGTACCCGGCGCGGTATTTCGGAGGTTTATGTAGTTCAGCGCCATACCGGGCGATTCGCAGCACACGCCGTACAAATCCCTGTCGAAACCGGCAGCCCCCTGCGCGAGGCGCGCGGCGTATTCGCGCAGCAAGCCGCCCTTGATGAATTTGTTGTAAAAAGAGCGCAGACCGACCGTGTTCAAACCCGTCCACATTTCCTCGCCGACGTCCATCTGCCCGGTCTGCAACCCGAGCGAGTTCCATATGCCGATGGAGGACGCGCTGACAGCGGTAATATCTTTTACAGGGAAAAAGGTAGACAAAGCGCGGCAGAAGCCGAACTGATACGCCCCCTTCGCGATTCCCCCCGCCAAAACAAGCCCTATCTTCATCGTTCTTTCTCCCCGTATTTTAGGTCTGGGCGGAAAATCAAACGATTTTCGTCCATCTCAAACAGGAATATGTACCGCCCCCGGTGAATCAGTGCCATTATGAGGTAGGTCAGTCCCACGACAACAACCATAAAGGCTATGCCGCCGCCAAGCGCCCACATTAGGGCGGTGACGCCCCCGGCAATCGTCGCGGTAATCACGGTGATTGCGAGGAACACGACCATTACTATTACCAGCGGGCGCAGTAATATTGGCTTACGCCACAGATTAATCGTATAGCTCCAGCAGAGCTTGCCGTTATCGGCGGATATGCCGGGCGTGCCGTTGGTCGCCATTGTACCATCCCCTATAGTTGCGCTTGCTTTTTTGAATCGGTAGTGGTACTATATTATACACATCACACGGCGCTATGGCAAGCATAAAGTACTATAATAATCGCGAAAATATTTTGATAATAAAAAAGTATTATACAATGTATTAATAATACTAATACTTTTAATATGGTAGTCTTTATCAAATGAGTGGAGAATGCCGGATGGATTTAGAATCATTGTTCGAGGGCAGTGCCGTTCCAGAGATACTCGCTCCGCGTCATGTGCTGCTTAATGCTTTCCACCGGGCGGCGGCGCGGCGGCTTGTGCTGGTATCGGCGCCTGCCGGCAGCGGCAAAACGGTCAGTACCATGCTATGGCTGAAAGATTCAGACCGCGTACCCATTGTTTTGCGAATGAACGAACGGCTCAACTGGCCGGGTGCGTTCTATCGGGAGCTTTGCTCGCGCGTGGCGAAAGCGAGTTTACAAGACGGGCGGGCGGCGTTTTTAGACGATCCCGGATTCTACTCCGCGCCCATTGAGTATACCAAGCGCCTGTTTGGTCTTTTAGAGGACGACGGCAACCTGTATGCCCTTATCATAGACGATGCGCATTTGCTCACCGACGAGGAATGCGGCAAGTCATTTCCCGAACTTCTTACATTGCTGCCGCACAATTACACAGGGCTTATCCTCTCACGGCAGGAACCGCCGAACCAATTCGCCGCTCTTGAAGCAAAGAAGAGGGCGGTACGGATAAACGGGTCTGACCTTGCCTTTACCAAAGACGAGATCGCGGGATATTTTCGGCAATGCGACAAGGTATTAACAGATGAACAGGCGGCGGCGGCATATACCCTGACGGGTGGCTGGCCGATGGGCGTCAATGCATTACTGCTTTCCGGCAGTATGAGTTTTGGTCAAAAACCGGGTAAACTGGACGCATATCTGCATGAGAATGTTTGGAACTCATGGGAGGCACAGCACCGGGAGTTTTTGATGAAAACATCCATCGCGGAAGACCTCACCCCGGAGCTTTGCGACAGGCTTACAGACCGGAGCGACAGTGAGGCATATCTTTATACGCTCCACCGATCAAACGCGTTTTTGAACCGGACGGAGGAGGGCAGGTACAGCTATCATCATCTGTTCCGTGATTTTCTCGCGCGCAAGCGTGCGGAGGAGGGCGTCGATGAAAAAGCTCTGTATAAAACAGCTTCTCGTTATTACAGCGAGCGGGGCATGGAGTATGACGCCCTGCGCTGCGCCTGTCTCGGAGACGACGAGGAAGGCATAGCGGCGGGTATGGCGATGATTTACAGGTTCTCACTCACCAGCAACTCTGTGGCTTACCACGCGCAAATGCTGAAAAACTACCTGCCGGATTTAATGCCCGCCGCTGCGACGGGCAAGAATCCGTATATCCTCATAAACTACATCTGGTATCACTACCTCATGAACGATGTTCCGGCGATGCTCAGCGCAGCCGACAGCTTTTACGCGAACATGGAGGTTTTCTTAAAGCAAAACGCCGCCTTCATTGACCTCGGAAAGATGATAAGCACACTGGACTTTCGCAAGCCGATATCCGGCATCGCCCCGGATATAGATATTGCAACGCCTTCCGCAAGCACGTTGCAAACAGCCACGATCACGGAAAACATGGTGTTCTTCCACCGCGGCAACCGTGATTACACGGTGGCTCTGCCGGATTTTGAAAAGGAGTTCGCTGCCTGTGAAAAAGCCTTCGCGCATATTTTGGGTCCGGTAACCGACATCATCGTTGATGTGATCGTCGCGGGCGTTTACTATGAGCTTGACCGCCTCGATGAATCGCGGGAACTTGCGGAACGTTCCCTCGCGGCGCTGCCAGAAGACATGGCAGGCGAGCTTGTAGTCGGTCCTCATATCTTGAGCGCCGTACTCAGCCGCGCCGACGGGGACGAGGGACAATTTAAGAAGATGCTTGCCTACACAAAAGAGAGAATGAAAACCGACCGTTCGGAGCATCTGCTGCCGAATATTCTCGCTCTGGAGTACCGATTTCTTTTAATGGACGCAAATAAAAAGGCTGCCGAGGAATGGCTTCGGTTTTATTTTGTGACCGAACCGGCAAAACCTGAATTTTATAAGTACAATCAGCACCTTACCACCGTTCGCGCGTTGCTTGTGCTCAACGAACTCGACCGTGCCGAGGTTCTGCTCACACAGCTTCATCGGATGGCGCACGACTATGTTCGTCCGCTGGACGTTACCGAGACGGGCATTCTGCTTGCGGCGCTGCTGTATAATTCCAAGCGGAAGAAAGAAGGGCGGGAAAAGTTTTATGAAATATTGCGGTACGCGCAAGGGTACGGCTTCATAAGGCTTTTCGCGGACGACGGCGCGTCTGTTGCGGTTATGTTGGAGGAGATATCCTACAACGCGGACAGCTTTGCGGGTTTAGACAGGGCATATTTTGAGCGCGTGCTGCGCCTTGCGCGGGACGACGCGAAAATCCGGCACGGCGTTGCGTGGAATATTAACGCAAAACCCGTCACCCTGCCAAACCAGCAGAAGCGTATCCTGAAGATGATCGAGGAGGGCAAAAAGCAAACGGCAATCGCCGCGGAGCTTAACCTTGCACTGCCTACAGTCAAGGCGCATATTTCCGTGATCCATAAAAAGCTGGGTGTGCGGAAATCCAAAGACGCCATTGTTAAGGCAAAGGAACTCGGATTGATGCAATGACAGACAGCGGCACGCAAATACATTCTAACGGCGATTGAGCCAAGCGACCTTTTTACAAAGAACGCGCCGCATAAAACGGCGCGTTCCATACTGTGTCCATATGTTAAATGGGGTTCTTCTTGCATTACACCAGCAAGCACCTTTTCACAACATCGGCGATCTGCGCCGCGTCACCGCCCGCTTTCCCCCGAATCAGCAATGCCCGCAACAGCGTAATCGCGTCTTCCTCCCGGAGGTAAGATACGGCTTCGTTGAATTCCGGGTTGTCGGGAAACACCGGGATGAAAAGTGAACCGCCTGCCGGAACGACCGGATTGGGTTGCTTATTCTCGCTCTTCAGTTCCTCCGACATCATATCCGCAATCTTTAGGTATCCTTTTGCTTTCAGAAAGGATACCACCTGCGCATCCGTAAGCGGTTCTTTTTGATCCGTTTCGCCGGTGAAGTAGAAAGGGGAGACGTTAAGTATCTGCGCCATTGCAAGCGTAATTTTGGCGCTGATGCTCCCTTCCCTGAACACGCGATAGATGGAAGTGCGCTTCAGCCCGCTCAGTTCCACGATCTCCGTCTTCTGCTTGTTCCGAAGCGACAAAAAACCTTCCTTCACTCGCTGCTTTGTCTTTTCCGCGTCTCTGCTCACGTCGGTTCGCTTTAACAATAAGATTGTCTCTTTCGTGATGGACATGGTTTAACCCTCCTGTTTCATTTTACTATATTGGTAATATAACACACATAACATAAATTGTCTAGTACATTTTTAGATGTTTTTCATTATTATTTACCATAATGTCTTTTCTTTTTTATGGTCGTATACATCTGATAGCGAATGCCGCGCTCGCATAGAATAAGAAACACCGCTTCAAGCGGCGTCTCTTATTACAGGATCTGGGATTCATTAACACGTCACAGTCTTGTCATCCTTCCTGCGCTTTAAGCCCCTCCACAATGTCAAGCCCGCCGATGTGGCGGTATGCGACGACCGCCATGATTGCCGTGATCGCGGCGACCGCCAGCGCGGATAGGGCGTAGCTCTGCGGGCGGATGAGGGCGGCGATGACAAAGTGGCTGCCCGAAAACTCGCCTTTAATGCTGTTCAGCAGCACCCCGCCCAACACAAAGCCCAGCGGTAACGCCAGAATTAGCTGCAACGTCGTCTCCTTGATATGCGCCGCTAGAATGCTCTTTTGCGGATATCCCATTACACCCATAAACATGTATTCATATTCCCGCGCGGATAGGTTAATTAACCCCACGGCATACAACACTGTAAAACCGAGGATGACGGCACAGGCTATCATGAACCAAATTAAGATCGACATGGTCTCCATGATGGTGCGAAAGCTCGTATCGTAGTCGCTGATTGTCATATACTCTATCCCGTTATCCTCCAGATAAGCGCCCAGCGAGCCTATGTCGTCGGTTTCGGCGTACACCGTATTGTACACAGGCGGAATCTCCGCGCCGGCAGACTGCATATATTCGTAACCCGTGTGCAGCGACAGACCGAAATGCTGCGGCACCACCGCCGACACAACGGCGGGGTGTCCGTTGATTTCAAGCATATCCCCGGCTTCGGTGTCCCACTGCTCCGCGAAATAGGCGGGAATGATTACGCCGTTTCGCAGAGCGGACGCCGGAATGTTAACCATGTCAAAGCCGTCCTCGGCGACGGTGAGGGTCAGGTTCTCCCCATTCACCAGAGCGGGCAGCACCAGTGCCTTTTGCGCCCGCGTAAGCAAATCCTGCGCGGGAATCTCCGTGCCGAGCGGCACGGGGTCGAAACTGATGGCTACATCATAAGCCGTGAAATCCTGAAAATGCGTATTTAAGGTATGCCCGATCGAATCGTAAAACCCCAGCGAGAACGAAAGCAGCGCGCAGGAACCGCACATGCCGAGTGCCACAGCAGCGAAGCGGCCTTTGTTGCGGAGCGCGTTTTTCAGCGCGTAGCGGGTGTTGAACGACGCCCGTCTCCAAGAAAAGCGAACCTTCCCCCCTTTCGGGGCGCGCAGGCGCAAAGCAACCGCGGGCAGCATGGGGAGGATGGAAAACAGCGCGATCAAGCCGGAAAGGGCGCACAGCAGGACGGCGACAAATACCGCCCCCGCCCACAGCGACGGATAAAACGCAAAACTGAGCGCCGGAACCTCAAACATCGCGGAGAAGATGTCGATGATCACCCCGCTGACCGGGATCGTCACGATCCCGCCCGCTAGCGCTCCCGCGAACGCCGAGAGGCAATACTGCGAAAGATAGATGCCGATGATCCTTCGGTCGGTGACACCGAGGGCTTTCAGCGTTCCGATCTGCTTGCGGTCTTTTTGTACGGCGCGGGTCAGCATAACGTAGATCACAACGGCAATCAGCGCGGCGAATACAAGCGGGAATATCGCGGCGAACGTCTTAATCTCATCCAAATCGGAGCGGTACAGCAAATAGTTCGGCTGCTCCTCCCGCGTGACGATTCGTTCCGTGCCGTCCGGCGGAACTGCCGGAGACTCACCCAGAATCAGTATTTCGTTATACCCCGAAAAACTGTCCGTCACAAACAAAACCCCAAAAGTCTCGGCTTGCGCCATCACGGCGCGCTCGTTCTGCACCATATAGATATACTCCGGCGAGGCGGCAAGACCGGTGACCGTAAGTTCCCGCCCCTCCAGCGTTATCACGCCGCCGGTTTGAATGCCCATGGCTTCGGCACTGCGCTTCAAAAGCAGGCACTCCGTTCCGTCCTCCGGCACCCTGCCTTCATATATATACGGAACGTTGATTCCGTCCGTCAGCGAAACCGCGCGGAATACGCGCTCCCCTGCACGGTAGTCGCGGACGGTTCGCCCGCGCACCGTTCCGCCCGCATCCGTAAGAAGCCGTACGCTCTCGCTGCCAAACGCGCCGTAGAGCGTCACGTCCGCGTAACGCTGGTCAATAAAATATTGTTCCGCCGTTTCCTCATACCGCAGATGTATGGTGAAGAGGGTTATAAAGAAACAGGACCCCACCGTTAAAAGCAGAATCAACCCCAGAAGCTGCGGTATATGCGACCGCGTTTTTCGCAGCGCCAGCCGAACGGGGGGTTTCATCACCACGTCACCTCCGACGGCGCGAGCGGACTTTCGTTTTCCGTCACGCTCACGATTTCCCCACTGCGGAGCGAGATTACCATATCCGCGATTTTTGCGATTTCCTGATTGTGGGTAATCAACAATATGGACGTATGTTTTTCGCGGCGGATCCGCACCAGCGCTTCCAGCACCATCACACCGGTATGGAAATCCAGCGCGCCGGTGGGTTCGTCGCACAGCAGCACTTTCGGGTTTTTCGCGATGGCTCTCGCGATTGACACCCGCTGCTGCTCACCGCCGGAAAGCTCCGCCGGATAATGGTTCATTCGCCCGGATAAGCCGACCGCTTCCAGCGCCTTTTCCGCCTCTTTGCGGGGCAGACCCGCGAGTTCGGTGGAAAACTCGGTATTTTCCAGCGCGGTTAAGTCCGGCAGGAGGTTATAGCTCTGAAAAACAAAGCCGATGTTGCCGCCGCGGAAAGCCGTCATCTGCCGCTTTGAGAGGGCGGTGATGTCGGTATCGTAAAAGCGGACGGTACCGCCCGTCGGCTTGTCCATACAACCGAGCATATTCAGAAGTGTGGACTTTCCGGAGCCGCTCGCGCCCAGAATGGCGACAAATTTGTTTTCGGGAACAGAGAGGTTAACCCCGTTGAGCGCCGTAACCTTCGCGCCGCCCTCCCCGTATGTTTTGGTTAGGTTTTCGACCGTGTATACGTTCATGCCGCACCTCCGAAAATATAGAGTACAAGACCGTCGACCATCCGCTCGAAGGTTTCCTGCACATCCTCCTTCAGCATCATGCCGCTGCTCTTCACCAAATACAGCGCGTGCAGATAGTTATGCACGACACCCGGCTTCACCGTCTCTGTGTTTATTCCGGCGAGGCTCAGTAAGCGCTGAAAGCCGTCCTTCTCCAGTTGCGTAAACGACCGCCCGTTAGGCTCCGGCGCGGCATCGCCGTACGCGTCGAAGACGCCGAGGTCTGTGTCCCTAAGAAATACCATTTCCGGCAACGCGAACAGCCGGACTATAAAATCGCGTAAGCCCGTCCGCAAGTCGGCGGTTTCCGCAATCAAACGCTCAACCTGCGCGAAAAACTGTTGATGTATATGCCAGACCAATGCGTGTAAGTAAGCTTCCTTCGACGCGAAATGCTGATAAAACGTCCCTTTGGCGAACCCGGCCGCGTCCGCTATCTCATCCACGCTGATTTTTTTGATGCCCCGCTCAAACACGATATCACGCCCTTTTTCCAGCAGTCTCCGGCACTGCGCGCATTTTTCTCTTTCGGTAAGCGCTCTTGGCATTGGGATTCCTCCTTATGTCATGACTATAATGACGTAATTGGTTATTACGGTCATTATATACAATATGCGTCGTCGTGTCAAGAGGCAAATATTCGTTCGACGATTTGTGTATACGCCCTTAGGGCGGGGTCATTGTCCCCGTAGGGACGACCGCCCTCGGTCGTCCGTCCCGTTGTTCTGTGATCTGCGGACGGTCGGGGGCGACCGTCCCTACGGAATGAATAACCCTCCGGAAAAATTATCTTCCCTTTTCCCTGATATTATGATAAACTATCGGGAAGTAATGAACATAAAGGGCGCTCGAAAAACTCATTGTTCGCCGCAGGCGAACGAGTGCAGTGCTTGCGAGCAGGCACCTATGGTGCGGTGTCGCAAGCCGGAACGGGAGTTTTTCGAGGTTACCTTAAGAGGAGGCGCTCCGTGGAATTTTCCCATCGTATCGCGGCATTGAAGCCATCGGCTATCCGCGAGATCCTCAAAGCACCGAGCGACCCGGACATCGTTACGCTCGCGGCGGGGAACCCTTCGCCGGAGGCGTTTCCGGCAGCCGAAATGGCGGCAATCGCCGCCGAGATATTCCAAAACGACGCGCCCGGCGCGCTGCAATACGGCATTTCCGAGGGCTACACCCCTTTGCGGGAGCGTACGCGGGAACGGGCGCGACGCAATATCGGCATCGGGACAGAAAGCGACGACCTGATTATCACCAGCGGCGGGCAGCAGGTCGTGGAGCTTGCCGCGAAAACCCTGCTCAACGAAGGTGACACGGTGATCTGCGAGAACCCCAGCTTCATCGGCGCGCTGAACGCCCTTCGTTCTTACGGTGCGAAGCTGGTGGGCGTTCCCTGCAACGGCGCGGGCATGGATATGGACGCTCTGGAGCGGGCTTTGCGGGAACACCCCGAAGCAAAGATGATATACACCATCCCCACCTTCCAAAATCCCTCCGGCGAGGTCATGCCGCTTCCCGCGCGGAGGCGCCTGCTGGAACTCGCGGAGCGGTACGATGCCGTTGTGCTGGAGGATGACCCTTACCGCGAGCTGCGCTACGACGGCGAACACGTTCCGGCGATCAAGTCGATGGATAAGGACGGGCGCGTTGTTTACGCGGGCAGCTTTTCAAAAATCATCGCGCCGGGGATCCGCCTCGGATACGCGCTCGCGCCCGCGCCGCTGATCGCGAAGATGACGGCCGCGAAGCAGGTCAGCGACGTGCATTCCAACCTCTTCTTCCAAATCCTCGTGGAGCGGTATATGGCGCGGCACGATCTCGACGCCCACATCGCCCGCTGCCGCGCTCTTTATAAAACGCGGCGGGACGCGATGAACCTCGCACTCGGGCGGCATATGCCGGGCGCGGAATGGATTGTGCCGGAAGGCGGTCTGTTTTTATGGGTCAAGCTGCCGGGCGGCATGGACGGCACGGAATTTTGCCGCCGCGCAAAAGAAAAAAAGGTGATGGCCGTTCCCGGAAGCGCGTTCCTGACCGATGAAGGCGGCTTCTCGGACGCGATTCGTCTGAATTTTTCACTTCCCACGCCCGCGCAAATTGAAACCGGCATAGAAAGGTTAGGAAAAACACTATGAAAACCGCGTTTTCCGGCATTCAGCCAACCGCGATCCCCACAATCGGCAACTATTTGGGCGCGTTAAGCAACTGGGTGGCGCTGAGCAAGACCCACCGCTGCGTATACAGCATCGTGGACATGCACGCGATCACGGTGCGGCAGGACCCCGAAACGCTGCGCCGCCGCGTCCGCGAGGTCTACGCGCTGGTTTTGGCCTGCGAACCGGACCCGAACAACACCATCCTGTATGTACAGAGCCACGTTCCGGCGCACGCGGAGCTATGCTGGATTCTGTCCAACTATACCATGTTCGGCGAACTCAGCCGGATGACGCAGTTTAAGGACAAAAGCGCGAAACACGCCGATAACATCAACGCCGGTTTATTCACTTACCCTGTGTTGCAGGCCGCCGACATTATCCTCTATGACGCGCACGTCGTGCCGATCGGGGAGGATCAAAAACAGCATTTGGAGCTGGCGCGGGACATAGCGCTGCGCTTCAACGGCGTATACGGCGACGTGCTGGTGGTGCCGGAGCCGATGATCCCCAAAACCGGGGCGCGGATTATGAGCCTGCTCGACCCCTCGCACAAAATGGACAAATCCGACCCCAATCCCGGCGGGTACATCTCTTTGCTTGACGACCGGGACGCGATCATCCAAAAGTGCAAGCGCGCCGTCACCGATTCCGGCGCGGAGGTGCGTTACGACCCCGCCGAAAAGCCCGGTGTCTCGAACTTGATGACGATTTACAGTTTATGCCGCGGCGTAACGTTGGAGGAAACCGAGCGGGAATTCGCGGGGCAGGGTTACGGCGCGTTCAAGACCGCCGTCGGCGAAGCCGCCGACGCCGTTTTGGAGCCGATCCGCCGCCGCGCCGAAACGCTGATTCAAAGTCCCGCGCATTTGGACAAGCTGATGGCGCAGGAAGCCGCGCGCGCTTCGGCGATCGCCGAGCCTGTCCTCCGCCGTGTGCGTGATGCCGTAGGGCTGCTGTCTAAGAAATAGGGGAGACTTTTACTATGCCCGGAAACGCATTGTTTATCTCTGACCCCGACGCTTTTTACAACGTTTTGTTCACGTTGGCGGCGGCGCTGATCGTATCCTTCGCCGTAACGCCGCTGGTGCGGATGCTGGCGCATAAGGTCGGCGCGGTGGACGACCCCAACCGCGACGAACGGCGAATCCATACGTCGCCGGTTCCGCGGCTCGGCGGTCTTGCTATCTTTATCGGGTTTATTGTCGCGTTTTTAGTTTTCGGCTTCGGGGAACTGAACCGGCAAATGGCCGGCATTTTAATCGGAGCCGTAATCATCTTGGTTCTCGGCGCGATTGACGATATCCTTACCCTGCCTTGGTGGGTCAAACTGGCCGGGCAACTGACCGCCGCGCTGATTCCCGTGCTTTGCGGCTTGCGGATAGGCGTACTCACCGCCCCGTTTATTACGGCGGACGGAACGATCAATCTCGGTGTTTTCAACGCTCCGATCACGATTCTTTGGATCATCGGCATCACCAACGCCGTCAATCTCATCGACGGGCTGGACGGTCTCGCGGCTGGCATCGTCGCCATCAGCGCCTTCGCCTTCTTCCTCTACGCCTACTGGCTCACGGTCGTCGAAGACCTGGCCAGGGCCCAGACGGCCTCGCTGGTCGCCGTGGTGATCTGTGCGGTCTGCGTCGGCTATCTGCCCCATAATTTCCATCCGGCCACGATCTTCATGGGGGATTCCGGCTCCATGCTCCTCGGTCTGATGTTCGCCGCCTCGATGATCTCTTTGACGAGCCAGATCGACCCGTCGACGCTCGGGGACAACGCGGGACTGTTCGGGGCCTACATCCCCCTGATCATGCCCTTCGTCGCACTCGGCCTGCCCGTCCTCGACATGCTCATCCTCTATGTGAAGCGGACCTGGAAGGGGAGGTGGTGGTTCGTCCCTGACAAGCAGCATCTTCACCACCGGTTGTTGGAGCGGGGTTATTCCCAGGTCGAAGCCGTTCTGGCCATGTACGCCTGGACCCTGCTCCTGGCCTGCTCCGCCCTGGCCCTGGGCCTGTTCCCCTCGTGGATCACCGGGGGGATCGTTATCGTCGTGCTCTGCTGCGCCCTGGTCTTCATCCTGTTCGGCGGGGGCCGGCTCCTGAAAAAAATCAGGCGGCGGGCGTGA
>DBDP01000097.1:871-4614 GCA_002293625.1 Clostridiales bacterium UBA929 | reverse complement strand
AAGACCGATTGGGAGGGCTGATGAAAATGAAAGAAGTGGGTCTGTTCCAAAAACGTGCCGCGCGAACCGGCGTCATCCGCGACTTTGACAGCAAATCCATTGGCGTGAGGGTCGGTTTGGTATTTATCTATATCGTGTGCGGTATCATCACATTGGTTTCTCTCTTCCCCGTTTTGTGGGCGTTTCTGGCGGGCTTTAAGGATCTGAAGGAGTTCATGTCCAGCTCGGACATCATGCCGGAAACACTGGATTTCGGGCGTTACGCCCAGACGTGGACACAGCTTAAGATCTACCGGAACTATCTTAACTCCGTGATTCATGTTTCGGGCAGCGTTATTTGCGCCCTCTTATTCAACGGTCTTCTGGCATACGGTCTCGCCATCCTGAAACCGAAGGGATACAAAATTGTCAGCAGTTTGGTCATGCTCTCGCTGCTGATGCCGGCCACAATAGGTATTGTACCGCTCTTTATCAATATCCGGCATCTGCACCTCGGGGGCTTTTTCACGCCGCTGT
This sequence comes from Clostridiales bacterium UBA929, assembly GCA_002293625.1. Classification (GTDB taxonomy): domain Bacteria; phylum Bacillota; class Clostridia; order Oscillospirales; family UBA929; genus UBA929. The sequence goes on along the minus strand of DBDP01000097.1, from coordinate 4,098 downwards.
GGTTCGCGACGGGCGCGAGCGCGTTTTATGTCGTGCTGTTCCGTCAGTTCTTTGAAGGGTTCCCCTCCTCTATCATCGAAGCCAGCAGGATTGACGGCTGCTCGTCTTTGCAAACCTTTTATAAGATCGTTCTGCCGCTCTCCAAGCCGATATGCGTCGTCGTCGCGATCTACGCCATCAACGGGGCTTGGTCGGACTTCTTGCTGCCGTATTTGGTTTTAGGCGGAAGCGACTGGGAGACTGTTATGGTGCGCCTGTATACGTTCAGTACGCATCAAACGGTCACTGCCGACGCTCTGATGCGTGCCGTCGTATTCTCGATGATCCCCCCCATCGCGATCTTCTTCATCTTCCAGAAAAAACTTACCGAAAATATCGTCATGGCCGGCATAAAAGGATAACCGAAGTGTTGAAAATAAATTATATTTTGGAGGCACAATCGTGGCTAAAATCGCCGATAAATATTTTAGCGCCGATCCTTGGAAGGTCATCGAACGTGGTTTTAACCCCGCGTATTCGCGGGTCAGCGAATCGGTTTTTTCCTTATCGAATGAGAATTTGGGCGTTCGCGGTTTTTTTGACGAAGGCGGAACGGCGGACAGCCTTCGCGGCTGCTACGTAAACGGCGTTTATGAGCTTGAGGATTTGCCGAAATCATACTGCGGCATTATAGATAAGCGGCATTTCATGATTCCCTCGGCCGATTGGCTGATGACCGGCATAACTCTGGACGGTGAAACACTGGATTTGGGAAGCGTGTGTTTTGACGAGTTTGTCAGGGAACTGGACATGCGCACCGGCACATTGTCACGGCAGTTTGTCTGGCAAACCAAGTCGGGAAAAAAACTCCGCCTGACCTTCCTGCGCTTCACCGACATGCTCCACGGCGATCGCGCTTATCAGCGCATAACATTGGAACCGCTGAACTTTTCCGGCACGGCGGAGCTGACGTCCGGCATCACCTTTGACGTGAAACACGAGGGACGGGGTGTTTGCTATTGGCACAGTTTGCGGCTTGCCGCAGACAAACAGTCCTGCGCCGTGCAGGCACGGACGCTCGCGTCGGGGCAGGAGGTATTCGCCGCCGCTCTGCTGAGCGTATCCGGCGACCCTGTTCAAGACGAGAAAACAGCCGCGCTTCGCGCGGAACTGCCGCTTGTGAAAGGGACGCCGCTGCACATCGACAAACGGGTCGTCATCCTTTTTAACGGCTTGGAGGGCGATGCGCTTTGGCAGGCGGGGCAGAGCGCCCTGCGCGGAACGGAGCGCGTATCCCTCGGCGCGGCGCTTGCCGCGCAAAAAGTATACTGGGCGGAACACTGGCGCATTTCGGACGTTCGGATCGAGGATGAGAGCGGCGGAGAGGATCAACAGGGTATCCGTTTTTGCAGCTTCCAGATGGCGCAAACATATAACGGCGGCAGCGTCCGCCACAATATCGGGGCAAAGGGTTTGACCGGGGAAGCCTATAACGGCCACGCCTTTTGGGACACCGAAACCTGCTGTATGCCCTTCTATCTGTTCACCAATCCGCGCGCCGCAAAAATGCTGCTGATGTTCCGTTTCAATACGCTTCCCCAAGCGCTCAAACGTGCCAAAATGCTTGATTGTGAGGGCGCTTGTTACCCCGTCGCGACGCTGAACGGCGACGAGGCGTGTGATCTTTGGCAGCACGCGAGCCTTCAGCTCCAACCCAGCACCGCCGTAGCTTACGGTATATGGCATTACGCGTTGGTAACCGGAGATCAGGTGTTTATACGGGAGTACGGTGCCGAGATGCTGCTGCAAATCGCGCGTTTTTTGCGCAGCCGAGCCGCGCAGAATCCCCAGACGGGGGAATACGGGTACTTCGGCGTCATGGGGCCGGACGAGTTTCACATGATGGTGCACGACAACGCTTATACAAACTATATGGGCAAACGCGCGCTCGCTTACGCGGCGGATGTCATAGAAGCCTTGAAATCAGAGGCTCCCGCTGTATACGCGGCTCTGCGAAAGAAAACCGGCTTGAAGGAAGAGGAAGTGTCCGGCTGGCGGAACGTTTCGGAACATATGGCGCTTCCGATGATGGAGGACGGACTGATTGAGCAGCATGACGGCTATTTCAAACTGCCCCATATAGATATCCACGCCATCCCCGTCTCCGAGTTCCCGCTCTATAATCACTGGTCTTATGACCGTATCTACCGCACGGATATGATCAAGCAGCCGGACGTGCTTATGTTCCTCTATCTCTACAGCGCCTCTTTTTCCACCGAAGTCAAACGGAAAAATTATGAGTTTTACGAGCCGCGCACCATCCACGAGTCCTCCCTCTCCCCGTCGATTCACTCTATTCTGGCGGCCGAGCTGGGACGGATGGACGAAGCGTGCAAATTCTTCGGCTTCGCCACGCGCCTTGATCTTGATAATTACAACCGCAATACGCGCGAGGGACTTCACACCACCAGTATCGCGATGGCGTGGGTCAACATTGTGTACGGATTTGCCGGCTTGCGGAGCGACGGCGGCGGTTTGAGCTTCGCGCCGCGCCTGCCCTCCCATTGGAGCCGTCTCGGCTTTTCGCTGACATGGCAAGGCCGGATTATAGAAGTGGAAATGGAAAGGGAGCAAACCCGTTTTACCCTCAAGCAGGGCGAGCCGATGGACGCGCTGATTTACGGCATCCGCCGCGAGATAGGCACGGAAGGGCTGACCGTCCCCGCGCTGTAAGGAGGCAGTTTTATTTTGGATGTTTGGAGTTTTTCGCAAAGCGGTTACCGGGAAGAGGACATCGTTACGAACGGAAACCGCTTTTTAACCGGCAACGGCTATATGGGCTGCCGCGGCACAATGGACGAATGGGGGCGGCCGCAACTGGCCGCCGTCAATCTTGCGGGAGTGTACGATCAGAACGGGGATAAATGGAGGGAGCCGGTTAACGCGCCGAACGGTTTGTTCGCGCGCTTGACGGTCAATGGCGCAATAACGGCGCTGGGTCTTACCGAGCCGCTGGAACACCGCCAAACGGTGGATTTCCGGCGCGGTGTTCACAGCCGCGACACACTTTTTCCCTCCGTGCGGATCCAAAGCGAGCGATTCGTTTCGATGGCGGAGCCGCATTTGCTTTGTTCCCGCCTTGCGTTTCACTTTCAGCAGGACGCTTCCGCCGAACTTCTTTGCGGAATCGACACCGATATATGGGACATCAACGGTCCGCATCTGTTTGATTTCACCTATAAAACCGA
>DBDP01000097.1:0-833 GCA_002293625.1 Clostridiales bacterium UBA929 | reverse complement strand
ATGAGGAAACGCGTGAGGTCACAGAAAACGGCGTATTCCGCAGAATCCGCTTTGACGCTAAGGTGGGGCAGGTATACGCCGTCACGCTGACGGTTGCCGTTTTCACCGGCTTGGATACCCCCGACCCCGGCAAGGCGGCGCTAACGCTCTGCGATGAGTCGGACAGTTATCAAGCGTATTTATCCGCCCACGAAGCGGAATGGGACAAGATCTGGCGGCGCTCCGCGATTGAGCTGCGCGGCGGCGATGAAGCCGCCCGGGCGATAAACGCCAGTTTGTATCATCTGCACAGCATTGCCCCGCGTCATGCGGACATTCTTTCAGTTCCGGCGCGCGGGTTATCGGGGCAGACGTACAAAGGCGCGGTGTTTTGGGATTCGGAGATATTCTTATTCCCGGTTTTTGTCCATACAGAGCCGGAGCTTGCCAAAACCCTGCTGCGTTACCGGATCGCCACACTGCCCGGCGCGCTCCGCAAAGCCGCCGAATATGGGTATCGCGGTGCGTTTTACCCGTGGGAAAGTCAGGAAGGCGGCACGGAGGGCTGCACTGATTACAACGTGACCGATGTGTTTACCCACCGCCCGGTACGCACCTATTTCCGCGATAAGCAAATCCATATCAGCGGTGATATAGCGTATGCTTTATGGAAATATTACGAAGTCACCGGCGACGACAGTTTGCTGAAGGAAGGCGGAGCCGAGGTAATTTTGCAGTGCGCGCGCTTCTACCTATCCCGCGCTCACTGCCGGATGGATCAGGATAAAGCCGAGCTGCTGGACGTAATCGGTCCCGACGAATACCACGAGCGGGTCAACAACAACGCGTTTACA
>DBDP01000123.1 GCA_002293625.1 Clostridiales bacterium UBA929 | reverse complement strand
CTCCGCCACCCGCGCCCGTTGCTCCTGCACCGGCTGCACCTGTACCTCCGCCGCCCGCACCCGTTGCCCCACCACCCGCACCTGTACCTCCGCCACCCGCGCCCATTGCTCCCGCTCCTGCTGTTCCGACAGGCGTTAAATTCTGTCCGAGTTGCGGCGCGGCTACAATTCCGGGCGTGAGTTTTTGCGCCTCTTGCGGAAAACCGCTGCAAGCGTCTTCGGAAGGCGTGGACATGGCGACGGTGAAACAGTCGGCCGGTAATATCATTACCGCGCTTAACATTGCCAAGCAGCGCTTGATTTTCATGGCAGTCTCTTTCCTCGGTATGATTGCGATCTTCTTCCCGTGGGTTGGAGTTCGTCATTATAATGCCAGCGCCACCGGTCTGCAAGGAGGTGTCGGATGGGTTACGTTTGTCGCGTTCGCCGTGATGATCGCACTCAGTTTCCTCGGCGACAGAAAGAAGCCGATGAATGAATTGAAATATGCCGGTACCGGAATTGCTCTGATTACGCTGGTCTACACCATCCTTACGATTACCCAGACAGCCGGAGACGGCGTATATCCGCATTTCGGTCTCTATTGGCTGATGCTTATCTCGCTTGGTTTGGGCGCTTTGCCGTTTATCAAGAAGCTGGAGCAAATTTAGGGAGGGCTTGTTATGTTTTGTCCCTCATGCGGCAACGCGATAGCCGACGACGCGAAGTTTTGCCAGTTCTGCGGCTCGGATATGACGGCATTTCAAACGGAAGAACCCGTCTCGGAACCGCCGCAGGAGGTTAAAACATGCCCGCAGTGCGGTGTACCCATAGACGATGACGCGCTGTTCTGCGACAACTGCGGCGCGAGGCTTACCGCTCCTCAAGCAACCTATGCTCCCCCCGTTCCGGCGGCGCAAGAGCCCGCTGGAATTAATGCCACCCGCACGGCGCGTAAAAAGAGCAAGGTTTTGTTTATTGTGATTCCCCTTGTTTTGCTTGCCGGAGCGGCGGCGTTCCTGTTTTTGTGGAACGGCGGGGAGTATTGGGACAAACTCAGCGCGGCGCTCGGCTTCGGGGACGAACCCGGCGTCACCGCCGGAGACCCGTCTGTCATGCCCGGTGACCCGACCCTCGCTCCGCCGGGAGAGACGCCGACCGAACAGCCGAGCATCCCCTCTCCCACACCGCCCGAAGAGATTTACCTGCAAAACGACGGTAGTTTGGAGTCCGCGCTGCGCCTCGCGGCGGCGGAGTACCTGAACGGCGGAACCGCCCCCACCATCGAGACGTGGCAAGATCTGTCGGTTCACGTTACATATCAAACCGAAAGTTATTGCGACTTCTCCGTAACGGCGGAACAAGACGGCAAACGCCGTCTGCTCGCGCAACTCGCCGCCGATCTGTCGGGCGGCGACGGGTCATACACCGCCTCCAACATTGACTGGCACTGGGAAACCCTGGCGCTGACCTACGACGAAGGGCTGATATACAACGGAACCGACTCCGTCACGAACGCCGACCCTTCGGCGATCACGCTGATCCCGAACGGTGCGGATCATTTTATGGCGTTTTCGCGGGACGACGAAGAATCGTTTACGCTGAACGGCGTGATGGTGACGGCGGGCGTACACGATACGCAGGAGAATTACGACGCCTACGCCCAGCCGACGGCTCTTGACTGCACGGTTTCTTTCGCCGACGGAAGCACGGAGAGCTTTGAGATACCTCTTGACGTCTGCGAGTTTCAAGGCTACCCCACCGCTTATGTCTTGCCGCAACCCATCGAAAACGCGCAGGGGATTACCCTCATCGTCACGCAAGCGAACGGCGAGCAGGGGTATATCGCCATCGGGGAAATTTCGCTGTTTTAGGGGGATTGATTTAGTTGAAGATTTTTGGGATAAGCGGAAAGGCGTTGTTGATAGGCGGTCTTGCGGCTGTTGCCGTCACCGGCGGCACTATATTGGCTGCCAGACAATTCCCCGTCACCGTTACTTATGATCCCAACGGAGGTACACGCATCGGCGGCGGCGAATTGGTTCAGGAAGTACCCTTGTTTGAAAAAGGGCAGACCCCTTTGCTGGACGCGAGACCGGGGTATCTTCTGCGCGGCTGGGAGAACGACGGCGTTATCTTGAACGTGTTCAGCAGAACCCGTAACCCCAAGGCGGTTTGGCAATGTATCCAATGCTACATGTTCGACTGTGCTTGCGGCGGTGTTGACTGTACGTGTGATCCGGAACCTCCTCCTCCATCGCCAAGCATTGATGACCCTCCGCCTCCCTCGCCGAGCAGCAGTAATCCACCGCCACCGCCACCGCCATCATCTCCGAGCGACCCTCCGCCGCCGTCGCCTAGTCCCATTATTGACAGTGATCTTATCAATGCTTGGATAAACGAAAGATACTACGCACCCGACGCCGTTGTAAGGGACAAAAGGTATTGGGAATTATACGATATCGGTTCCCTCGCCGTATACGGCTACCCGGGCGATCCCTTCGGGGGATGGTATGAAGGTGTCGCACCGGACGACCCCAGTCCTTGGTATCAGGGAATGTCAAAGGAGCAGTTAGGAATCCTTGGCGCATACCGTACAGACGGCGACAGGTTGCATTTGTATACAAACCCGTATACGGCAGACCCGGCCAACGACGGATACGAGTCGTACACATATCGCATAGAAGGCAACAAAATGTACTTGACAGAGGGTAAGGAAGGGAGCAGGGATGCGGAAGACTTTGTGATGATCCGCTACGGCGACCATCAGGGACCGGGTACAGTCGACCCTCCCTCACTCGGCGAATCCCCCTCGCCACCCGGTGTATCTGATCCTCACGGAGACCCGCCACCTCCGCCGCCTGACGAAAGTCCCTCACCATCGCCGGAGGTTTCCGAACCACCACCTCCACCTCCTCCACCACCACCTCCTCCGCCACCTCCGCCCGAAGAGGAAGAAACCTACACCGTCACATTCGATCTCGCGCGCGGCATCCATCTTGGCGGCGGCGCGTTAAGTCAGACGGTACCGTCGGGCGGCTCCGCGCAGGCTCCGGTTACGAGGCGCGGCGGATACGAGTTTGTCGGCTGGGACGCATCCTTTACAAACGTCACCGCAAACATCACGGTCACGGCGCAGTGGCGGCAAGTACCGCCCAGACTGCCCAATCCCGACCCGCTGCTCAGTATAGAAACACTCGCGGGGTTCCACGCAATGATGGCGGCCTCCATTACCCAAACGGAGGAGTATTACAATCTCCCGGCTGACGGCTTCACGTTAATGCGTGACGAACTCGCTACCTTTGCCCCCGCCGTACCCTTTGTCTTCTATGCGTGGGATGATTTCACCGCGTTATATCCCGAGTATAAAATCCCGGAAAACGATTTTGACGCCCTATTATGGGAGACATGCTTCGCGGGGATTGATTATTTCCGCACGTTAAACACGGAGAGTTACGCAAATTTTGAAGACGGCTATATCTTTTTCAACGATACGGCTATCGATATGGTAGAGCAGGTTAAACAAATCGGATTTGACGTTGAGCCGGAGATTGACGGAGACGATATCAAGATAACGGTTGTCATATACGATGCGGCGACCGGGCAAACGATCACGTGGCTTGTCGAGGGTACGCTTAACGACGGCAACGTATTTGCGCCTTACGATTTTTCGTCAATCACGCTGCTCGGAATTGACACAGACACCCCGTCCGTAAACACGGGAAATATCTCGCTTTCGGTGGACAGCACGGTCTGCGCGCCCGGCAGCTTGATGGGCGTGACCGTCACCGGCATTACGCAAGAGATGATCAGCGATTACGCCTTCGTCGCGATCTATAGCGCAGGAGCGGCGCACAACGAGTGGCAAGAATATCAGTACCCGCAGGAGTTTGACAACTTTCTGCTCTTCATCGCGCCGGATACCCCCGGCGAGTACGAAATCCGGCTGTACAGCAGAGACGGGGAATACACGGACGAAACGTTTTTGCTCAGTGTGCCGTTCAGCGTAGTTCCCTGAAGAACGATGTAAAAACGCCTTGCGGGTCTTCTCAGAACCGCAAGACGTTTTTTGTGCGTGGCTCACGCGAGGGAACGTTGGGTGTTATTGATAGCATTGCGCCCACGCTTTTGCACAACCGAGAAACCTCCGGCATGTATAAGCTCGCGGTGATGAATTTTTATCTTGCTTTTTACACGGGATACATGTATAATGCGTAGGTGTAGAATAAGGGGTGAGTTCGTTGAGCAATCAAGCGAATATCGTTCTCCATTCGCCTGTCCTGTTAATGTCAGTAATTCTGCTGGTTTTCGGCCTTTTGCGCGGACGCAAGAGCTTGCTGAACAACCGCAGTGTTGCCTTTATGCTGTGCCTATTTCTTTGGCAGGCTTCCGATGTGCTCTTCTTCTTCCTCAAGAATGAGGCCGCCGCGGAAATGTTATTTATGATCCGCTATATCCCGATTACCTTCCTTCCGATTACATACCTTTACTATTGCGTCAGCTTTTATCGGTTGAAACACACGGTTCCAAAATGGCTCCACTGGGCAATATTTGCATTCCCAACCTTACTCGCAGTTATGATTTTTACTCCGGCTTCCTCACTGATTGTGGATGTCGACGTCGCGTTTACCGGCACCGTCAGTGAAGCGACATATCAGTATGGGTTTTTATTCTATATTATTTTGGTATATTTGTTAGCAGTTTACATCTTTATCGGAGCGATCGTCATTCATTTCTTCCGAGTGCTGCCCAGCGCCTACCGCCGGGGTTCTCTGTTCCACATAATATATTTGGGCGTTTTCCTTGTGGTTCAGATTTACCACTTCGGCGTGATGCACGGACAATTGGGAGATGTCTATTTCTTCGGCATGAGCATCGGCGGATACCTGTTTTACCTGTCCCATGTCCTCAACAACAAAAACAGCGGTCTCAATATGGATCAAAACAGCATCCTCGACTTCCTCGACCACTCCGTATTCATCCTCAACGAAAACGGCATCATCGTTCAAACCAACAAACCGGCGACCATGTGGCTCAAGTCCTTGAAACGCAATGTCGAGAACATTTCTTTCGATGGCTTGCTCTCTGTTCTCTCCAACAATAATAGAATCCATATTAAGCCCTTGGAAGACAGCGGTGATTTTGATATTCACATCACCGAAGCCGCCATTCCTCTTATTTACCGAATGGAACGCCGCGTTTTCGTCGCGAGCGACCGTATATCCAAAGGTGAGTTCATCACCCTTACCGACGTCACCAGCAACCGGCTTCTGATTGACCGATTACGTGACATGGCCGGTATAGACGCTCTTACGGGGCTTGCTAACCGTTACCGTTATCAAGACCTCCTGCGGAAACTGGATCGCACCGAAAATTATCCTTTGGCCGTTGTGATCGGCGATGTAAACGGGTTGAAATACGTAAACGACAACTTCGGTCATCAAGAGGGTGACGAGTATCTCAAGGAGATTGGCGCGGCTTTGCGGGAATGCTGCCCGAAAGACGGGCATGTGGCTCGTTACGGAGGCGACGAATTTGCTACTCTCTTGGTTAACAGCCCGCCCGAAGCCGTTCAAAAGTATATAGACAGCGTAGAAGACGAATTGAAAAGACCCCGCGATATGAAGCGACAACCTTCCATTTCAATGGGTTACGCGATCAAGTATCACGGCAATGAAAACCTTAACAACTTAATCGCGGAAGCGGATAAGCGAATGTACGCCGAAAAGGAAGCGCGCAGAAACGCTGCGATATAGCGGAAAGGGGGCGGAGGATATGGTGTTTCTGACAGCAGTGGAAACAGATGTTGCGTGGTTTGACGCAATCTTCACCAATACCAATGTGTTGGTTTTATATGCCGTTCCGTTGTTCCTGTTCATCAACTTAGCGGTTCGCTGCTTTATGAATCGCAAAAACGTTCGTCTGCCTCTCAATTTGGGCTTGATTATGGGTTCCTATGCGGCATGGCTCGTCTCTCTGATGCTGCGTTCGGCCATCTCCAACGAAACCGGCGTATATGTCATGGCGTTTCTCCCCTATGTCTTCTCAACGCTCGCCATAACGTGCACCCTCTACTTTGTTTTGCGTTTTTACAATCTCAGCGTCTTCACCAATCACAGCATTGTGATCGCCTCTCAGGTTATCCCAGTCATGACGCTTGTCCTGATTATTCTGGGGAAAACAAACGGAATCAACGAGATCCGGCGCAATCCCGTTATCTCCATCGTCGGAACGGATCCGGCGAGTAGGCTGAACTTTGTTTACGGTGAATACGGCGTATGGCACAATTTGATCGAAGTTTATTCGGCGCTTCTGGTTGTGATTATTGCGTTGATTATCTTCACCCAGCACTTCCAACTGCCAAAAATTTACCGGGACTCCTCCAAGCGTCTGATATCCGCAATCATCTGCCTAATGATCGGCATCTTTTTCGACGGAATGAATATGGCAGCCGGCAGCCCCTCTGTGGGGTTTGTCTTCCCCGTTGACGTGGCGCTCTTCGGTATGATGCTGTCTGTCCGATTCTTCTACCGAGCCTCGCTCGGCAATCAAGGTTTGGTCTTTCTCAGTCAAGCGCGCAGTGACATCATCAATTGCCTAGACCAAAGCATCCTAATCCTTGACGAGGAGAAAAACATCACTTACGCAAACGGCAAAGCATCCGACTGGATGAAAACCCTGCAATTGGAAGGCGGTTCGTACCTTACGCTCATTGACCGATTGCTTGAAACCGCAACGCAGTGCGACCGTCTGGATGACGAAAGCGGCGGCTCCGATTTTTACTTTGATACCGACGACGGCACGACTGCTTTTAACCTGAGAGAGAAACCTATCTATGATCACAAGCAACACCAAATCGGCACATATGTTGTCTACTCCGACGTAACGGAGAACCGCGCGTTGATTCAGCGGCTGGAAGTGGGTGCCGGACGCGACGCATTAACTGGCTTACGCAATCGCGGTATGATGGAACACCTTAAAACAGAGCTGGATAAACCCGAATCCCTCCCCCTCTCCATGATCGTATGCGACCTCAACGACCTTAAAACGACCAATGATACATACGGTCACCAGCAGGGGGACATTATGCTGCGTGTGGCGGGAGAGGTCATCGCGGAGCTACTTCCGCCCGTGGCGCAAGCCGGTCGTATGGGTGGCGACGAGTTTTTAATCCTCCTGCCGCAAATGACGCCGGAAGACGCAGAGCGTCTGTCTCAGCAAATCAGCGAGCGTCTTAGTAAGGTAGACGACTATCCTTATAAAATTACGCTCGCAATGGGTATCGGCTCAAAGACGGAAATGTCGCAGGAACTTCGGGATGTTATCGTCACGGCTGACGAAGCGATGTACGTAAACAAAAAGCAAATGAAAGGTTCCGTAAGAAGTAAGTCTTCAATTGCATAAATTATATTGGGGCGACCGAGACGGTCGCCCCTTTTTTATTAGCGGTCGATATTTTCTCGGGCGATCGCGGACGACCGTCCCTACTCGGTCACGAGCGCGTAAGCCGATATTTTTCGGATCCGCCACGCAATCAGCATCGCGACGCCGTAGGCCAGCAATCCCAACGCGACACAGGTTGCTGCGATCCATCCAATCGGTGCCAACAGATTCATCCGCGCGATTCCCATTCCGCCCATTAGCGCGGTGAACATGGGGTTCATTCCGGCGATACCGCCAAACGCGCCGAGCGTGATGCCAATCAAGACAAGCGGGATAAAATTCATCGCGATTTGGTTCATGATTTGCCCGGTTGTAAAACCTACGGATTTTTGGATCCCGAACTCGCGCTTCCGGCGGATAATGATGGTTTTGATTACAAGATACAGCGTCAGTATCACAACGACTGCCGTGATGCCGAGGATTGCGGCAGCCAGCGCTGCGAACAATCCCTTGAACGATCCAAACGTTCCGTCGATTTGCTCCTTTGCGTCAATGGTTGCGGTAACCGCCTCTTCCTCGTTTTGAACCCGCTTCAGAAATGCCGATATATCTTCTCCCTCATGCAGATATATGAATAGCTGCCGGCATGTATAGTCTGGCATTAGCGTTCGCATCGTGTCGCCGGTCAGCAGGATGAAGTTACCGTCGTTTTGCAGCGCCTGCACAAGCCCTGTGATGATGAATTCTCCCGCTGCCGCGCCCTCTTGACGGGTTATGGCTTCAAGCGTTACGGTATCCCCTATTTCCTTATCCATGATTTTTAGGAAATTTACGCCCGCGGCGATCTCGTTCGTATGCTTCGGGTAACGCCCTTCAATCAACATGCTCCCTTCCAGCAGCGAGCAGTCACCGGTAACAAGCGCTGATGTACTGACACCGTCGGAGAGTAAATTATGGCTCCCTTGATCGTAATCAATCGCCTTGCGAACTTCGCTCATTTCCCACACTCGCCCAAGCACCCCTTCCGGGTCACTCATAAAAACCACGCAGTCCGGCGATTCCCCTTGCATCGCGGTAAAAAAGTCCATGGTATTCACACCGACGTTTTGATAAGCAGCTACCCCAATCACCGAAGCAAACGACACCGCCGCAACGATGAAGGTGATCATCACGCTCTGCCCCACGCTCCGGCGCAGCTGCTTCCGCGCCAGCAGAAACGATAAGCCGCCGTGTGAGGTATCCAGCGGCGCGGCATTTTTGCTAAAACTATGGGTCAGCAAGCCGCCGCGCAAAGCGATAATCGGATGCAGGCGGAAAATTCGCCGTGCCGCGAGAAACGCCGTTAGCAGTACCGCCGCGAGAACGAATCCGAACGTAAACATTGCGAACGGCGCGTTAAAGCCCGGATCCCAAACCATCGCCGACTGCGCCTCCAGCAAGTCCGCTACCACCGGCATGATGAGTGTAGAAACAATGACACCCAGTATCGCCCCGACGACCGTTACGCAGCCGAACTGCAGCAAGAACGAAAGCACGATTTGCCGGTTTCCATAACCGACTGCTTTCAACGCCCCGATGTTTGTCATTCCCTCGTTGATGCTGTTCACGATCCCAAAGCGCATGACAATCAAGCAGACAAACAGAAGTATCAGCGCCAGAGCCGTCACGATGGTTGCGATGATTGACGCCATAAAGGTTTTCGCACCCTTCGCGCCATTATAGCTTCGGGAACCGAGATACAGCGACTCATCGGCTTCCCGCCCATAGAAGAATTCCTCCATATACGCCGTTGCAAGATGTTCCCCCAGCCCGGAATCGGTCATGCGGATTTGGATCATCCATACATCACGGACTCCCATGTCAATCAGTTTTTGATAATCGGCATCAGAGACGTAGAAACGGTATCGCTGGTTCATCATATCACCCAGCAAAACCTCTTCGGTGAAGCCTGCGATCGTGAATGTCAACTCCCCTTCCGGGATCTTTAGCGTGATATCGTCTCCTAAAGCATACCCACCCGTAACGTTAATCATATACGGGATGTAAATACAACCCTTGTCCAGCGGACGGTATTCCCCGATAAAGGACGGCGGGTTCATCGTTTGTTCGTTTGTAATCGGAACAAAGGATACATTGCCGACCGTTATGCCGCCGCTCATATCAAACTCCGCGTCGGCATTGGCGGCTTGGAAACGCTCCGTTTCCGTCACGCGGGGATCGTTATTTATCCACGCGAGCTGTTCGTCTGTAGTGATGCTTTTATTCTGGATTAACGCAAAATGCGGTGTGTTCAGTTCTTCGGCGCGCATATCAAAAGCGTTGCCGTAGTTGAAGTACAGCACCAGCCCGATTTGCAAAAACACCGCCGCAATCAGCACAAACGCCAACAGACTTACCGCCTGACCCTTGTTTTTGCGGATATTGGCCGCCGCCAGCATCATCAGCTTCCCCACACTCACCACCCCATTTCGCCGAGGAACGCGGAGAGCTTATCGTGACGAGACTTGTCGCCGCTAACGTATGTGCCGAGATCGCAGGTTCCGCAGATGACGCCGTCGCGGATATACAGAACACGGTTGCCGCGCCGCGCGGTTTTTAGGTCGTGCGTAACGGCGATTATGCTTTGCCCGTCTTTGTTAACGCCGGTCAGGACATCCAGCACAGCCGTTCCGGCGGCGGAGTTCAACGCGCCGGTCGGCTCGTCGGCAAAGATCACCTTCGGGCGGTTAATCAGCGCACGCACGATGGCCGCCCGCTGCGCCTCGCCGCCGGAAAGCTGCGCGGGGAATTTGCGCCAAATCTGCTCGGTCAGCCCCACCCGCGTGAGAAGTTCCTTTGCCCGCGCCGCAACGTCTTTTTTATCCTTCGTAACCAACAACCCGCTCGCCATGATGTTGTCGAGGATGCTCATGTTGTCTAAGAGAAACATCTGCTGAAAGACAAACCCGCAGTTTTTGCGGCGGAACACCGCCAGCTGGTCGTTGCTGAGTTTGGAAATTTCCCGCCCGGCAAACGAAATCGAGCCGAGTGTGGGTTTATCCATGCCGGACAGCGCGTACAAAAGCGTGGACTTGCCCGCGCCGGACGAACCCATTACGACGGTGAAATCCCCCTCGTGGATTTCCATATCCAGATTCTTCAGCACATGCTGCTGCGTCCCGCCGGACGAAAAGGTTTTGCAGAGCTTTTCCGTTTTAATCAATACCATAACAATCCCTCCAATTACTGTGCAGAGGGACGCCGACTCGGCGTCCTGTTTCTTCCCGCAACTAGGAATTTATCGGCGCGTCTCGGAAGCCGCGCCCTACAACCCCCTCACAATCGCGAGACAATTGCCAACGTCCCCTACCGATGGGATTATCATATCCTATATATCCTTAACTGTCTTTACCGGTTTCTTAACCGTTTCTTAAATCTTTAAGCGAATGGTGACGAACAGACCGCCGTTGCTTTCAAGCGTCAGTTCCCCGCCCATTTGCGAGACAAAATACTCCGCCAAATACAGTCCCAAGCCGGAACCGTTCTTCCCTTCCGCATTCCCGCCGCGGAAAAACTTCCCGCTAATCAACGGCAGCTCTTCCGCCGGAACGCCGGAGCCAAAGTCCCGCAGGCACAGCGCGAGAGTTTTACCCTCGAAACGCGCGGACACCTCGATGTCCGTTCCGGCGTATTTGTAGGCGTTTCCCAAAATGTTGTCAATCACCTGACGCAGGCGTAGCCTGTCTGCTGTAACGACGCACTCCGGCAGCGAAAACGGGCGCACCTTCCGCTCGTAGTCGGAAGCGCGGATGATTTCGCCGACCTCTGCGCTCGCGATTTCCTCCGGCGATACTTTCAGTTGCTTCAGTTCTTCCAACGTCGCGGAAAACATGTTGGAAATGAGCAGGTCTATTTGATCCGCCTTTGTGATAATGGCGGACATTTCTACCGTCTCGCCGTGCCTCGCCTGATACAACTCGGCTATGGCCTTGATCGAGGATACCGGCGTTTTGACGTCATGGCTCAGCGACGCCACCAGTTCTTTCTTGCTGATGTCGGCCAGCCGCTCGTTCTCGCGGGCTGCCGCCAGCTGCTCGCGCATCAAATCAAAGCTCTCCGAAAAAGCGCCGAAGCGGTTCTGCCTGTCCATCTCCAGCGGAAAATCCAAGTCACCCTGCGCCACCCGTGAGGCAAACCGCTCCAGTTTCCGAAACGGGCGCAGAACCGAGCGTTCACAGTAGATAAACAGCCACGCACAGGTCAAAAGAAGCGCACCGATATACGCACATAAAAACAATAGCACCCGGCGTTCCCTGCTCTCGCGGGCGGCGTCCAACCGTTCCGCCTCACGGGTCAAGCGCTCCGTAAGCAACGACGTCGCTTCGGTGAGGTCAGTCTCCTGCAGGGCGGTCACAACCGCGTCGTTGACGGCGGCGCGGTCTGCGACAGGCGTTTCGTCGCTTTGAAATAGCGGCCACAGAACGGCAAGAGCGGACGCCAAAAGCAGGACAGCCGCGAACGCTTTCTTCATGTCGCGTCTCCCCCGAACAGATACCCGACTCCCCACACGGTTTTAATCAACACCGGTTCGTTCGGGTCGGTTTCGATCTTCTCCCGCAGACGGCGGATATGCACGTTCAGCGTACCGTCGCCGACAAACCGATCCTCCCATACGTTTTCAAACAGTTCCTCTTTTCCGACCACTTTTCCCCTATTGTCCATCAGATACTTGAGCAGCTTATACTCCTTATTTTTCAGCGGCAGCGCGGCTCCGTCCAAATACGCAAGACCCGCTTCCAAACGCAGTCTATTCTCCGGCGTCTCTTTCGCGCCGTAACGTTTCAGCACCGCCTTCACTTTCGCCAGCAGAACCGAAAGCGAATACGGTTTTTGAATATAGTCGTCCCCGCCGATATTCAGCGCCAGCAGCATGTCCTCATTACTCGTGCGCGCGCTGATGAACAGGATGGGAACGTCCAGCGTCTCCCGAAGCGTTTTACAGAGCGCGAAGCCGGAGCCTTTACCGAGATTGATGTCCAGCAGGATCAAGTCCGCCGTGTTTCCGCGCAAAAACTCATGCGTTTCCTCAACGCTCAACGTATACGCCGTCGTCACACCGAACAGACTAAAATACTCGCAGGTACTAAGCGCAAGCTCCTTCTCATCGTCCACAATCAAGCAGTTATAGCGCATACGCTCCCCCTCACAACACAGCGGCGGCGGTTCGCTCTATCTCCAAACCCTTTGTGTAACGCCGCATATACGCATCGAATCCCGCCGCATCGTCAGCGTCAGGTTCAACACGAACGCTTTTGTTTTGCGCGAATACGCCGTTTAGGAAGGTGTCTAAGCTCTCGCCGCGACCCCGGTAGGCGGCAAGCAGCGCAATCCCCCACGCGCCGCCCTCTCCGGCAGACTCCGTGACGGCGACGGGTACATTGAGCGCCGCCGCCATCAGTTTCTGCCCCACAAGCGGCGTCTTGAAAAAGCCGCCGTGTCCCTGCAGAACATCCAGCATTACGTTCTCACGCTCCGTAAGAATCTCCATGCCCAGTTTTAACGTCGCGATACAAGCGTAAAGTTGGACGCGCATAAAATTGGAAAGGCTCATCCGGCTGTCCGGCAACCGTGCGAACAACGGACGCCCCTCGGACAATCCGGTGATCGGTTCGCCGGAATAATAGTTATAGTTCAGCAACCCGCCCCCGTCTTTGTCGCCTTTCAGCGCTTCGGCATACAGCGCGTCGTACAGTTCGGGCTTTGTAAAATCCGCGCCCATCAGCCGCGCCGCCTCGCCGAGCAGCTTGACCCACGCGTCCGCGTCCGAAGAGCAGGAGTTGCAATGCACCATAGCGACGGGCAAACCCGCCGGGGTAGTGACCATATCAATCTCCGCATACGCCTTATTAAGCGGCTTATCCAGAACGATCATGGCGAACACCGACGTACCCGCCGACACGTTGCCAGTACGTGCCGCGACGCTGTTGGTCGCGACCATCCCTGTTCCTGCGTCGCCTTCCGGCGGGCAGAGCGGCACACCGCCCCGCAAGCACCCCGACGGGTCGAGCAATTTCGCCCCCTCGGCGGTCAACGTTCCGCCATCGTCCCCGGCAGTCAGGATTTCCGGTAATATATCCGTAACGTTAACGCCTGTCAGTTCCCTGAACGTCTCAACCATCGCGGCATCATAATCGTTACCGCCCCCAACAGGGAACATGCCGGACGCGTCGCCGATCCCCAGCACTTTTCGTCCCGTCAGCTTCCAATGCACAAACCCCGCGAGCGTCGTAAGAAACGCGGCGTCCTTCACATGTTCCTCACCGTTTAAGATCGCCTCGTAAAAATGCGCGATGCTCCACCGATGGGGAATGTTGAAACCGAGCGCTTCGGTAAGCCGCTCCGCCGCCCGCCCGGTGTTGGTATTTCGCCATGTGCGGAAGGGTACGAGAAGATTTCCGTTTTTATCAAATGCCAAATAGCCGTGCATCATAGCGGACACACCCATACCGTCCGGCGCGGTCAGCGCCTCGCCGTATCTTGCTTGGTAATCCGCCGCGAGCTTACTGTAGGCGTCTTGGACTCCCGCCCACACGGCGTCCAAGCCGTATGTCCAAAAGCCGTTCTCCAAGCGGTTTTCCCACTCATGCGCCCCCGACGCCACCGGCGCGTACCCCTCGCCGATCAACACCGCCTTAATACGGGTGGAGCCGAGTTCAATGCCCAAGTATGTTTTCATAAGTACCTCCTAAACGAAGTGTTGAAAATTGCATGTTCGCCTGCAAGGCGAACGAGCGAAGCGCTTGCGAGCAGGTGCCTATGGCGCGGTGTCGCAAGCCGGAGCGGGCAATTTTCAACATGCCCTCATTTCATCTCTCTTGCCTATTGTAAGGCAAACCCATTAAAAACACAACGGTTTTCTCACGTTCCCCTTGTGTCATAGCCGGGGAGGTGGTAGAATATCAACAGAAAACCAAACGGAGGGCGGCAATGATTAACGGTTGCCTCGGAAACTGCCTGACATGCGGGAAATGCGGACGTTTTACAATCCTTGATTCCTTTGACGCCGGCACGGCGGATATTGAGCCGCGCGCGGGCTACGGTCTTGCGGTCGATCTCGGTACCACAAGCGTGGTACTGGCGCTGATTGATCTCGAAACGGGCCGGACGCTTGCGCGTCACAGCTTTATGAATCCGCAAAGGGCGTACGGTCCCGACGTCATATCCCGCATACACGCCGCGAACGGCGGTGCTCTGCCCACCCTTCAAGCATCCGTCGCAGAAGCGTTACAAGACGGGATACGTCATTTGTTAGATTCCCAAAGTGTGCGGCATCTCGAAGATACGGTCATCGCCTGCAATACGGTGATGGCGCATTTGTTGCTGGGAATCTCCTGCGAGAGCCTCGGTGTTTATCCGTTCAAACCGGCGTACCGTTTGCGGGACGCATATAATTTACACGAGTCAGGCGGTTCTGTGCGTATCGTCCCGTGGCTTTCAACGTTTGTCGGAGGGGACATTACGGCGGGGCTTCTGTACGCCCTGCCGCGCGGAGCGCGGCGCTTTCTGCTGATGGATCTGGGGACGAACGGCGAACTCGCGCTCTACGATCACGGAAAACTGACCGTAACCTCCACCGCGGCCGGCTCGGCGTTTGAAGGTTCCGGCCGGGCGGGCGGCACGTCCAAAATCCTGGATGATTTAGCGGCGCTTATCCGCCGCGGTCTTGTGGACGAAGCGGGTCTTCTCAAAGACGAGTCGGTTTTCTCTCAAAAGGAGATACGCGACCTGCAACTGGCTAAGTCCGCCATACGCACCGGGGTTGAGATACTGGGAGCTAATGATTTAGACGCCGTCTATCTCGCGGGCGGGATCGGGCAGGCTATAGACCCGGAAAGCGCAGCCGTTACCGGGCTGCTGCCGTCCGGGTTGGTGCCGCTTGTCCACGCGCTCGGTAACACCTCGCTCGGCGGTGCTGCGCGTCTGCTCCTATCCCCGCAAAAGGCGTGGGAGGAACTGCGGGCGCTGCCGGAGAATTGCACCGAGATAAACTTGGCGGCGCACCCGCGCTTTCAGGAGCTGTTTATGAAATACATGTCCTTTGAATAAATGTGAACCTTGCTTTTGGGGTTGACGTATACCTCGTATGGTGATATTATTTTTTAGATAGCGGATACACGATGAAGCCTATATATATCTATGCGGGAAGGTGACACTTTTGCCGGTTGTAGGATTCTTTGTTCTCGCGGTCTTTTTGGGGTTTGCCGGGATCTTGTACGGTATCTACCGTAAACGGAACCCGCCGGTAAAAATGAGTAACGATATGTCTTTACCCCGTTATGCCCGTATCATACCGACCAAACAAGGCGATTACTACAGCATCATCGGAGGATGGGCGCAGGACGACACATCGCGGGATATGGTGATCCACAACATCAACCCTCTTGCCGACGAAGCGAAAATGACCATCCAAAAGACAACAGACGGCTATGTCATGCTGCTGCATGACCGAGACGGCAATTTGCTTTTGGAAAATAAGAAGATAACCCAATTTGAGCTTGCCGCGAAGTTTATGGAGCTTAGGACACCTCCGGCGGAACCGGGTACATCATCCGAAAGCCAACCACCGGCGAATGAATCAAATACGCTGGAAATAAAGTAGGCATTCTCGCTTCCGGCTTTTGTACGCTATATATTGCCCGCTAAATGGGCGAAAAACATGATTGGCGGGTGACAACCCATGCTCTTGGCTCTCGATATGGGCAACACCAATATTCTCGCCGGGGTATACGACGGCGAGACACTTATCTGCACCGCGCGGGTGCATACCGCGCACTGGCGCACTGCCGATGAATGGGCGGTTCTGCTGCATGATATACTGTTAATGCGCGGCGTGGACGCGGAGAAGGTAAGCGGCGTCATCATGAGTTCTGTCGCTTGGCCGGCCACCGAAGCTCTGCGAAACGGCATCCGGCTCTTTACCGGCATCGATCCGTTTGTCGTAGGACCGGGACTGAAAACCGGCTTGAATATTGGCATCGACAATCCGGCGCAGCTCGGCAGCGATATGGTTTGCAACGCCGTTGCGGCGCTCTCTGAGTATAAACCGCCGCTGATTATCTTCGATATGGGTACCGCCACAACAATGAGCGTTCTCGACCCGAACGGGCGGTTCATCGGCGGCGCGATTCTGCCCGGTCTGAATACCTCACTGGAGGCGCTCAGCGCCAAAGCGGCGCAGCTTCCGAAAATCAGCATTGAAACCCCCGAACGTGTCATAGGGCGCAATACCGTTGACTGTATGCGTTCCGGCGCGGTGTTCGGCACTGCCTCGATGCTGGACGGATTGATTGAGCGCGTGGAAGAAGAGCTTGGTTCGTCCTGCACTGTACTGGCGACCGGCGGTCTCAGCGAACGCATTGTAAGTAAAATGCGCAGAGAGGTGCGCCATTCTCCGTCGCTGCTGCTGGAGGGATTGCGATTAATATACAAGAAGAACGCCGCTCCGCTTTAGTGGTAAATATTTTTTTACAGTTCTAAGTTCCTGCAATACTTTTTACCGAGATTTGTTATTCCTCAAATATAGGTTCGCACAACCCTGACAAGCAGTGGTTGTGCGAATCTTTTGTCGGGACTGGTTTTACTTCCCCGCGACCAGCCGCAGGAAATCCATGAACAACCGCGCAAGTTCAGCGCGGATGGCGTTCCGCGCCGGGTTCAACGTGTCGCCTGTGAAGCCGTTCAACACCCCGGCGTTTGCCAGTGTTGTAACCGCGTCGGCAGCCCAAGACGCAACGTCGCCGGCATCTTCGTACTCGGCTTCTTGGTTCAAGGGGATTTCGTAACCTTTGAATTGCAGGTAATTATACAGCATCGTAACCATCTCTTGGCGCGAGATTAGCTTGCTTGGGTTGTAGAAACCGTTGCCGTCTCCCTGCACGATGCCGTTTTCCGCCGCCCAATACACCGCATCGGTGTACCACATGCCATCCGATACGTCGGTGAATGTAGGGCGCGACGCCCCCGGCGCGCCGTAGGTTGGGCTTCCTTCCAGTTTCCAAATCAGCGTAACAAACGTCGCGCGGGAGAATGTGTCGAAGGGTTTGAACTCGTTGTTGTAGCCGTCCACATAGCCGTGGTAGTTCGCGTAGGCTACGGCGTCGTAGAACCAGTCGTCGGGGTCAATGTCGCGGAAGATGTTCTCCCACAGCGCCACCGGGTCGTAACCCACCACGAAGTAGCTCTGATGCTCCACCGTGCCGGTGTTTGCAGCCTCCGCAAGTGCGGCGAGCGCGTCGGGATCGAGCGTAATCTCCGCG
Organism: Clostridiales bacterium UBA929; assembly: GCA_002293625.1. Taxonomy (GTDB): domain Bacteria; phylum Bacillota; class Clostridia; order Oscillospirales; family UBA929; genus UBA929. Next base: position 1,482 of record DBDP01000123.1, on the reverse strand, counting down.
TCCGGGAGCTTAATCGTTACGCCTACCTCGGCGTCCGCGAATCCCGCATTTGCGCTGTCGTATGCGCCGCTTAAAGCGCCTCCAATGATATTTACCGTATCCCCCGCAATAACGCCGGATATGGTCGGCGTTCCGGCGAGACTAGCCGTGGTTGTACCGTCATAATCCTTCGTCGTAACAGTCACGCCGGAATAATCCCACAGCAGAAGTTTCGGAGCGATAGTGAAGATGATCACCAGCGGATCGGCGATACACATGCTGTCCGTCAATGTAACCGTGCAGGTGTAATCCCCCGCATTTACGGGAGCCGCAGAACTCGGTCCGTAGTCTGTGTCGCCGACGCCCTCATACGTATAGGAAAGACCGGATATATCCGCCGCTTCCGCGTCTGCGCTCGTTGTGTCCACATCTTTTGCCGTTTTTGAATAAACGAGGTTACTGTTCGCGGTGATGCCGGTGATTTCCACCATAACCGCTTGAAGGTGCAACGGAATAACCGCCGCCGTACCGAAGCTCGGCAGCTTGCCGTTCTCTATTGTCCTGCCGCCCGCCACCGTGAAGCGACCGCCCAAAGTGCCGTCGTTGTGAATCTCCACGGCGGTTAAATCCGTTCCGTTGCGTTCCTCATAATTTTTGCTGACCCATTCTGTGGTGCCGTCTATATTTACCATACCGATAAACGCCGCGTTGCCAGAGGAATCTTTGTCCGGATATATAAACCCCACGCGCATGGCGTCGTCAGCATATTTCTCAACAGCCGGGTTTAAAGCAACGCAGCCAATAAGTCTGCCGCCGGAATAGCCCCCGGTGATTCCGCCCGCGCGGCTGCCGGAAACTTTGCCTGTGGCGTAGCAGTTTTTCAAGAGACCGTAAGTATTACCCGCGAATCCGCCCGCCTCGGTGCACTGCTCGCCGATTACGTCGCCGGTCGCGTAACAATTTTCGATCACGCCGTCGGCGCTCTCGCTTCCGATAAAACCGCCGAAATGACGGTTCGAGGCGTCGCTCTCACACTCGCTTGTAACCGTGCCGGTCGCGAAGCAGTTTTTTATCAGACCGCCGTCGGAGCATCCGACCAAACCGCCCGCTTGCACGGGTCTGCCGCCTTCAGTATGACCTACCGTAATGTCACCGTGCGCGGAGCAATTCTCGATCAGCGGATCAAATCCCACATGGCGGTATCCGTTCCAACCCACCAGACCTCCGATATGTGTGTAGGTACCGGAATTGACGCTGTTGCCTACGGCGACAGTTACGTTGGAAATGCAGTTTTGCAGGTCGCCGCCGTCGTTATATGCAACAATCCCACCCATATACAATTCCCCGATGGGGTTTATAGTTGCCTGTATGACCCCTTCCACCGTTAAGTTTTTCACCGCGCCGGCTTGGTAAATGGTTCCGAATAAGCCCACATCGCTTATCTGCTCCGCGGAACTCACATTCAATCCCGAAATCGTATAACCCTTTCCGTCGAATACGCCT
>DBDP01000003.1 GCA_002293625.1 Clostridiales bacterium UBA929 | reverse complement strand
GAGCTTTTGCGTTTGCTTCTCGGACAGGAAGTATTTTTCCGGCGCATCCGCTATCAAGATATCCGACAATGAACACCCGCCGTCTTGATTGCGGGACTCCGAAATCCTTGCTGTTAAGCACCTGCCATTCGACGCCGTACCCCAATTCGCAAAGCTCATTGAGGATAGCCGCAAATGTCCGGCCTTGGTCATGCGAGAGCAAGCCGGGAACATTCTCAAGCAGCAAATACGCAGGTCGTTTTGCGCGCACCACTCGCGCAATTTCAAAGAAGAGAGTGCCTCTGGGATCGGCAAATCCCTGCCGTTTGCCAGCGATTGAAAACGCTTGGCAAGGGAAGCCGCCGCAGAGCAGGTCGAAGTCCGGCATGTCGTCTGTGTTAATGGTTGTCGCGTCTTCATAAAAAACCTCGCTTTCTTTTACTTGGTGTGCCGCGCGGTATGCCCGCTCGGCGTGTTTATCGATTTCGCAGTGCCCAACGCACTCGTAGCCGCCGGCGCGTTCCAGTCCGGCGCGGAAACCGCCGATCCCGGCGAACATATCAAAGAATCGGAGCGGCTCTGCCGCCGGGCAGCGATGCTTGGATGATAAATTATTCATACGATACCTTCCTTTCCGTTGCGGATGAGTGTTTCAAATTCATGCGGTAGAATCACCGCGAAAATACCTTTGCTTGCTTCGGGAATCTCGCGACAATCGGCGATGGTCTGGCGCAGTTTGGCTTTGCGGCTGTCGCTCTGAACCAGCCAGACCACCAGCGGGAAGACACCACGCGTCTGCTGTTCGATCCCGCTTTGGCGGTAGAGAATATAGCGGCGGCACTTTTCCAATACGATCGAGGGTGACTCGGTGTTCATATCAACCTCGATAAACCAACTGTCTTCATATTCACCACCGGCGGTCACGGCGAAGAGGTCGGGCTTCATCGCGGCGGGTTTGCCATCCTCGCCGCTGTAGCTCCGCCAGCAGACCGGTTCCATCTCGCTCTTTACCAGCTCCAAGCGGTTCCGGCGGCAGATTTCGCCGAGCTGGATGAAGGTTTCGGCGACTTCCAGCGTGTGTTTCAGGAAGTTCAGGGACGGCTCGAACGAGCGCTTGCGCGGGCTGTGTTCGGGGTCTTGTAAGGTAATCAGGCGGACGCCGGATTCGGTTAAGCTCCAGACATAGGAGCCGCTGCCCGCCCGCACCCCTCCGATCCTTCGCTGCAAGGCTTCGGCAATGCCGTAGTCGCGGAGTTTGGTCATGGCGCGGCTGGCCGCCCGGAGCGCGGCGGTGGGGTTGGCGCTGTCGGTAAAGTGGAGGCGTCCGACCTGCCCCGTGAGCAGATAGCGGCACTCTTGGAGGGAGCGGAGGATGGCTTTGTCCCGCTCGGAAATAATCCGCGCCAATTCCTCTAACCGCCGCTTGGAAAGATAGCGACCTCTCATAACGCCACCTCCGCCGGGAGGCTCCCGCCGCAGACAGGTAAACGATAGGGAATGCGATAGGGGTCATCTCCGAAAAAGAATTCGCTTTGCGGTGGCTGCTGGGTTTCTGCCTGCGCTTGGACAGCGCGAAGATGGGGGCGGTTCGTCAAGAAAGAAGAGTGGAGCAAGCCCGCAGGGAGGGTAAGGGCGCGAAAACGGACGGCGCTTGCGCCGGAGAGTGAAAGCGACCTTAGACGACTGCCCGCGGGCGCAGTGGAACTTGACATCATACTCTTACCCTCCTCCCCACCGGCGTTGGGTCATTTTCTTGGTCGGTAAAACGGCTGCCCAAGAGCGTTAAATACTCCCGCTCCACCTCACAGGCTGGTCTGCCATAGCGCACCGCGACTTTTGCTTTCAGCTCCGCCGGATTATTGCGGATTGGCGATGAGGGCATGGTTAATCCCGATACCCAGCCGGTGTTCCTGCCGTCGTTGTTGAACGAGGTGTAGATTTGGTATCGCGGGAGGGTCATGAAATCTTCGGGGGTCAGTTCCGGTGCCATCGCCGCCGTCGCTTTCGCGTCCGTGGCGGAGAGACCGAAACAGATTTTGTGGCGGGCGTTGGCGTCTATCCCCGCACGTATCTCCGGCGGCAGTTGCTCGCGGTACTGGTGCGCCATCGTGATGCCGACGCCCAGCCCGCGCGCCTGTGCCAAGGCGTCCGAGAAATCCGCCGAGATGGAGGATATGTAGTCCTGCAGCTCGTCGATATAGATGCTGACGGGCTTTCGCCGCTCTTCGGGAATACCGGCGCGTCCCAGTGCCAGCGTCCAGACAAGCCCGACAATCAGTGAGCCCAACAATTTGGCGCTTTCGCTGCCAATCAGCCCTTTGTTCAGCGGCACCAGCACAATGCGGGGTTTGGTAAAGAGATCATTGAGGTCAAACTTGGGATCGGACTGCCCGAGGATGTTCCGCAGCCCCGGACGGAGCAAAAATTGTCGCATTTTGTTGAGCACGGGAGCGATCTCTTGACGCCGCCCGATGTCGCTGAGGTTCTCAAAGGCTCGCCAGAAGGGGCTCAGTCCCATCTTGTCTGTTATTCCTGCCGTAATCTTTTTTCGGAACGCGTCGTCGGTGAGCAACAGCGGCAGCAGCGACGCCGAGATTACGTCTTGGCTGCGAATGCCCCAGTTGTCGCGGAAGACTTGCTGGAAGACGGCGAGGATGGCGTCGGCGATCAAGCCGGGATTGGGATGATTGTTATATGCCAGTGGATTCACACCTACAGGGCTATCGGAACTTGGGTTGATCACGACTACATCATCCTCGCGGTGTTTAGGTATGCGGGCTAATATACTGTTAACCAAATCCGCCTTCGGGTCGATCACGAGGACGCTTCGCCCAGCGTAGATGTCGGAGAGGATCAGATGTTGCATCACGGTGCTTTTTCCCGCGCCGGTGGGACCGATGATGTGGGTATGTTCAAGGCTGTCTTTCGGCGAGATACTGAGTCGCGTCTTGCCGTCCAGCCCCAGCGCAAAGGTACGGTCGTGGATCGGGAAAGGGTTGCGGTACCATGCCGGAGGCATGATTTGTTTTGGATGCAGCCCCGCAATGCCGGGCAGTTCGGTATCGCCGATCGGCAGTAGCAGGAAGCACGCCAGCTCCTTTACCGACAAGCGCAAGGGGAAATGCCACGGGATGTGCGCACGGTTCAGCTTCTCAGGGTCTTCGCCTATCGCTTGAATCGATACGCCCGCGCTGCGCAGGGTACGGAGCGCCGACAATAGAGACAAAATATGTCCTTGCGCCGCCGCCCGGGAGCCGGAGGCTCCCAAGCGGACGACGGCGTTGAACCCATTTGATGATAGCTTTTCGTTAACTACCCTGCGGCTGTCCGCCGAGGCGGGCTGCACTTCACCGAAGGCAACCTTCAGCCAGCTCGCGTGCGGGTCGGGGAGATGCTGCGGCATCGGGGACGGGCTATACGGCATTCCGAGGATGATTTGCAAGACTGCCTGCTCATCGCCCGTGGGCTGCAATAGTGCCGCCAATCCCGCCCGGACTACCGCTTCGGTGATATCCGTTTTCAGCGAGAGGATGGGTTTGGTGATTTTGAGCTGGCGGGTGGCGTTCACCGGCATTCGTGGCGGCGCTTCGGCAAAGCGGATATTACCGTGGGCTTTGCAGAGATCGGTAATCATCCGTATGTACCGGCGATCAACGCCGAGGGTGTAGCGAATCTTTCCGCAATCGCCGCGTGCTTCGAAGACGACAGGGGTCTGCGGCGTATGCGAGGCGAGGTGGGTTAGGAGATCGGTCACGGATTCCAGTTCAAACGGCCGCTGCCAGTCGAGCGCCAGCCACGCCATCTCGTTAAATGGTGTGCGTTTCATAACCGCTTCCTCCCGCCTACCAACGCGGTCGGTTCCGATGGACATTTATAATGATCAAGGTGGCGAGGATGGCGGCGTCTATGATCGTCCAGATCGCTCCTAACAGCAGCCAGAGTTTTTCTCTTGTTATCACGCCGGCGAACAGTACGGCTAAGGCGAAAAAGAGCAGAAAGCACATCCCCGCGATCCTCGAGCCCATCGTAGGCTTGTGCCCACGGTTCATCGCTGCGGCTATGAAGACATTTGACAGTTTCACTCATTGACAGCTCCTTTTTCGGTATTTTTGTGATTTGCTTTTGCGGAGTAGTTAGGGACTGGGTAGCCGGGGATGACGATGTCGGAGTCGATTTCGTTGCCCCAGACATCCCATCCGGGTTGACGTCGCCGAGCGAAGAGTTCGAGATAGGGCGCGGGTGAGCAGCGCTCGATGATTTTGTGCAGCTCCTCCGGCTTATGGCTGTGTTCCTGTCTGGGGAAGAAGCCCCAGTTTGGCTGTGCGTTGAACAGGATTGGCGCTTTTCCGCGTGTGCCGAACAGGACATGCTCGGTGGCGTTGCGAAGATAGACGCCGAGACCCATCCGTGGCTTGCACCATGTAAACACACTACGCGGTGTAAACCCCCATGCCCGTAAGACCGCAAAGCCGTGTTCCAGAGTGGCGTTGGTGACCCATAACCAGCAATGAGCGTTCTCGGTGCATAAATCCGCTACCGGCATAGCTTTTATACGCTCCAGCGGCTCGACATTGTAATACTTGATCGCGCCCCTTCCGCCTTTTTTTTCGACATCCCACGCTGGATCGGCGAGAATTGTCGAATATTGTTGCATTTTTGCTTCCATATGTTTGCCCCTTTCCTTACTGTGTTTTACAAACACATTTTTGCAGGCTCGCAAGAAGATTGACAGCCCCGTCGCCGTTTGGTATAATGGCAATGCCCTGTTACCGGGCGATGGGAGGAAACCTGAATGGATTATAACCAAACGCTCAATCTGCCCAAGACCGAGTTCCCGATGCGCGCCTCGCTCGCGAAGCGGGAGCCGGAGGCTCTGCCGCGCATGAAAGACGTTTACGCCGGGCTGATGGAGCGCAATAAGGATAAGCCGTCCTTCATCCTGCACGACGGTCCGCCGTTTTCCAACGGCAGTATCCACGCCGGCACGGCGCTGAACAAGATATTGAAGGATTTCATCATCCGCTATAAAAATATGACCGGGCGTTACGCCCCCTATGTGCCGGGGTGGGACAACCACGGAATGCCGATCGAGAGCGCCATCATCAAAAAGCAGAAGCTCGACCGGGGCAAGATGTCGATCCCGGAGTTCCGCAGCGCCTGCGCCGCCTTCGCAGCGCGGTATGTCGACGAACAGCGGGAGCAGTTTATCCGGCTTGGCGTCTTGGGCGACTGGGAACACCCCTACCTGACGATGGATCCCGCGTTTGAGGCGCGGGAGGTTAAGATATTCGGCGAGATGTACCAAAAGGGCTTGATTTACAAAGGTCTGAAGCCCGTTTACTGGTGTACCCACGACCGCACCGCGCTGGCCGAGGCGGAGATCGAGTACAGAAACGACCCCTGCGAATCGATTTATGTCAAGTTCCCCGTCAAAGACGATAAAAATCTACTATCGCCTTATGGAGGCACGGACAAGACCTACTTCGTCATCTGGACGACCACCACATGGACGCTTCCCGGCAACGTCGCGATCTGTCTGCACCCGGCGCTTGAATACAGCCTGACCGAAGCGAACGGCGAACGCTACATTCTTGCGACGGAGTTGCTCCCGTCGGTGGCGAAAACCGCCGGATGGAGCGGATACAATGTCTTGGCTTCCTTTAAGGGACACGAGTTTGAGCATATGACGGCGCGTCACCCGTTTTTGGAGCGCGACAGCCTTGTTATCAACGGTACCCACGTCACGGCGGACAGCGGTACCGGCTGCGTCCACACGGCACCGGGTCATGGCGCGGAGGACTACGCGGCGGGGCTGACCTATAAACTGCCGATGCCCGTGCCGGTAGACGACGCGGGTATCATGACCGAAGAAGCCGGAGCCGTCTGCGCCGGAATGAGTTATAATAAGGCAAACGCCGCGATTTTGGAGCATCTCAAAGAGACGGGCTTTCTGCTGGCTTCGGAGACGATTGAGCATACCTACCCGCATTGCTGGCGGTGCAACAGCCCGATTTTGTTCCGCGCGACGCCGCAATGGTTCGCGTCGGTGGACAGCATCAAGGACAAAGCCTGCGCCGAGGTGGAGCGCGTGTCGTGGCTTCCGGCTTGGGGCAAAGAGCGGATGCTCGCGATGGTGCGCGAACGCAGCGACTGGTGTATCTCCCGTCAGCGTCACTGGGGCTTGCCGATCCCGGTTTTCTACTGTGAGGACTGCGGAAAGCCTGTATGCACGCCGGAGAGCATTGAACGCGTATCAGCCCTGTTCGGCGAACACGGCTCCAACGTGTGGTATGAAAAAGAAACGGCGGAGTTGCTGCCGAAAGATTTTGCTTGCCCCCACTGCGGCGGCAAAACGTTTACCAAAGAAACGGACACGCTGGACGGCTGGTTCGATTCCGGCTCGACGCACGACGCCGTGCTCCGCACGCGTGATGAACTGCGCTGGCCGAGCGACGTGTATTTAGAGGGCAGCGACCAATACCGCGGCTGGTTCCAGTCCAGCTTGTTGACCGCCGTCGCCACCGGCGAAGAGCGCGCACCGTATGACACCGTCATCATGAACGGCTGGGTGGTGGACGGCGAGGGGCGCAAGATGAGCAAATCCCTCGGCAACGGCGTTGACCCCGTCGCCGTCTGCGCCGAAAACGGCGCGGATATCCTGCGGCTATGGGTGGCGTCGAGCGATTACCACAGCGATGTGCGGGTGTCGCCGAACATCCTAAAGCAGCTGGGCGACGTTTATCTCAAAATTCGCAACACCTGCCGGTTCTTAATCGGGAATCTGTTTGATTATAACCCCCAAAACGAACCGCGGACGGTCGGGGGCGACCGTCCCTACAGCGCGTTGGACGCGTGGGCGCTTTCCCGTCTCGAGGAGCTGCGCGAGAAAGTGTTGGACGCTTACGAGCGGTATGAGTTCCACACCATCTTCCACGCGGTGCATAATTTCTGCGTACTGGATATGAGCAGCTTCTATTTAGACATCGTCAAAGACGCCCTCTACTGCGAAAAGGCGGACAGTCCCGAACGCCGCGCGATTCAGTCTGTACTGTACACCGTATTAGATACGCTGACCCGCCTGATCGCGCCGGTGCTGGCGTTCACAAGCGAGGAGATTTGGGCGTTTGTCCCCGGAAAAGAACAGGGCAGCCCGCTCTACGCCGGAATGCCGGGGACCGTCAGCGTTGACTACCGTCGCGGCGTGATCGACACCATCTTTGAAACCGTCCGTCCCGCCGTCAACAAAGCCCTTGAGGACGCCCGCGCCGAGAAAGTAATCGGCAAGCCGCTGGAAGCCGCCATAACCGTTACGCTGGGCGACGCGCTGTATAATGAGCTGCTTCCGCACACGGCGCTTCTGCAAAAGTGCTGCATCGTCTCGGCGGTGACACTCTGTCAGGGAGACGAGCTTTCGGTTGCGGTATCCCGCGCGCCGGGCGAGAAGTGCGAACGCTGCTGGGGGTATTTTACCGATTTGGGGACGGATCCGAAACATCCCACCCTCTGCGCCCGCTGTGCCGGGGCGGTGACGGAATGATTCCGCTGGAAGAGAAGAGCCCCCGCCGCGCGGCTTCACTCGCTAAACTCTGGCTGCTGCTCGCGCTTCCGATCGTCGCGCTCGACCAAGTGGTGAAACGCTGGATTTCTTCCGTTGCGGAAGCGCGGTTTCCGCAATCCATTCACTATCCCTTTTTCCCCGGTGTACGGCTCACCTACACGGAAAATACCGGCGCGGCGTTTTCCCTTTTCGGTCAGGCGCGCTGGTTTTTGGTCGCGGCTTCCACCCTCGCCGCCGCAGCGATCATCCTCGCCGTCTGCCGGGGCTGGGTGCGGGGCAGACTGGGATTGGTCAGTATTTCCTGCGTGTTGGGCGGCGCGGTGGGCAACTTGATTGACCGCGCGCTGCGAGGGTACGTGGTGGATATGTTTGAGTTCACCTTTGTTTCCTTCGCCGTTTTTAACGTGGCTGACATCTTCATCACGGTCGGCGGGGCATGTTTTTGCCTGTATTTGATTCTTGACGCGAGAAAGAAGGAACCCGATGCCGCTGTGGACGAGAACGGTCAGCAGTAAGGATTGCGAGCAGCCGGAATCCAACCGGGGGTTGCTGCCGAGGATCGACATCTTTCTGGCGCGGACAGGCCCTCTCTCCCGCAGCGCGGCGGAGCGCCTGATCGTGCAGAACCGCGTGACGGTCAACGGTCTGGTTGCCCGGAAAAGCCATCGCGTTTCGCCGGGTGAGGTCATTACCGTGGATGAACCCGACCCGCTCCCGCCCGAGGCGCTGCCGGAGAACATACCGCTGGAAATCGTCTACGAAGACGCCGACTTGCTGGTGATCAACAAGCCGCGGGGGCTTGCGGTTCACCCTTCCCCCGGACACGAGCGCGGCACGCTGGTCAATGGCCTGTTGGCGTACTGCGGCGAAAGCCTTTCCGGCGTAGGCGGAGTAAAGCGTCCGGGGATCGTCCACAGGCTGGACAAAGACACCTCCGGCTTGATGGTTGTAGCAAAAAACGACAGCACGCATGTGGCGCTGTCGGCGTCGTTAAAAAAACATGAGGTGCTGCGTGTATACGAAGCTCTCGCGCGCGGCATGATTAAGCAGGAAACATTTACCGTAAACGCTCCGCTCGGACGACACCCGATAGATCGTAAGAGACAGGCTGTGCGACCCGACGGGCGGGAAGCCGTGACCCATGTGCGGGTTTTGGCGCGGTATCAAGGCTATACACATGTGGAATGCCGCCTCGAAACGGGGCGGACGCATCAGATACGCGTTCACATGGCGCATATGGGACACCCGCTGGCGGGGGATACGCGTTACGGCGGCAAAACGGGCGAGCTTGGGCTGGACTCGCAGTGCCTTTACGCGAGAGAGTTGGCTTTTGCGCATCCGCGAACAGGTAAAAACTTGCGATTTTTTGTACAAATGCCGTCTTTTTTTGCTTTGGCTATTGCAAAGGTTTCTTTATAGGGATATAATAAATCGCAGGAAGAGAGAGGGGTAAACATCAGTGTTCAGCAGGGATATAGGGCTGGATCTGGGTACGGCGAGCATTTTGGTTTACGTAAAGGGTAAAGGGATTGTTCTGCGCGAACCCAGTGTTGTCGCCATCGACAAAATGACCGGAAAGCTCCTGAAGGTCGGTACCGACGCCCAAAAAATGCTGGGGCGTACACCGGGCAACATCGTCGCGCTTCGCCCGCTGAGCGAGGGCGTCATCTCCGACTACGAAATGACCGAGCGCATGATTAAGGAGTTCCTTAAGAAGGTGTCGGGATTTCATCTCACGAAACCGCGCATTGTTATCTGCGTTCCGAGCGGTATCACAGAGGTAGAGGAGCGCGCCGTCATCGACGCCGGGCTTCAGGCCGGGGCAAAACGGGTATACCTTATTGAGGAACCGGTCGCGGCGGCTATCGGCGCGGGGCTGGATATCTCTAAACCCTGCGGGCATATGGTCGTCGACATCGGCGGCGGTACCACCGACGTAGCGGTCATATCGCTAAAAGGCATTGTGGAGTCGACATCGATCAAGATCGCGGGCGATCAGTTCGACGAAGCCATTGTCAAGTACATCCGCCGCAAACACAATGTGTTGGTAGGGGAACGCACCGCCGAGGAAATGAAGATCAACATCGGCTGCGTATTCCCGCGCCCCGAAGAGAAGGTTATTGAAGCAAAGGGACGCTGCCTGATGACCGGTCTGCCGCGTGTTTTCACCGTCACATCCAATGACATGATTGACGCGCTGGAGGAAGTCTCCACCCGAATCATCGAAGCCATTCATTCGGTGCTGGAACGCACGCCGCCGGAACTGGTCGCCGACATTTCCACGAACGGCATCATCATGACGGGCGGTGGGAGCCTTGTTTGGGGGTTTGATAAGCTGATTGAATCCAAAACCGGGATCGTTACCCACGTGGCTGACGAAGCCATATCCTGTGTGGCTTACGGAACGGGCAAAAGCCTCGATATGATCAGTGAGATGCAGGACGGCACGATGAATCTTTCGAGAAGGAAGCAGATGAGAAGCTAGAGCGCTTTCATCGCCACTACATTCCGGTCAGCAATTCCGCGACTTTGTCCACGTCTCCCGCGCCCATCGTCAGGAGAATGTCGCCGGGGCGGAGATCATCCCGCACAGCCCGCGCCGTGGCTTCCGCCGTTCCGGTATACACCGCGCCGGGAATGCGTTTTGCGAGCATCTCTGAGGAGATATCTCCCGGATCGGCTTCCCGCGCGGCGTAAATATCCGCGAGGTAGCATCGGTCGAACCCTCCGAGCGCAGAAGCGAACTCCTCAAAAAGCGCTTTGGTTCTTGTGTAGGTATGCGGTTGAAAGACGCAAAGTACGCGTCGATAATCCATTGCTTTCACTGCCGCAAGCGTGGCGGCCACCGCCGAAGGGTGGTGCGCATAGTCGTCATATATATCGGCTCCGTTCACGTTCCCGCGGTATTCCATACGCCGTCCCGTCCCGGTGAAGGACGCGAGTCCGCGCTCCACGGCATCTCCGGGTATCCCGTTCGCGAAAGCGGCGGCGGCGGCGGCCAGCGCGTTCTGTACATTATGCATCCCCGGCACTTTTAAGCGCACCTCGGCTTCGGCCTTTCCGCGTACCGTTAAGGTAAACGCGTATCTGCCCCGCTCGGCTTCGATCCGCTCCGCGCGAACGTCGGTGCCGCGCCCAAACCACAGTACGTCAAACCCTTCCAAAGCTTTCCGCACATTGGCGTCGTCTCCGTTCGCGATGACAAATCCGTTCGGTGGAACGAGCTTCGCGAAATCGCGGAAGGACGCAATCAGCTCATCCAAGCCGGAGAAGAAATCCAAGTGGTCGGCTTCAATGTTGAGCAGGATGGCGGTGGTCGGGCGAAAGCGGTGATAGGAGTTGTGATACTCACAAGCTTCGGCGATAATAATCTCCCCGGCACCCACACGGTGTCCCCCACCGAGCAGCGGCAGCCTTCCGCCCAGCATTACGGTCGGGTCGGTTCCGGCTTCCATCGCGATATGGGTCAGCATCCCGGTGGTGGTGGTTTTCCCGTGGGTTCCCGCTACGCACACGGCGCGCGCGTAACCGCGCATCAGTTCGCCCCATGCGTCGGCTCGTTCCAGCAGCGGAATCGAAAGGCTCCGCGCCAGCTTAACCTCCGCGTTGTCCTCCCTCGCGGCGGCGGTTCGAATCACAACATCGGCTTCTCGGAGATACAAGCCGCTCTCCCCGCACTCTACGGGGATTCCGAGCGTTCGCAGTCTCCGAACAGCGTCGCTCTCCTGCCGGTCAGAACCGGTTACAATCAAGCCGCGACCCGCCAAGACTTCGGCCAGTGCCGACATGGATACCCCGCCCGCACCGATTAAATGCGCCTTGCGCCCGGGTTTCAGCAAAGCCGAAATCGTTTCCAAAGAACCGCCTCCAAAATTTTCTTTTAATAGTATATGAACCTCGTGAAACAATAAAGACAAAGGAATGATGTCACCGTGAATATCACACAAGTCAAAGTCAGCAAAACTCAAGAAAGCGGACGGATGAAAGCCGTCGCTTCGGTCACCTTCGATAATGAAATCGCCGTGCATGATATTAAAGTCATTGACGGCCCGGAGCGGCTTTTCCTCGCCATGCCTTCCCGCAAAGCGGCCGACGGCACCTACCGCGACATCGTGCATCCGATCAACGCGGAAGCCCGCGCGGTACTGGAGCAAGCCATTTTGGAGAAGTACCGCGAACTCGTGGAGAACGAGCCGGAACCGACTCCCGAACCGGAAACCGAACCTGATGTAGATTCAGAATAAGCGCCATATCCGCTGTACCGCGTCCTTTGGGGCGCGGTACAGTTTTTTTGCGCCTGCATACCATAGGTTTAGGGGCAAAATATCGGTTTTTTGATGCATGAGGGAGGCTGGAATGCGTTTTTCAATCATGGAAGGAGATGCGCGGGCGAAGCGGTTATGCGAAATCCTGTCTGAGGAAGGCGCGGAGGCGCGTCTGTTTAAGTCCGCCGAGGACGCTGCGGCGTTTGGGGATATTATCGTACTCCCCCTAAAGGGTGTCCCGGCAAGCCACTTTAACGGGCTTTTACGTGAGGGGCAGACACTGGTACGCGGCGAGGATTTTCTCTCCCGCGAGGATTTTGCCGTTCTCAACGCAATCGCCACCGCCGAGGGAGCGCTCGAAATCGCGATGCGCGAAATGCCGATAACGCTGCACGGTTCCGAAGCGCTCGTGATCGGGTACGGGCGGATCGGAAAGCAATTATGCGAGCGTTTAAGCGCACTGGGCGCGCGGGTTACGGCGTCGGCACGCAGGGATGCCGATTTCGCATGGATTGCCGCACGCGGTTATGCTGCCGCGCATAGCATGCGGCTGGACGGCACGCTTCACCGTTATGACGCGGTATTTAATACCGTGCCGGAGTTGGTTTTACCCGCGGAACGGCTTAACGAGTTAAAACAGGCTTGTGTTGTAATTGATCTGGCGTCCGCGCCGGGCGGGATGGATTTTGAGGCTGCGGAGCGGCTGGGCGTTCGTTACCTTTGGGCGCTGTCGCTGCCGGGTAAATGCGCGCCGGAGAGCGCCGCGCGGGTCATGCGGCTGGTATTAAACCGCATATTGGAAGAAAGAGGTGCGTTATGAGGATTGGATGGGCTATTTGCGGTTCTTTTTGCACGTTCGAACGCGCCATAAATGTCATGCGCACACTGGCGATATCGGGGAAGGATATAACCCCCATTTTTTCGCAGACAGCCTACGAACTCGACACCCGCTTCGGCAAAGCGGCGGATTGGATTCGTCAGGTTGAGGCAATCACGGAAAAACCCGTGTGGCACACCCTTCAGGAGGTGGAGCCGATTGGGCCGCAGAAACTTTTGGATCTGCTGATCATCGCTCCGGTTACCGGCAACACGCTGGCGAAGCTAGCCTCCGGCATTACAGACACTCCCGTTACGATGGCAGCCAAAAGCCATCTGCGTAACGGACGCCCGCTGTTACTGAGCATATCGACCAACGACGGCCTGTCCGGCTCGGCCAGCAATATTGGAACTCTGATGGCGCGGAAAAATGTCTTTTTCGTCCCGTATCGGCAAGACGATGCGGTCAATAAACCGGCCAGTATCATCGCCGAAATGGAACGTATCCCGAGCCTTCTCTCCGATGTCATGGACGGGCGTCAGCCGCAGCCGCTGCTGCTATGACAGAATCAGCTCCACAAGCTCCAGCGGCGGAACGATTTGCCCGTCTTTATACACCCGCATGTTTCCTGCGGAAATTTCGTCAATCAGCATGATTTCGCCGTCCGCGCCGCGTCCGAATTCCAGCTTGATGTCGTATAATTCCAGACCCTTCGCGGCTAAATCGTCTTTCACGATGCCGGAGATGCGCTTGGTCAGCTTTTTCAGCTCTTTGTATTCTTCCTTTACAAGAACCCCGAGCGCCACCAGAGCGTCTTTGGAGATCGTGGGGTCGCCCCGTTCGTCGTCCTTCAGCGTGACTTCCACCAGAGCGTCCAGCGGTTGTCCTTCCGTTGCGTACTGTCCGTACCGGCGCATGAAACTGCCGGTTGAGCGGTAACGGCAGATGACCTCCAGCCCTTTCCCGAACGGCTTCGCCGGGAGTACCGTCAGCTCCGCTTTTTCGATGTCGGCGGAGATATAATGCGTGGGGATGCCTTTCATTTTTTTGAAGAAATAATCGGTCAGGCGCAGACCGCCCCGCCCCATGCCCTCAATGGACAAGCCGACGGTGTTCGCGCCGGGGTCAAACACGCCGTCCGTGCCGGTCACGTCATCCTTGAAGCGCAGCAGATAGTTGCCGTTTTCCAGCCTGAAGACATCTTTTGTTTTACCCTGATAGATCAAATTCATTCGTAATTCCCCCTTGGAAATATCATACCATAATGTACCGACGATTACAAGTTTTCGAAGTCCGCGCGGGAGGTGTCAATGGCATGTTGAAAATTGCCCGCTCCGGCTTGCGAAACCGTGCCAAAGGCACCTGCTCGCAAACGCTTCGCTCGTTCGCCTTTCAGGCGAACACACAATATTCAACACTTCGATTAAGCCATTCCGGCTTTCATCGAGCGCACATAATCCGCCACCGGCTGGACGCATTCGCGCCCGTGCTCGGCTACCAGCTTGACAATCGCGCTGCCGACGATGACGCCGTCGGCGAAGCGGCAAAGCTCTTTCGCCTGTGCCGGAGTGGATACGCCGAACCCTACGGCGCAGGGTACGGAGGAAACGTTTTTCGCCCGCGCGACCATCCGCCCGGCTTCCGCGCCAAGCTCACCTCGCACACCCGTAACGCCCATCGACGACACGCAGTATAAAAACCCTTCCGCTTCCCGCGCTATGGCGGCGACGCGTTCCTCTGACGTCGGCGCGATCATTGAAATCAGCGACACATCGGAGGCGCGGCAATAGCCGGATAACTCCCCCTTTTCCTCAAAGGGCATATCGGGCACGATCAGCCCGTCAATTCCGGCGTCTTTGCAGCTTTTTATAAACTTCTCCGCGCCGAAGGTGAGGATGGGGTTTAAGTAGGTCATAAACAGCAGCGGCACGTCGGTTTTCTCCCGCGCTGTACGCACTACCGAAAGAAGTTTGTGCAAATTGCAGCCCGCTTCCAGCGCCCGCCTGCTCGCGTCTTGGATAACGGGGCCTTCGGCCACCGGGTCGGAAAAGGGGATCCCGATTTCGATGATGTCGGCTCCGGCTTCCGCCATCGCGGGAATTAAGCGCCCGGTCGTTTCGAGGTCGGGGTCGCCGCCTGTGATAAATGGGATGAATGCCTTTTTTCCGTCAAACGCCCGCGCGATTCTATTCATCAATCTGTTCCCCCCTATACCGCGCAATGGCCGCGACGTCTTTGTCCCCGCGCCCGGAAAGGGTGATGACGACGCACTGATCCTTCCGCAAATCCGGCACGATCTTCATGGCGTGCGCCACGGCGTGCGCGCTTTCGATGGCGGGGATGATCCCCTCGGTGCGGGCGAGGTACTCAAATGCCCGAACCGCTTCCTCGTCGGTGACAGGCACGTATTCGGCGCGTTTGCTGTCGGCGAGGCTCGCGTGTTCGGGACCGATCCCCGGGTAGTCCAACCCCGCCGAGATCGAGTATACCGGCGCGATCTGCCCGTCCTCGTCCTGATTGAAGTAAGATTTCATCCCGTGGAAAACGCCGACGGTTCCTTTTGTCACCGACGCCGCGTGCTTGTCCGTATCAATCCCCAGACCGGCGGCCTCGCAGCCGATCAGCCGCACCGACGTGTCGGGGATAAAGTCAAAGAACGTACCCATCGCGTTGCTGCCGCCGCCTACGCAGGCGATCACGGCATCGGGCAGTTTACCCTCGGCTTCGCGCATCTGCTCTTTGATTTCGCGCCCGATCACGCTTTGGAAATCGCGCACCATCATCGGGTAGGGGTGCGGTCCCATCACCGAGCCGAGTACATACGCCGTGTCGCTCACCCGCGCCGTCCATTCGCGCATCGTTTCGCTGACGGCGTCTTTTAGCGTCGCGGTGCCGCTCGTCACGGGGCGAACCTCCGCGCCGAGCAGCTTCATGCGGTATACGTTCAACGCTTGCCGCCGCGTATCCTCCTCACCCATAAACACAACGCAGCGAAGCCCCATCAGAGCCGCCGCCGTCGTCGCCGCTACGCCGTGCTGCCCCGCGCCCGTTTCGGCGATGACGCGCGTCTTACCCATCCGTTTGGCAAGCAGTGTCTGTCCCAGCACGTTGTTGATCTTATGGGAGCCGGTATGGTTCAGATCCTCCCGTTTCAGATACACCTTCGCGCCGCTCAAGTCGGCGGTCATTTTCGCGGCGTAATACAGAAGCGACGGTCTTCCGGCATAATTGTTCATCAGGCTTTTCAGCTCCGCCGTAAACGAAGGGTCGCTTTTTGCCTGCTTGTATGCCGCGTCCAGCTCCAGCGCCG
Source organism: Clostridiales bacterium UBA929 (assembly GCA_002293625.1). Lineage (GTDB taxonomy): Bacteria > Bacillota > Clostridia > Oscillospirales > UBA929 > UBA929. The sequence continues at coordinate 10,266 of DBDP01000003.1, read as the reverse complement.
CGCTCATCAGCGTTTCGGGGATAAACTGCCCCCCGTATGCGCCGTATTTCCCCGAATTCATCTTTGTTCTCCTCACAATCAATGTCATATGTGTAACATGCGCGCGGGATAACCCCGTAAATAACCGTGTCGTAGGGGTCGATGGTAATCGACCCGTCGCGCAACCCCGTCCCCGTAGGGGCGCGCATTGCGCGTCCGCAAATGCCGCGGATGACCGAGGGCGGTCGTCCCTACCGGGGAGCGGCGAGCCGAGGGCGTCGTGCCCTACAGAGTTTACAAATCGAAATACATCGCGTATTCTGCCGGGTGCGGCAGCTGGTTATACCTGGCCGTTTCTTTACGCTTGTTCGCGACCCAAATCTCCAGAAGCCGCTGCGGGAAGACGGGGCTTAAGAAAGCGTTGTCTTTTTCCAGCGCGTCCAGTGCCTCATCGAGGGTGCGGGGGAGCTGCTTTATCTTCTTCTGTTCGCGGGCGGAGAGATTGTAAAGATTGTAGTCATACGGTCCGTAACCGCCCTTGACCGGGTCTGTTTTACTAAGCATTCCGTCGATGCCGGCCATCAGAATCGCCGCGTAGGCGTAATACGGGTTACAGGTTCCGTCCGGGCTGCGAAGCTCAAAGCGTTTTGTTTCCGGTGACTTTGCGTAGGCGGGGATGCGGATTACGGCGCTGCGGTTAGACGTCGCGAAGCCGATCGTCACCGGCGCTTCGTAGCCGGGCATCAGGCGCTTGTATGAGTTGGTGCTGGGGTTGGTCAGAGCGCAGAGCGCGGGCGCGTGTTTCAGCAGACCGCCCATGAACCACATCGCCGTATCGCTAAGCTGGGAGTATCCGTTTGCGTCGTAAAAGAGGGGCTTGCCGTCCTTGAAGAGGTGCATATGCACATGCATTCCGTTGCCCGCCTCGCCGAAAATGGGTTTCGGGAGGAAGGTTACCGTCTTGCCCTCGGCAAACGCGGCGTTTTTAAGAATCGACTTTATCATCATCGTCTTGTCGGCCATCTCCAACAGGCCGCCGAACTCCACCTCGATCTCCGACTGCCCCGGTCCGCCAACCTCATGGTGGTGGTACTTGACATCAATTCCGCGCTCCTGCATCAGGAGCGTTACGCGGCTGCGAAAGCCGCTTAGGATATCGGACGGCGGCGCCATATGGTAGCCGCCCTTATGTGCCATTTTATAGCCGAGGTTCATCCCCTCGTCGCCGGTGTTCCAAACGGCCTGCTCGGTGTCAATGCGGAATCCGCAGGCGTTCGGCTCCACCGTGTAGCTCACGTGGTCAAATACATGGAACTCAAATTCCGGTGAGATGCGCAGCGTGTCGGCAATGCCGGTCGAACGCAGATATTCCTCGGCGTGAAGCGCGACGTTGCGCGGGTCTTGGTCAAAGCGCCGGTTATCCGGCAGCTCTATCACATACACGTCACCCATCACCGCAAGGGTCGGCACCTCGGCGAACGTGTCGGGGAACGCCGTCGAAAGGTCGGGAATGAACACCATATCGCTCTTCTCCACCGGCGCGAAGCCGTAGTTGGAGCCGTCAAAGCCGATACCGTACTCCAGCGTCCCTTCGTCCAGCCGCTCCACCGGCATTGTTACGTGCCGCCACCGCCCGTTGAGGTCGGTCGACATCAGGTCGAGCATACGAATACCGTTCGCTTCAATATATTTTTTCGCTTCCGCGAGGTTTTGAAACATAAATCCCTTGCCCCTCTCGTTTTTTTCCCTTATTATACAGGATAACCAAACACCGCGCAACAGAATTTTTTTACACTTAATTTTGAACCTGACACACTGTTGTCCGCTTACGCATGGTATACTGCCCCCATCAAACATAAGAGGAGGACCCCGAAATGGAAGAACTGAAAGGCATCGTCACAAAATTCGCGGAATCGGGCTGGGATCTCATCGACGCGCCGTCCAAAGTGTGGCTCGGCGGAGAGACACCCGCCAACAGGGCGGAACTGGTCACCGCCGTGGAGAAAGCCGACGCGGAGTGCGGAAGCTGCGGATGCGATATGGATCCGCTGTACAAACGCGCTCTGGAGCTGCTTCGCGCGAGCTAAACGCGTCTTCGCGTGAACGCGTCCCTTCTGTTACGAGGGGACGCGTTTACGTTTGTAGGGTGCGCCGACTCGGCGCACCGTGGTATTTTGCGGACGCGCAATGCGCGCCCCTACGTTTATGCAACGTCTTTACAATCATACGTTTTTGGGTTATAATAGGGGTCAAAGTTAATTGTGGAGGCGGAATTATGCCGAAACGTTCTAACCGCGGGTTTCTGATTGCGTTCTCAGCACTGACGGCGGCGATTTTAATCGTGTCTGTCGTGCTGCTTTCGGCATTGCAAATATCGGGCATCGCTCTGGTGCGGTTCCCGGACGGAACGGTGATGCTGGGAGAGCCGGATAAGGCCATTTCGGCTCACCGCTCCGAAGAACTGCCCCCAGCGTATCTCCCGATCACCAACGTTCCACGTCCGGAGGTTTCGGTCGGGACGGTGGAGCCGGACGGGGAATTGGTTCCGTTGTCCTTCAACGAAATCTATAAAAAGGTTGCGCCATCCGTTACCGCAATCATTGCCGAAACCATCTACGGCAAAGCTACGGGCAGCGGCTTTGTCATGAGCGCGGACGGGTATGTCATCACCAACAATCACGTGGTGGAGGGGAGCGCAGAGATTACCGTCATGCTCCACGACGGCACCGAGTATCCCGCGCAGATCGTCGGTGCCGACCGCATCTCCGACCTTGCCGTGATTAAAATCGAAGCGAACGGGCTGTCCCCCGTCGAGTTTGGCAACTCCGACACCATCGAACACGGCGACCCGGTAGCGGCCATCGGTAACCCGCTGGGCATTGATCTCCGAAACACGATCACAACCGGTATTATTTCCGGCGTCAACCGCGACATTTTCGTTCAGGATCCCGCGGGCGACATCAAAATGAACGTCCTGCAAACCAACTGCGCCGTCAACCCCGGCAACTCCGGCGGTCCGCTGCTGAACCAGTACGGGCAGGTTATTGGCATCATCTCCAGCAAGATCATGAGCAGTACGGAGCAATCGGTTGAAGGTCTTGGCTTCGCCATTCCGAGCAGCACCGCGGCGCCTTTGGTGGCGCAGCTGATTGAAAACGGATTCGTCACCGGTCGTCCCGCACTGGGGGTCACGGTAGATACCTCGTTCAGCCCCACGGTGGCGGAGGATTACGGATTGCCTGCCGGGATTCGCATCAGAGAGGTGAACGAACTGTCCGATGCCTACCAAAAGGGTTTGCGCCGCAACGATATCATTACCCATATCGACGGGGAAGCCGTGTCCGGCATCACCGACGTCAACGCCATTAAAGAGGAACGCAACGCCGGTGACGTGCTTCGGCTCACGGTGTACCGCGCCGGTCAGACCCTAACGATGGACGTGGCGCTGGTGGAAGAGGGAATCCTGCGGTAATAAACGAAGTGTTGAAAATTACGGGCATTGATTAACCACTCCCCTTTCCGCCGGAAGGGGATGGTTTTTGTGAGGCGCGCTGCCAATGATCTTTCCCCGTGCGATACTACCCCCAAAAGGAGCTGGTTTCCATCGACCTCGTCATCATCCCGTCGGGCGCGAGCGAGACAAGCCCGTCGCGTCTGCTAAAGATACGCGAAGCCGCCTCAAACCTGCAACTGCAGTTGATTGAATATAAAAGCGTTACTCCCGCCGCGTTGCGTGATTGCGAAGTTCTGTACGGCTGCCCGCCGCCGGTATATCTGCGCGAAGCGAAAACGCTGCGGTGGCATCATTTACCCAACGCCGGCATCGAGCCATACGGCGATTTGTCATTGTACGCGAACCGCACCATAACGTTAACCAACGCGCGCGGCGTATACGGAAAGACGGTTGCCGAACATGCTTTGGGGATGGCGCTCGCGCTGTTGCGCCAGCTTCCGTATTATGTACGCCAGCAAACCGAAGGCGGCTGGAAACGTCATCCCGTCATGCGGGAACTGTCCGGATCAACCGTTCTCGTCTGCGGTATGGGAGACTTGGGACGCAATGCCGCCGCGCTGTTCGGCGCGGTGGGCTGTACGGTGCTGGGGGTGCGGCGGCTGGTTTATGAAGTGCCGCCCGGCTTTGCCGATGTTTACAGTATGCGCCGCCTTCATGACGCGCTGCCGCGCGCCGATGTCGTGATCGGCTGCCTGCCCGATACACCCGCAACCCGCGGCGTCTTTGACGCGTCCGCGTTCGCCGCGATGAAGCCGTCGGCGCTCTTTATTAATGTCGGGCGCGGTTCCGCCGTTGTCGAGGAAGATCTTGCCGCCGCGCTTCGTACGGAGCGTATCACCGCCGCCGCGCTGGATGTGTTTGCCGGAGAACCGCTTTCGCCCGAAAGCCCGCTGCGGGCTTTGGAAAACATACTGCTTACCCCACACTGTTCCGGCGCGTCCCCGCAAAACCACGACCGCAACTTTGAGCTGTTCTTTGATCTGCTTTTGCGTTATGTTTCGGGGAAACGGCTTTATAACACCGTGGATTTTTTCGCGGGTTACTAGAATCGTCCGCGTTGCGGCATTTGTTGACAGGCTATCATTTTTATGGTACTGTAGTAAGCGGTGTAATCTATACGATTTCTTAACGAATTCTTGCCCGCTTCCTTAACGGATGAGCGGTATAGTGGCGGTATCAACTGGGGGATAATTTTAATATGAATAAACGCATACCGCAGCAGGACTCCATACGCGGGAAAGGCTGGACGTATTTAATCCTGACCGCCGTATTGGTCGGCGCGGCAGCATTGACGATACTGTTCATCAACAATGTCTTCGGGCAAGGGCAATCCATCAACTTATCCTTCTTCACATCCGCTTCTCTGTCCGGCATACTCGCGCTGCTGCTGGTCTTTTTTGCGCTGGACTCGCTGCGGTTTTATTTTGTTTTGCGGACACTTGGACACAAGCTGTCTTTTTTCTATATCGTCAAGCTGTCGTTTATCAATGTGTTTGTCTCCACGATCACCCCCTTTGCCACCGGCGGCGGTTTTGCGCAGATCTATTTTTTAACCAAAGCGGGCGTCCCGATGGGCAGAGCGACAGCCGCGACCTCGATTCGCACCCTGCTGTCCGTGATGTTCTTTATGCTCGCGCTCCCTGTCGTTCTGCTGATCAATCCCGCGCTGCTGAAAGTGCTGCTCGACGGAGGGTATCTGTGGATTCTCATCATCACGGTGGTTATATACATTGCTCTTGTTATCGCGTTGTTTCGCGTAGTCGCCAACGAGCGGTGGGTCAGGCGCATGGCTCTGCGTTTTCTCCGTTTTTTATGTCGCAGAAAGATACTTTCCCATGTAAAAATGCGCAGAGTTTACCTTAAACTCTCCGGCGAGATACGGCACTTTAACGCGGGAATCCGGCTCTTTATAGGAGGAAGCAAGAAGTTCCTCTCTCTTTCTATCCTAAGCACCGGATTGTTTCTGTTTGTCATGTTTTCTTTCACCGTCCTCTTAATTCGGGCGATGGGGTACCGTGACGTATCGCCCGGCATCATCTACCAGATGCAGATTTTAATCAACTTTATTATGTACTTCGCCATAACCCCCGGCGCCACCCTGATTGCGGAGTTCGGCTTCGCGACGATGGTTAAACACATCAGCAACGAGCTGGACATCACCTCGCTGACGCTGCTTTGGCGCTTTTTTACCGTCTATGCCGGCACGCTCATCGGTATCGCCGCGTTTTATTGGGAGATGTTCACAATTACCCGGAAGAAAAAGGAGCATACGCATGGAGGATAAGCCTTTACGAGTTGCCATGTTCACCGATAACTATTATCCGTTTGTCGGGGGTGTCCCCAACTCGATTGAGAAACTGACAAAAGGACTGCGGGCGATGGGGCATTCCGTTACCATCTTCTGCCCCCAGTACCCCGAACAGAAAACGCCGGACGCCGACCCCGACATCGTGCGCTGCAAACTGCTGCGCTACCATAAAACAAAAGTGTACAACTTCCCACTTATCAATGTTTTTTCCAGTCGCATACGCAAGGAGTTCTTACGGCGCGGCTTTGATGTGGTGCATTCCCACCACCCCTTTTGGATGGGTAAAAAAGGTCACAAACTCGCCCGGAAATACGGCTTACCCTCGGTATACACCCAGCACACCATGTACGACCAGTACAGCCACTACCTGCCACTATTCAAGCGTGCTTTTAAGCGCTACATAGCGCACAGCATCATCTGCAAATTCTCACAGCGGTGCGATGCCGTCTTCTCCCCGGTCGGAACCTCCAAAGCGTACCTCGAATCGATGAAGGTCACGACGCCGATCAGCATTATGGCGACGGGGGTATACATGGTTCCCAAAGGGGCAGGCGGCGCGCTGCGTAAGCAGTACGCGCCGAAGGATGGGATTCTTCTGTGTTCCGTCGCGCGGCTCGCGCCGGAGAAGAACTTTCACTTTATGCTCAAAGGGTTGAAGCGGGTCAAAGAGCTGACTTCCGCCGTGTTTACGTGCATGATCGTCGGCGGCGGACCGGATCGCGCCTCCTTAGACGAAGCGATTGTCGAGCTGGGTCTCAGCGATACGGTCGTTATGATCGGCGAGGTGCCGCAGCCGGAAGTCGGGCGGTATCTTGAAGCGAGTGATTTTTTTGTGTTCGCCTCCACCTCCGAGGTGCAGGGTACTGTTCTGTATGAAGCGATGGCCGCCCGGTGCGGCGCGGTTTCCGTTTATTGCAGCGGTGCCGACGACGTAATCGTTGACGGCTACAACGGTTACAGGACACATGAGGATATCGAGGAATGGGCGGCGCGAGTCGCGGCGCTTTTGGATGACCCCGCCGAGATGCGCAGACTTTCCGATAACGCGTATGAACACGCGAAGCAGTATTCGGTGGAAGCGATGGCGGAGCAAGCGACACGCACATACCGCGCGGTCATCGCAAAAAAGAATGGGTAAATTCGCCGCTGGTCTGACCGCGCTGTATATACGTTTGGTTTACGCGACGAGCAATGTGATCTACAAAGGGCGGCGCGACCTTCTGTTTGAAAATGAGACATTTGCCGTCGGCTTTTGGCATGGCAGCAGCTTCTGCTATTACCCGCAGCTTCGCGGGCGGGGTGATATTATCATCACGACCCGCCACAAACGCGGCGACCTGATTGCCGACGTCGGGCGTAAGTTCGGCTATGTGCCGTTCCATATGCCCGACGAATCCGACCCGGACACCACCCTGCTGGACATCCGCAGGATGCTGGGCGGCGCGGCGAAAAACCACATCTGCTACAGTATGGACGGTCCGCTGGGGCCTTATCATGTGCCGCAGCGCTTTTTCCTCACCACCGCGTGGCTCGCGAAGAAGCGCGTACTTCCCGTATCGGTAGAGGTAAGACGCAAAATTACGCTGAAAAAACGCTGGGATAAATACATTATCCCACTGCCGTTCGCCCGTATTACCTTCACCTTCCACGAACCGCTTGAGGTCAAGAAGAACCGCTTTGACGAGCTGATCGGTGATATACAACGGGTGATGGACGGCGGGTGAGTGTTTTTTCGAACAGGAGGTTATATCGTGGAGCAGCAGTATTCACCGGCGGATGTGCGTTCCATTTTAATGCCGGTTTTTAGCCGGTATAAGGTAAAACGCGCTGTATTGTTCGGCTCTTTCGCAAAAGGAACAGCGAATGAGAAGAGCGACGTTGACTTATTGGTGGACAGCGGGCTGCGCGGGTTGCAATTTATTTCTCTGTGCGAAGATGTACGCATGGCCCTGGGGAAGGACGTGGATATGTTCGATGTCACGCACATTGAGAGAGGCGCGAAGATTGACAGGGAGATTGCCGCGACGGGAGTAGTTATCCATGAGGAATGACATTATTATTCATAAAATTATGGGATACGCGGAGAAGATCCTCTGTTATTGCAAGGATGTGTCTGTTTATGACACGTTTTCGTCCGATCCGATGCGTGTGGAATCCTGCGTATTTAACTTAAGCCAAATTGGCGAACTCGTCAGTAAATTAGACGGATCATTCACTGATAAACATTCGGAAATACCGTGGCGGGCACTGTATGGGCTGCGAAATCGTATTGTTCATGACTATGAGGGTGTAAATATACGGTTGGTTTGGGAGCTGATTACGGAAGACCTGCCTGATTTGAGACGCAAACTGGCAGATATTTTGTAAACAGGGAGGAACCCATGCCGAAGAAGCCGAAAACCGAACTGATTCCCGCGCCGTTGCGCCGGGAGCCGATTACCAAAACGCTGAAACAAAACTTTATGCCTTACGCGATGAGCGTCATCATCTCCCGCGCGATCCCGGAGATTGACGGGTTCAAGCCGTCGCACCGCAAACTGCTGTACACAATGTACAAAATGGGGCTGCTGATCGGCAGCCGTACCAAAAGCGCGAATGTCGTCGGGCAGACGATGCGCCTGAACCCGCACGCAGACAGCGCGATTTACGAGACGATGGTGCGCCTCGCGAGAGGCAACGAGTCACTGCTGCACCCGTTTATCGACAGCAAGGGCAACTTCGGCAAGGTGTTCTCCCGCGATATGGCTTATGCCGCGTCGCGCTATACCGAGGTCAAACTGGACGCCATCTGCCATGAGGTTTTCGCCGATATCGACAGCGACACCGTGGATTTTACCGATAACTACGATAACACCATGCGCGAACCGGCTTTGCTGCCAACCGCCTTCCCAAACGTCCTCGTGTCGGCTAATCAGGGCATCGCGGTCGGCATGGCGAGCCAGCTCTGCGGATTTAACCTCTCCGAGGTATGCAAGACCACGATTGCGTATATGAAAGATCCGGATTGCGACCTTTTAGACACATTGCCCGCGCCGGACTTCTCCACCGGCGGCGAATTGCTGTATAACAGAGACGAGATGAAAACGCTCTATGAAACCGGGCGGGGTTCGTTCAAGGTGCGCGCCCGGTGGCGGCACGACCCCCGCGCCGGTGTGATTGAGATTTACGAAATCCCGTACTCCACCACCGTCGAGGCCGTGCTTGACGCCGTCGGCAAGCTGATGAAGGAAGGCAAGCTGCGCGACATCGCCGACATGCGGGACGAAACCGACATCTCGGGGCTGAAGCTGACTGTTGACCTCAAGCGCGGCGCGGATCCCGAGCGGGTGATGAAACTGCTCTTTCAAAAGACGCCGCTGATGGACAGCTTTTCGTGCAATTTCAATATCCTGATCGCCGGAACGCCGCGCGTCCTTTCGGTGCGCGGGGTGCTGGAGGAATGGTGCGCGTGGCGGCGGGAATGCGTGCGTCGGCGCTGCTTCTTTCAAGCGGGCAAGCTGAAGGAAAAGCTGCATCTGCTTTACGCGCTGCAAAAGGTACTGTTGGATATTGACCGCGCCATCCGCGTCATCCGCGAAACGGAGGAGGAAGCGGAGGTTGTCCCCAACCTGATGATCGCGTTCGGTATCGACGAGATACAGGCGTCGTTCATCGCCGACATACGCCTGCGCAACATCAACAAGCAGTACATACTCAAACGTGTGGAGGAAGTTTCGGCGCTTGAGGGCGAACTTAGGGACTTGGAGGACACGCTCAACACCCCTTCGAAAATCGACCGCATCATCATAGATGAGCTAAAGGTAATTGAAAAGAAGTACGGAAAACCCCGTAAGACGCTCTTAATCTATGATCATACCGACGAAAAGGTTGTGGAGGAAGCGGAGGATTACCCTGTCCATGTCTTTTTATCCCGCGAAGGGTATATTAAAAAGATTACGCCCCTTTCGCTGCGCATGTCGGGTGAGCAGAAGTATAAAGAGGGCGACGGTCCGTATTTGCAATGGGAGGGCAGCAATCGCGGCGAGATTTTGGTGTTTACCAACCGCCAGCAATGCTACAAAGCGCGTCTGCACGATTTCGACGACACGAAAGCATCGGTGCTGGGTGACTACCTCCCGTCTAAACTGGGCATGGACGGGGGCGAGACGGTGGTGTTTGCCTGCCTGCCGGGAGAAGGTTACGCCGGACATTTGCTCTTTTTCTTCGAGAACGGGCGCGCCGCGCGGGTGGAGATGTCCTCCTACCAAACCCTCTCCAACCGCCGTAAGCTGACGAACGCGTACTCTGATAAAAGCCCGCTCGTTATGGCGCTTGTTTTGCGCGAAGATATGGAAATGGCGGTGTTCACGTCCGACAAACGCTGCGTCATCTTCCACACGGCTTCGCTGGAGCCGAAAACCACGCGCGGCACGCAGGGCGTCGGCGTCGTCTCGCCCAAGCGCGGGCAGCGCGTCACGGAAGCGCG
>DBDP01000008.1 GCA_002293625.1 Clostridiales bacterium UBA929 | reverse complement strand
CTTGATTTTTGGGGGAACTCAAGTCGAAAAGGCGGTTGACAGTATTTCCTTGTCGTGTTATACTGACTATACAAAGGGCGTTGCCGGTAAACGGTCAGCCCGGTTTAGTTATCCTAAGAATAGCATTCCTAAGAAACCGTCACTTGGCCGAGTGGCGGTTTCTGCTTTTCACGATTATCGTAACGGTAAACCGCCAGATATGTAACGTGATTCGCATTGGCTGCACCCCCCTTCCGGGTGGTGTGACCGACCGCCTACCGTATATGGCAACGCCAAGAGAATTATAGCGCATACGTCTGCTTTTGTCAAATCGGCGGCAAGCCCTGTTCCGCCCGCAGTTTGTTTTGCAGATCGCGGACAGTGTTAAAATCATCAATAGCATTTTGTGTTTTCCGCCCGTCACGGAGGTAGATAACGTCCCAACCCCAAACGCGGTCTATCTCTCTCTGCTCCTCTTTTGTCAGCTTCCCGCTTCGGTGCTGCTGTCGCAGATATACAAGGCGGCAGATAGCGGCGTACTTCGGCAGCTCGCGCATTACGGACATAAAATCGGGGTAAGACATGTCCTCGTTGTCAAGGCTATGCCCCGCGCGCAGGAAAGCGTCATAGATGTACCGCGCGTCCTTTGTTATACATCACCGAACTCTGCGCATCGGGAATAGATATAAAAAAGATTCAGTATTTAGCCGGGCATTCCAAAGTTCAAATGACCCTCGACATCTACACACACGTCACTCAAAACAAACCGGAGCAACTCGCTTCGGATATTATTAAAGCGTTTTCGGGGACACCTGCAGGGACACCCAAGACCGATAACGAACAATCCGAGCATTAACAACAACCGCCACAACCTTAGAGGCTGTGGCGGTTCCCGTGGTGGAGGCAGAGGAACTCGAATCCCCGACCCCATGCGTGTGGAGCATGTGCTCTACCAGCTGAGCTATGCCTCCGTATCCCTTACACTGTCGCATTCTACCACAGCTTACCCGCGCTGTCAATGTTTTTCTTGACCTCGCCGGTACGGCGGACACGCTTAGAATCGGAAGGTTTTTATCACACCGTCGCGGCCATATTGGTCACGGCAACGTAGATTTGGCTGAGTTTATACCATGTTGATCGACCCACCATTCCGTCGCTCGACAGGTTGAAGATGCTTTGGAATTTCTCGACGGAACGCCGCGTGTCCAGCCCGTAGACGCCGTCTACGGCAACCTTTTTAATGGCCGGATAATTGTTCGCGACCGCGTTCAGCTGCGTTTGGATTATCCGCACGGCTTCGCCGGTTGAACCCACCTGATACACGCCGCCGGGGAAGGAGCTGGGAACGCCCTGCACCTGCTCCGCTTGCGCGAGGTATGTCTCCCAACCGTAATAGGTTTTCAAGATATTGATCGCGGTGTAACCTTGATCGCCGAGGTTTTTACTGCCCCATTGCGTCATCCAGCCGGGACACTGAACCATCCGCCCGTCGCAATACTGCGTAAACAACGGCTGGCGAATGTTGGGTTTCGTGACATAGTTGGTGAACAACTCATCCACCACGCGGGAAATCTCGGCAAAGATGCTCCTGCCGTAAGTAAACGCCTGATCGAAGCGCGTGCTGTTCGTAATCGTAAAATTGTACCCCTTGCTGCGGTACCACTCTGTATAAACGCGGTTCAGCGTCAGCGAGATGATCGCTAAAATATTGGCGCGGAGCGTCTCGGTCGGCCATGTGGCGTAAATCTCGCAGGAGGCGACGTTTTTGATATAGTCACGGAACGGCACCCAGTAATTCGGCGCGGACGCGTTGGTGGGAATGCCGGTATGGACGATGATGTACTCGGGAATGACCGGCTCCGGCAGGACGACAAGCCCCGTGGACTGCGGGAGTTCCTTGATTTCTTCCTCGGGTTCCTTTTCAGGATAAGTGCCGAAGAGGGTGCTTGGCGGGATGACAATCTCGGCGTACTGCCCGGCGGTCTGCGGGAGCAGAGCGGCATCTTGAATGGTTTCCTCATTCGGCAATACCTGAACGCCCTTCACCGTCATCCTCTCAAAACCGTCCGCGGTTACCATAACATCATACAGACTATACGGCTGCGGCTGATTGGGCTGCATTGAGTATTCAATCGGCGGTGCCGGAAGGCGTACATCCAAGGTTTGCCCCGAATCGTCGGTGTATATTTCGTCGATAATCTTGTCCGGCTCCTCGCTCGCCGCTATCTGCACCAAAACCCCGCCCAGCGGTCTTGCGATATTCTCATTGTATACGGATACTTTCAGGCTTCCTTCCATTGTTTTGTTCCCCTTTTTCGGTTTTCCCTATACTATGAAAAAACCGGGGGTTCCGTCCCAACCGTTAAGTCGGGCGGTATTCAGCACACTCCTGCGATACCCCTTACACCGTCCTAAACTCCATGTTCGCAATCCAAAGGGAGTGGTTATCGAATTTGCAGGCGCACCGTACCTTGTCCGAGTGGCTGTTCAGATACAGGATACCGTCCAAGCGCCTGTGGTTGTAAACACGGCGGGATATGCCGTCTTCTTTCCGAATGCACCACATCAGGCGGTAACCCAAGACGATGACGGTGTTAACCGGGAGTCTACCCTCGGGGACAACCTGTTCGT
>DBDP01000007.1:2434-9835 GCA_002293625.1 Clostridiales bacterium UBA929 | reverse complement strand
TGATTCTTTCGCTCCTGTTCCGCGGATTCGCCAAAAGCGTCAAGGAATGCGCCACCCTTTCCGGCACAGGGCTCGCGGCAGCGCTCCGCGAAGGCGTGGACGCCGCGTACCGCGCCGTGATGAAGCCCGCCGAGGGTACGATTCTTACCGTTTCCAGCCAAGCCGCGAAACGCGCCGCAGCCGCGGCCTCGGAAGATACGGCGTTTGAATACGTGCTTAGCGAGGCGCTGGAGGCGTCGGAGCGCGCGCTGGAGGAAACGGTGCGGCAAAACCCCGTATTGGCGAAAGCCGGCGTAATCGACGCGGGCGGAAAAGGCTACTGCGTGATTTTAGACGGAATGCTCCGCGCCCTTAGAGGTCAACCATTTACGGCGGAAGCGGGCGGCGAGAATGTACGCCGTGAGCAAGCGAATTTTGCCGAATACAGCGAAGAGGATATTCGTTTTTGCTACTGCACGGAGTTTATCATCCTGCGCGACAGCGAGCGCGACGTGCGGAAGCTGAACGCGTTTTTAGGCTCGGTGGGTGACAGCCTTGTGCTGGTGGACGACGAGCGCATGATTAAAGTACACGTGCACACCAACAACCCCGGTTCGGCGCTGGAAGAAGCGCTGGCATACGGGCAGCTCACCGCCGTGAAAATCGAGAATATGCGGGAGCAGCACTCGCAGAAGGTGATTGAAACCGTCCCGGAAGAAGAAACGGGGCGCGTTGTGGCGGAACCAAAACGCCGTTTCGGATTCGTCGCGGTCTGCGCGGGCGACGGGATTGCGGGGGTGTTCCGCGATTTGGGCGTCGACGAGATCATCTCCGGCGGGCAGACGATGAACCCCTCCACCGACGACATTCTTCGGGCGATAGACGCGACGCCGAGCGAGACGGTCTTTGTCATGCCGAACAACAAAAATATCATTATGGCGGCCGAGCAGTGCATTCCGCTCTCCGAAAAAGAAGTGATCGTGCTGCCGACCCGCTCCGTACCGCAGGGAATGTCCGCAATGCTTATCTTCGACCCGTCACTGGACGTTGAGCAGAACCGCGAGGCGATGCTGGCGGCGTTCGCCGGTGTCACGACGGGAACCGTAACGTATGCCGCCCGTGAATCGGTTTTTGACGGGCAAACCATCCATGAAGGCGACCATATGGCGCTCTTAAACGACCGACTGCTGTTCACCCATCGTGAAGCCGGGGCTGTCTATACCCGTTTGGTGGACGAGATTGCCTCCGCCTCCCCCTCGTTTGTCACTGTGTTTTACGGCGAAGGCGTGAGCGAAGAAGACGCGAACGTCATGCTGGACTTAGTGCAACGCCATTGTTCCGGCGCGGAAGTCAATCTAATCAACGGCGGACAGCCGGTGTATGCGTACTTGATCTCGGCGGAGTAGTCAGCGTATGTAGAGTGTTATGCCGCTCTGGCAAATCAACCTCGTAGGGCGTGCCGCCCTCGGCACGCCATTTTTTCTTTATTCAGGATGTGAAATATGAGTACCGTTCACACAAAGCACTCCCTGCTCTCCGACCTGCAAAAAAGCGGGGTGAATCCCCACGGGACGCTGCTGGTGCATTCGTCGGTAAAAAGCGTGGGGGAATGTGAGAACGGCGCGGATACGATTTTAGACGCTTTGATCGAGTTTATGAAAGACGGTCTGCTGGTGCTGCCCACGCATACGTGGGAGGACATTACGTGGACTTTCTTTACAGAAGATAACGTTCCGGCGGGCGGAGGCGATACATACGACCCGCTTACCGCGCCCTCTTGCGTGGGCGTATTAACAAATCTCTTTCTGAAACGCGAGGGGGTTTACCGTTCGCTTCATCCGTCCCATTCCGTCGCGGCAACCGGCAAAAACGCGGAGGAGTTTGTCAAAGGTGAGGAACTGACGCGCTCACCCTGCCCCAGAAACGGTTGTTACGGAAAGCTGTACGACTTAGACGCGCAAATCCTGTTTTTGGGGTGCGACTTGTCGAAAAATACCTTTCTGCACAGCGTGGAAGAGTGGAACGGTATCCCCGACCGTTTAACCGCGAAGCAGCAGATGCTGTATATCAAAACGGAAGACGGCTTGATTGAATGCCCGCAATATAGGCATTACTTCCCCGGCGGCGACGTTTCGGAGAATTATGTCAAGGTGGAGAAAGACTTGACCGACAGCGGCGCGGCAACGTACTGCACCGTTGGGAACGCGCATTGCGTTCTGCTGAGCGCGGTAAAGACTGCTGACGTGGTCAGCGGGTTACTGAAGGAGAATCCGGATTTATTCGCGAGCCGTTAAAAAGAAGTGTTGAAAAATGCATCTTCGCCTGCAAGGCGAACGAGCGAAGATCTTGCGGACAGATGCCTTTGGCGCGGTGTCGCAAGCCGGAGCGGGCAATTTTCAACATACAATAATTGTTATATATAGCAACATTGAGTGACATATTATAGGAGGACTTTATGCCATTGCCTTGGAAGAAAGGCCGGTTTCTCATGTTGTGGGAGGTCGGCCGAAAACGGCGTATCCGGCTTTTTTTGGCGCTGTTTGCCGGTGTTTGCATGGTGTTTTTCAACTTTATCTCTCCGCAAATTATCCGTCTGACGGTGGACAACGTAATCAACGACAACGCGTGGCAGCTTCCCGCTTTTGTGGTAAACTTCATTGAATCGATCGGCGGGCGCGACATGCTGCGCGCAAACATTTGGCTCTGCGGTCTCGCGGCGGGCGTAACGGCGCTGCTCGCTGCTCTGTCCAACGTCATCCGGCGGTATTTTACGTTGGAAACGGGGGAGTATTTGGCGCAGCGTCTGCGCGATACGCTGTACGCCCACATCCAAACGTTACCGTATGAATGGCATGTCAAGGCGCAGACGGGCGACATCATCCAGCGGTGTACTTCGGACGTCGAAACCATCCGGCGCTTCTACGCCGACCATCTGATCGAAATGTTCCGTATGGCGGTGCAAGTCGCCTTTGCCGCCGTGCTGATGTTCATGATGGACGGTGTGATGGCGTTGCTCGCCGTTACGCTGATGCCGCTGCTTTTCCTCTTCTCCGCGCTTTTCTTTTCGGCGGTTGCGAAGCAGTTTAAGAAAGCCGACGAAGCCGAGGGCGTACTGACCGCCACCGTACAGGAGAACCTGACGGGCGTGCGGGTCGTGAGAGCCTTTGGGCGGGAACGCTTTGAAGTGGATCGGTTCACCGAGCGGAACCGCTTCTTCACCGATTTATGGGAACGGATCGGGAAACTGCTCGCGATGTACTGGTCGATCTCCGACGCGATTGCGGCTCTGCAATTCGCAATTGTGACCGCCGCCGGAATCATCCGCTGCGCGTCGGGCGATTTGACGGTCGGCACGTTCATCACGTTCAACACCTACGCCGGGATGATGATCTGGCCCGTGCGCGCGCTGGGGCGGAACCTTTCGGAGCTGTCGAAAGCCAGCGTCTCGGCGGGTCGTATCCGGGATATTTACGCGGCGGAGCCGGAGAGCGGCGGGGAGGGACTGACGCCGGACATTCGGGGGCAGATTGTGTTTGACAATGTCTCGTTTCGCTATGATGAAAAGACACCGATTCTGCGCGACGTCAGCTTTTCGGTCAGCCCCGGCGAGACACTCGCGATTCTGGGCGGAACGGGTTCCGGCAAGAGTACGCTGGTGCATCTGATTTGCCGCCTGTATGATCTGCCGGAAGGCTGCGGGCGGATTACGGTGGACGGCACAGACATCCGCGAGATTGACCGAGGACATTTGCGCCGCAACGTGGGGTTGGTGCTTCAGGAACCGTTCCTGTTCTCCAAAACGATCCGCAAAAACATCGCGGCGGCGCGCCCGGAAGCCGATTTGGAAACAATCAAAGAAACCGCCGCCGTAGCCTATGTCAGTGACGCGATTGAGGCGTTCGGCGACGGTTACGAGACGATGGTAGGCGAACGCGGCGTTACCCTGTCCGGCGGGCAGAAGCAGAGGGTCGCCATTGCCCGTATGCTGATGGCCGAGACGCCGATCATGATCTTCGACGACAGCCTGTCGGCGGTCGACACCGAAACGGACGCGCGGATTCGCGCCGCACTGAAAACGCGTACAAAAAAAGCCACCACCATCATCATCTCACACCGTACCTCGACGCTGATGCAGGCCGACAGGATCTTGGTGCTGCGCGACGGCGCGGTGGAGGAAACGGGGTCGCATGAGGAACTGATGGCGTCGGGCGGTTCCTACCGCAGAATCTTTGACTTGCAGGGGGAACTGGAGGATGAGATGCGGGAGGACACGGGGGCGTAATTCACTCCCCCAGCCGCCTCACAAAACAATCCAGCACACGCCGGACAATGCGGTTTATCCTGCTGTCCGGCGTTAATTTTTCCGCCAGCTTCGGGCTGACGGAATAATAAAACGCGCAAATCCGGCGCCCAAAGCGGGAGGTATTGAGCCTCTCGTCGCGCCAGCGGCGCAGACGGCGCACCTCCGGCGCGTCTATGTCGCCGTAGACGGCGGTGGCGATATAACAGGAGCGCATCTTTTTGGTCGGTTCGGCGGTCTCCTCGTTGTCGGTAATCGGGCGCATCTGATACGCGTTTTTCAAGCTGACGCGCATAAAGCAGGGCATGGTTTTACATTGCTGGATGTAAATCAACGCCCTGTCGATATTCGGTATCTTCTGCTGATC
The DNA here is from genome assembly GCA_002293625.1 of Clostridiales bacterium UBA929. Classification (GTDB taxonomy): domain Bacteria; phylum Bacillota; class Clostridia; order Oscillospirales; family UBA929; genus UBA929. The sequence goes on along the minus strand of DBDP01000007.1, from coordinate 5,189 downwards.
CAAGCGGGAATAGAGCGCGCTCGGCAGAATGAGGACGTAATCATACACCGCCACGATCTGGAGAATCGGTTCGGGCGTCTCATGCGCGGAGAAATCTCCGCCGATCCCCGTTGAGGAGGGGAAATGGCGGAACTCACCCGCCGTAAGGCGGTTATTGCTGTCCATTTGAATATAACGGTAATGGTCATAATTGTTGACGGACGTACGAAACCCTTCCAAATGCAGCACACCCGCTGTGTTCTGCGTAACCGAAAGGACATCCGCTTTTATCGCACCGGTTGTCAACTTTTTATACCATGTCCCCATCAGGCGCGACAGGTCTCCTGCGCGCATCTCTTCCAAATTCTTAAACCCGGACAAAAAATAATCACGGATACGACGGCAGCACTGCTCCGCCTGCTCCATAAACGCAGCGCGGCGGTCTTCGGGGAGCGAAATTGCCAACAGCTTCCAATCATTCCACAGCACTTTATCAAGGATGGGTTGAATGTCAAAATCTTTGGAAATAGGGTACATAAAGGTATTGCTGTGGGAATACCATCGGTAGATTTCCAGCTCTAAAAAGATGCGCGGGTCTACCGCTTCGACGGTAAGACGACACGCTTCTGCGAACGCCGTCCAATACGCTTCGCGCCAAGCAGTCTCCACGGCAAGACCGCCCCGCGTGAACAGATCGTTGGCCAGCACATGCGCGAACCCGTCGGGATCCTTCAATACTACGGGTCGTAAGTTTCGTGTCCGCGCCAAAATAAGCCCCCACACGGCGGCCCAATTTTTCGCGTCCGCGGTTAGTATTTCTTCGTAAACCATTTCGGCGGCATCGTAATTATTTTGTGACAGAAGTGTCTGCCCGTTCTGAAGTTTTTCGGGAATCAAATCGGATGCGAAGGGCGCGGGAGCAATCTCTGTTTGCTGCTCTTCCAACCGTTCTATGGCGTCAGCAATGTTAATTTTTCCGCCGCATATCAGGCAAAACCCAACCTTATTTCGTCCCTCCAACCGCACCTCGGCTCCGCAACGGGGACACTTTCCCTTCACCAACGCCATTGATCACCCTCCCTTCTTAACTGTGGGAGTTATGTTTTTGTGTACGGCCCCCATATGAAGACGATCACGTTCGTCGTTCCGGTATTCTTCACTTCGCGTCCCGCCTCCATTGTGACGGTGTACAGATGGTTTTGTTTGAGAGCCTGACCATTATCGAGCGTAGCGGCGTCGGTCAAGTCGATCAGACCCGGTGAATTGGAGGCGACGACGGTGCCGGTGCCGATACGGAGCATGATGTTGGTGCCTTCAGGCAGAATCACGGACTTGCCGGGTTCTATCTCTACCCGATCCGAGGCGCTCACCAGGGTGCTATCGCCTGACGAGCCGCTGCCGATTTGGGCGATGACAGCAGCCACGACGCTGTTTAAGAACGCTTCGTCGTTGACCAGCGCGGAGACGTCCGGGCTTCCGCCAGAACCCAACATGCTGTTAATGGTGGCTGATATTTCCACCAATTTGTTGTCGAGTTCAGCCTTAACGGCGTCCGCTTTCTCGTTGACGATCGTTTCGATCTCCGCCTCGATTTGCGGATTTAGGCTTTCTAAGTAATCCATCGTAACGAGGGGATTGTCCTTACCGCCGATTTCGGCAGCGAGGGAAAAATAGCCTACAAATAAAGCCGCGACAAGAAAAAACGCGGCTGCGCCGATAACGGCTTTCTTTTGTATCATTTGGTTTGCCCCCTGATATGTATTGCACTTTTTCATAAAGAGCGTATTACTCGTTCACCCAGTAGGGCAAACACGCAATATTTACATAACACTTCAGAAAAAGTGCGAAAAAGCTATGCGTCAATGCCAAAACTCACTGCCAAAGCCGAGTCTACCTGCTGCATAAGACCTTCATCCAGCTTTCCCATGCGCTCTTTTAAGCGTTTTTTGTCGATGGTTCGCACCTGCTCAAGCAAAATGACCGAATCACGGGAAAGACCATAGGTACGTGCGGACAGCTCAATATGGGTGGGTAGACGCGCTTTGCCGATTTGGCTTGTGATCGCCGCCGCGATGACGGTGGGACTGTGGCGATTACCGACATTGTTCTGAACAATCAGAACAGGCCGTATGCCACCCTGCTCGCTGCCCACAACAGGGCTTAGGTCGGCGTAGTATATGTCGCCGCGCCGAACCTGCTCCGGCTGCTGCGCTTGATAGAAGGAACCCAACCGAACGCTCACGCTGGCATCCATGCAATGTCACCTCACAATGGTAAAATGCGACCGCGCGGCTTTTTCCGCATCGGTCATTCACATTTTCCCACAAAAAGGCGACAATTATACACAATGGCAGTATAACATATTAAAGCCTGATATGCAAGATTATTGTTCGTTCGAGTTTCCCCATTTCATCGGCCCATTTCAACGCCAGTTGGGCAGGCAGAGTTGATTGGAGCGAGGGGGAGTACGGAAGAAGATACCTATACCTGTGTAGGTTTTACTGAAGATCTCAGCCAACCCGTCAGAGATCGCGTAGAAGGTGAACTTGGATAAACCATACAGACGCTTTGAGACTGTGATTATTTCCATAACCATAACGCTGTCTTTTATTCTCTCGCTCAATATACCGATGTATCCGATGGCGATGGAAAGCAGTAAATCAAGGTTTCGTATGGATTGAAGCGAACGGACAAGGAATTTTTCAAAACCAAAGCCCTGCTTTTTGAACTTGTAATACTCCTCAATGCGCCAACGCATGAGATACACCTTGGTAAT
>DBDP01000007.1:0-2401 GCA_002293625.1 Clostridiales bacterium UBA929 | reverse complement strand
GCAAATCACAAGATTCAAGGGAACGTCCGGGTGATCCGGCAGTGACACGGGTACAATGGATATTTTACACTGTATCCGTTTTCCGTTCTTAGTCACAAACGGGAGGGCATATTTCCCCTTGAACTGTCGGGAAAGGGTTTTTAAGAGGATTCGCTTTTCTTTGTAGAGGACAGTCCTGTCATTCATACGGACAATGAACCGCTCTTTTCGGGGAATGAAGTAATCGAAAACATACCCGCCGTCATAACCCCTGTCTAAGGCGCGGATGTTTTCGGGGGAAAAATACTTTGAAAGGAACGCAAAGGATTTAATCGTTTCCGCGTTATTGCTCACATACCCGGCTTCCGAACTCGAATAAATTCGGCTGTATACCGGAATCGGTTGTTTGTGTTTCGCCGTAAGAGCGCTCACCCCAGCCACCCAGTACCCGTCTGCAATTGTCCCGGCACTGCCGTCCCGAACTCTGCACAAGCCTTCCAGTTTCACGCTGCAAGGCTTGGACACATCGCTGTCGTCTCCTATGAGGATGGTACTCTCGTCAAAATGCTCCCCTACTGTTTTTATATAGTTTTCGTGCAATGGTTCGGTATCGGTAAAGTTCATCAGATTCCGCGACAACCGTTCCACCGTCTTATCCAGTGCGATATCCTCTTTCAGATTCCGTGCAATCGCAGTGAGGTAACACCTTTTCCCCGACAGTAACCCGTACACCATGTCTGCTATAAATTTTTGCGCCGGGCGATAGAAACCCTTTGAAATTTTCCCGCAAAAACGCAAAATCCCTCTTTTCAAATTGTGCCCGAGCGTGGTATAATCCTTCATGTGCAAAACCTCCGTAATGACTGATTTTACTGGCTTTTTGACAATTCCAGTATATCATATTTCGGTCGGTTTTGCACCCTTTTTTGCTCCTTGATTTCACGCATCCGCACTCGCTATCCCTTGTCTCGCAATAGGTTTGGACGCTGCTCCTTCGCGATTTGGGGAAACTCAAATATTGTTCGGGATTTGTATACTAGGCTGACTGTAGGGCGTACCGACATGGCACGCCGGAGAGACAAAGTATCCAAGAGCGGCGCGTCGAGGACGTACGCAGAAACCCATCCAAGAACGGTGCGCCGGGTCGGCGCACCCTACTCTTCGAAAAACACGCTGACAGTCAGCAGTCCGTTAACCGCAAGCTCGGCATTGACGGGCTTGAGCGTGCCGGTATCAAACCATGTGGTGGTGTCCAAAGTCGTTTCGCCTTGCGTTACGCGGGTCGTGAGCCTCAATAGCGTCCGGGAACCGCGCTGTTCGATGCTGCTCTGCGTTATGTAGCCGTTCGCCCACTGGCTGACGATAAACGGCAGGCTTTCCATCGGCGACAGACCTGTTCCGGGCAGCGCGCCCAGTTCCAAGACCGTGCCGTCGTAGTGCAGCGTCACCCCGTTTCCCAGAAGTTCCGCCTCAATACCCGCTATGATTTCGGGCGCGGTTACCTTCATATGCCCTCTGTCCGGCTTTCGAACGTACTCAAGCGAGAAATCCTGCACGCGGTCGCCGAAGTCGGTTCGCAGCGTCACATTGTAAACCGCCTCGGTCTGTTCCGCGTAATGCTCCCGAACCCGATCGGCGCTCGCTTCCGCGGCGGAAGAACATCCCGTTACGAATACCGCCAGTATCATCAGTACGCACATGAGCCTAACGCGCATAGGTCATCCTCCTGTTTCGCGCAACGCCTTCGGTATCGCGCGCAGTAAATCGCCCGCCGTCATCCCCCTCTCCCCGATTTCCGCTTCGCATAAATCCCCCGCCAATCCGTGGAGGTACACCCCAGCCGACGCAGCGTCAAAAGGGGATAGACCTTGCGCCGTAAGCGCGGCAATCAGCCCCGCGAGTACGTCGCCGCTGCCGCCTTTGGCAAGACCCGGACCGCCGGTGGTGTTTTTGCGAGGTTCTTCCTGAGGTGCGAACACCAGCGTCTCATACCCTTTGAGTACCAGCACGCAAGGATTTGTTTCGGTGAAAGCCCGTCCGCCCGCTTCCCGCCCTTGCGACAAATCGCCGCCCATACGGGCGAATTCGCCTTCGTGCGGGGTTAGGACAAGGGGACAATGTAGTATATGTCCGCGTTTGTTGTTTATGCCGTCCGCGTCAAGCACGAGCGGCGTCGGGAGCGCCATCAGCATCGATATAAGCGCTTCCAATTCGCCGCTTCGCCCCAACCCCGGACCGCAGACGCATACGTCCGCCCGCTTCACTTCTTCCTGGATCCAATCGAACCCGTCAGAGTTAAGCCGCCCCTCGGCGTCGCACGGCAGCGGGAAGCACATGCACTCCGGCACCTGCGATGCCACCTGATTCCATATCAATTCCGGCACGCCCATCCGCGTAAGCCCCGCGCCGCCGCGCACGGCGG
>DBDP01000119.1:2320-19539 GCA_002293625.1 Clostridiales bacterium UBA929 | reverse complement strand
AATTTTGTTTCCCACGGCGACTACGGTCTGATGGCGACGGAGCCGGCTTGGATCACAAGCAATCAGATAGAAGCAGCCCGTATCGCTATGACGCGCTACATCCGCAGAGGCGGACAGGTTTGGATCAAGATCTTCCCGCATAAGCCGGTAACGTCGAAACCCGCCGAAACCCGCATGGGTTCCGGTAAAGGATCGCCGGAGTATTGGGTAGCGGTCGTAAAACCGGGACGCGTATTGTTTGAAATCGCCGGCGTCGATGAGGCGACAGCGCGCGAAGCGCTGAGGCTCGCAATGCATAAGTTGCCGATTAAGTGCAAGTTTGTGATGCGGGAGAAACCGGAGACGGGAGGCGACGCGCAGTGAAAATCGCCGAACTGCGGGAATTACATCCCGATGAATTGGGGAGCAAGCTCTCCGACTTGAAGAAAGACCTCTTCAACCTGCGTATGCAGCACGCGACCAACCAGTTGGACAATCCGATCCGAATCAACGACGTGAAGCGCGATATCGCGCGGGTGAAGACGCTCATCCGTGAAAATGAACTCAAGGAGGCGGTCGGAAGATGACGGAAGATATGCTGAACGAAAACGCCGCCCCGCAGGAGGCTTCGGTTGTGACAGAGACTCCCGAAATTACCGCCGCGCCGATTGAGCCGACAAAAGCGTCCGGCGAAAAACGGAACTTCCGCAAAACCCGTACCGGCGTCGTGGTGAGCGACAAAATGGATAAAACCATCGTGGTGGCGATCGAGACCCATGTGCGCCATCCGTTGTACAAGAAAATCATCAAGCGCACATACAAGCTCAAGGCGCATGACCAAAACAACGAATGCGGCGTAGGCGACAAAGTTTTGGTGATGGAGACCCGCCCCTTATCCAAGGAAAAGCGCTGGCGCTTAGTGGAGATCATTGAAAAAGCCAAGTAAAGAAGGTGACGAAGCGTGGTTCAACAGGAAACGTATCTTACGGTAGCCGATAACACCGGTGCCAAGGAGATTAAGACCATCCGCGTTTTGGGCGGCTCATCCCGCAAATACGGCGGGGTCGGCGACGTTATCGTCGCTTCGGTGCGCAAGGCCGCACCGGCCAGTGCCGTGAAAAAGGGCGACGTGGTTAAGGCGGTTATCGTGCGTACCGCGCACGCAATCCGCAGGGCGGACGGTTCCTATGTCCGCTTCGACGACAACGCGGCCGTCTTGATCCGTGAAGACAAAAACCCGCGCGGGACGCGCATCTTCGGCCCGGTAGCGCGCGAGCTGCGCGACCGCGACTATATGAAGATCCTGTCGCTGGCGCCGGAGGTTATTTGACATGAACAGCTTATTTATCCGTAAAGACGATACCGTAATCGTACTCTCCGGGAAAGACAAGGGCAAGAAGGGCAAAGTCCTGCAAACCTTCCCGTCGGAGAACAAGGTTTTGGTCGAGGGCGTCAATGTGGCGCACAAGCACCAAAAGGCACGCCGCCAAACCGATGTGAGCGGCATTATCACCAAAGAGATTCCCGTGTATGCGCCCAAGGTGATGCGCGTCTGTCCGAAGTGCCACGAACCCACACGGGCGGCGTATCAAATGTCGGAGGACGGCACAAAGAACCGCGTTTGTAAGAAATGCGGAGATTCCATCTAGGAGGCAATAAACGATGCCGCGATTGAAAGACCGTTATCAAAGTGAAATTGCGCCCTCTCTTATGAAGAAGTTTTCATATAAGAGCGTGATGCAGATTCCGAGACTGGATAAAATCGTCGTCAACGTCGGTTGTGGGGACGCGCGCGACAACTCCAAGGTGTTGGACGCCGTGGTGAGCGATATTTCCCAGATCACCGGACAAAAAGCCGTCGTAACACGCGCCCGTAAATCCGTCGCGAACTTCAAGGTGCGCGAGGGAATGCCGGTCGGCGTGAAGGTGACGCTGCGGGGTGCCCGCATGTGGGAGTTTCTCGATCGTCTGCTGAATGTCGCGCTGCCCCGCGTGCGCGACTTCCGCGGTATCAGTCCCTCCGCTTTTGACGGGCGCGGCAATTACGCCTTGGGACTGAAAGAACAGCTTATCTTCCCCGAGATCGTCTACGACAAAATTGATAAGATACGGGGTATGGACATTGTCATCTGCACGACCGCCCAAAGCGACGAAGAGGCGCGGGAGTTGCTGACATTGCTGGGCGCACCGTTCGCCCGCACCGCATAGGGGGTTAACCGAAATGGCTAAGAAGGCATTGGTTCTCAAGCAGCAGAAAACGCCCAAATTTTCCACACGGGCTTATAACCGCTGCAAGATTTGCGGACGTCCGCACGCGTATCTGCGCAATTACGGTGTATGCCGCATTTGCTTCCGCGAAATCGCCTACAAAGGGCAGATTCCGGGCGTACGCAAAGCGTCTTGGTAATAAAACGAGCAGTTTCACCGCCCGAGTATTACAAATAGCGATCTCCCGCGAGCTATTTTATTACAAGCGAAGTTTTGACGCAGAGCGCGTCGCGCTCGCGTTCAAAACGGAGCAGCAGGGCGCGCGTGAAACGTGACACAGAGCGATCCCGGTGCGGACAGGTTTGGGCTTTCCCGAATACCGCCGCTCCGAAACCTCAACCAAACAGGAGGTAACCGAACATGCAAATTACAGATCCCGTAGCGGATATGCTCACACGCATCCGTAACGCCAATTCCGCGCGCCACGATACCGTGGATATTCCGGCTTCCAACTTAAAGCGTTCCATTGCCAATATCCTATTGGAAGAGGGATACATTAAGAATGTTCAGTTTATCGCGGATAAAGGACAGGGCGTCCTTCGCCTTACGCTGAAATATTTACCCGCCAGAGAAAAAGCGATCACAGGGCTTCGCCGCGTATCCAAGCCGGGTCTCCGTATTTACGCTGGTTCGGAAGAGCTGCCGCAGGTTCTGCGCGGTCTCGGCATCGCCATTATTTCCACATCGAAGGGACTTATGACCGACAAGAGCGCGCGTGCCGCGCATGTCGGCGGGGAAGTCCTTGCGTTTGTTTGGTAAGGGAGGGTATTGAACAATGTCTCGTATCGGAAGAAAACCCATTCCCGTACCGGTCGGTGTGGAGGTCAGTTTTGACGAAGGAAACTTCGCCACCGTCAAAGGACCCAAAGGTACGCTGCAGCAGCAGCTTCCGCCGATGATCGCGTTTGAGAAAGATGGTGCCGTCATTAACGCGACGCGCCAAAACGACAGTAAACAGCACCGCAGCCAGCACGGACTGGCGCGTACCCTGCTCGACAACATGATCGTGGGCGTGACGACGGGATTCAACAAACAGCTTGAGGTCAACGGCGTCGGTTACCGCGCCGCGATGCAGGGTAAACAGCTGGTTCTCAATGTCGGTTACTCGCACCAAGTGTTCGTCGATCCGCCCGAAGGGCTGGCTATTGACGTTCAGGGTAACAAAATCACCGTTTCGGGCAGCGACAAGCAAAAGGTCGGTCAGCTCGCGGCGGAAATTCGCGAAAAACGTCCGCCGGAGCCGTATAAGGGCAAAGGCATCAAATACGCCGGAGAGGTCATTCGCCGTAAGGAAGGCAAGACCGGCGGCAAGAAGAAATAAAGGAGGCGGGGAAAATGGTCAAGCGGCCTGATACCGAGGGCGCGCGTCAGAGACGCCACCGCCGTGTGCGCGGGAAAATCGAGGGAAGCGCGGTACGCCCCCGTCTGAACGTATACCGCAGTTTGAACAACATCTACGCGCAGATTATCGACGATGAAACAGGGGTCACCCTTTGCGCCGCTTCCTCTTTGGATAAAGAGTTCAAGGGCGCTTCCGGGGGCAACAAAGCAGCGGCGAAAGCCGTCGGCAAACTGGTTGCCGAACGCGCAGCGAAAAAAGGCATTACCGACGTCGTCTTTGACCGCGGCGGCTATCTCTACCACGGACGTGTGCAAGAGTTGGCCGAGGGAGCGCGTGAAGCGGGACTGAAGTTTTAGGAGGAGATGAGAAATATGCCTCAACAGAGATTCGATCCGGCCGCGTCCGATATGAAGGAAAAGGTCATCTCCTTAAACCGCGTTTCCAAAACCGTTAAGGGTGGGCGTATCTTCAAATTCGCCGCTTTGGTCGTCGTTGGGGACGGCAACGGAACGGTCGGTTTCGGCCTCGGAAAAGCGGGCGAGGTACCCGACGCGATCCGCAAAGGCATTGAGGACGCGAAGAAGAACCTCGTGAAGGTGAACCTTAAAGGCACCACCATCCCGCATGAAGTCATCGGCGTGTTCGGAGCGGGGCGTGTGCTTCTTAAACCGGCGGCTCCCGGTACCGGCGTCATCGCCGGCGGCCCGGTTCGCGCCGTGATGGAAGCGGCGGGTATTCACGATGTACGTACCAAATGCCTGCGTTCCAACAATCCGCAGAACGTCGTCACCGCCACGATGGAAGGGTTGAAATCCCTGAAGAGTCTCGCGGATGTCGCGCGTGTACGCGGAAAGACGCCGGAGAGTATTCTGGAGGTTCGTCATGGTTAGAATCACATTGATAAAGAGCCTGAACGGGCGTCATGACAAACACATCGCCACCGCCCACAGTCTTGGGCTTCGGCGTATCGGAAGCGTGACCGAGCAGCCCGACAACGAAGCGACGCGCGGAAAGCTCGCGCAGATTCGCTACCTTGTCAAGGTTTCACAGGGGGAGACGAGATGAAATTGCATGAACTGGCTCCCGCCGAAGGGGCGCGCCGGAACGGCTACCGCGTGGGACGCGGACCCGGCTCCGGCAACGGCAAGACTTCGGGTCGGGGACATAAAGGGCAGAAAGCCCGCAGCGGCTACAGCCGCAAACCCGGATTTGAGGGCGGTCAGATGCCGCTCAAGCGGCGTTTGCCGAAGCGCGGGTTCAACAACGTTTTCGCGAAACCGCTGACTGCCGTCAACCTTGACGCCTTCGCCGGTTTTGAGAGCGGGACAACCGTAACGAAAGGGACGCTTCTTGAACACCGCATCCTGCGTAAGTGCCAATACGGGCTGAAGGTTTTGAGCGGCGGCGAGATCAAAGCCGCGCTAACCATCGTGGCCGACGGTTTTTCGGCGTCGGCGAAGCAAAAGATTGAGGCGGCCGGCGGAAAGTGCGTCGACGCATAATGTGGCGCGTACAAGACGCGCAAAATGAGGTATCATTATGATTGAAACACTGCGGAATGCATGGCGGATCACCGATCTTCGCAAGAAGATCCTGTTCACGCTGTTCATACTGGCCATCTATCGGTTCGGATCGCAGGTCTTTGTCCCGTTTGTAGACACTGCGGCATTTTCGGAGATGTTCAATAACCAGCTTTCGGGTACGGCGCTGGGCGTCATCAATATGATGAGCGGCGGAGCGTTTTCGTCGGGATCAATCTTCTCGCTCTCGATCCAGCCGTATATCAACGCCTCGATCATCATGAACCTGCTGACCGTCGGCATTCCGGCTCTCGAACGGATGCAGAAGGAAGGCGGAGAAGAAGGCCGCAAGAAAATCGCCGCCATCACCCGTTACGCTACCGTAGGACTGGGCGGTTTGCTCGGCTGGGGCAATTATGCCCTTATGCGTAACTACGGCGTTGTAACAGACGACAGCATTTTATCCGCCGTAATCATCATCCTCACGCTGACAGCCGGTTCCGCGTTCATAATGTGGCTCGGCGAGCAAATCACCGAATTCGGCATAGGCAACGGTATCTCCATCATCCTTTTCGCTTCGATTGTATCGCGCGGTCCGGCTATGGTGGAAAGCGCCATCGCCCTTGTGCAAATGCCGAACGGCTGGCTGCAGATACTGGTTATCCTCATACTCGCCGTCGCGGCCGTCGCGTTCGTCGTCTATATTACCAACGCGGAGCGCCGAATCCCGATCCAATACTCAAAGCGGATGGTCGGGCGCAAGATGTACGGCGGTCAAAGCACCTACTTGCCGCTGAAGGTGAACATGTCCGGCGTTATGCCGATCATCTTCGCCTCTTCAATCGCCTCTTTCCCCTCCACCATCGCCGCGTTTATCTCGGAGGGCGCGCGCGACAGAGTGAACAGCTGGTTTGGTCCGCAGTCTTGGCCGTACGCCGCGCTGTACCTGATTCTGATTGTGGCGTTCAGTTACTTCTATCAGGCCATCCAGTTCAACCCTGTTGAAATCGCGAACAACCTCAAACAGAACGGCGGGTTTATCCCGGGATTCCGCCCGGGCAAGCCGACGGTGGATTTCATCCGTAAGGTACTCAACCGTATTACACTATTTGGCGCGCTGTTCCTCGGCGTCATCGCCGTCCTGCCGATCGTCATGTCCAATGTGCTGACGGTGGAAGGACTCGCGATGGGCGGAACGTCGCTCCTCATCGTGGTCGGCGTCGCGCTGGAAACAGTCAAGGCCATCGAGTCGCAGATGATGATGCGCCATTATAAGGGGTTCCTTGAATGATTCTCGTTTTGCTGGGTGCCCCAGGATCAGGTAAGGGAACGCAGGCGGCCATGCTCGGCGGTAAGCTGGGGATACCGGTCATTTCCACGGGTGATATCCTGCGGGCTGCGATTCGGGAACAAACAGAAATCGGTCTAAAGGCTAAAGAGTTTGTAGATGCCGGAAAGCTGGTTCCCGATGAAATCGTAGCAGAAACGTTGCGTGAACGCCTTTGCGATTGCCAAAACGGTTGTATCCTCGACGGGTTTCCGCGCACCGTTCCGCAGGCTGAAATGCTGGAGGAGCTGGGGATCAAACCCGACATTGCCCTCTCGATTGAGGTTCCCGACAGCGATATAGAACGGCGTATGGCCGGGCGGCGCGTCTGCCAAAGCTGCAACGCCGTGTTCCATATCTCAAGCAATCCTCCCGCATCGGAGGGAGTTTGCGACACCTGCGGAGGGACGCTGACCCGCCGCGCGGATGACGAACCGGAGACGGTGCTTGAACGTTTACGGATATACCATGAACAGTCAGAGCCGCTGAAGGGTTTTTACGAACGTACGGGACGTCTTCGTATTGTCGTCGGAACGGGCGATGTCCAAGAAATCAACCGACGTCTGACGGAAGCGCTCGCATGATTGTCGTTAAGTCGGCGCGTGAGATAGAGAGTATGCGGAAAGCCGGAAGGATCGCCGGGCTGGCGTTGAAGACAGCGGAAGAGATGATCCGTCCCGGCGTAACAACAAGACAGATAGATACAACCATCCGGCAGTTTATACGCAGTCAAGGGGCAAAGCCCAGCTTCTTAGGATACAGGGGGTATCCGGCATCCTGTAATACCTCGGTCAATGAAGAGGTCATCCACGGCATTCCCGGGCGTCGCGCACTGCGCGAAGGCGACATTGTCAGTATCGACGTAGGCGCGTACTTTGAGGGGTTTCACGGAGACACGGCGGCCACCTTCCCGGTGGGGGACGTTTCGCCCGAAGCCCTGCGGCTGATAGAGGTAACGCGCAGATGTTTCTACGAAGGACTTGCGTGCGCCGCAGCGGGAAAGCGCGTTTCCGATATATCGGCAGCCGTTCAGAAGTGCGCCGAAAGCAGCCATTGCTCCGTTGTGCGCGACTGGACGGGACACGGCGTGGGGCGTGCGCTCCACGAAGACCCGGAAGTTCCGAACTTCCGTGATACCAAACGCGGAAGCGCGAGGCTCCTGCCCGGTATGACCATCGCCATCGAGCCGATGATTTCGGCGGGCGGCGGCGAAACGGAAGTCCTGCGGGACGGATGGACGGTCGTGACCATAGACGGTTCCCTGAGCGCCCATTACGAACACACGGTACTGATTACCGAAGGGAAGCCGGAGCTGCTGACACATGTTGAAGAAGAAGGGGTGATTTCCGAGTGGCGAAAGACGATGTAATCGAGGTAGAGGGCATTGTGCGTGAAGCCTTGCCGAACGCCATGTTTGCCGTGGAGATCACCGGCGGACATAAGATACTCGCCCACATTTCGGGGAAGCTGCGAATGAACTTCATCCGTATCCTCCCCGGCGACAAGGTCACGGTGCAGATGTCGCCGTATGATTTGACACGTGGGAGAATTACTTGGAGAAGTAAGTAGAGAGCTGCTCCGTCGGTTGTCAAGGAGACTTGGAGCTTGCAGGCATTTGACGTCGCACGCGCCGCAAAGCGGCGAACGACGACAAAGCCGGAAAGCGAAAGGCGACTGTGAGACAACCGCGTACGGAGCGTGACAAACAAAGAGCTGCTCCGTCGGTTCACAGGGAGAATAAGATGTGCAGGCATAGGGAGCCCGCGAGCGTAGCCGATACAGCTTAGACGACCGACAGTGAACCGCGTACGGAGCGTGACAAAGAGAAAGGGTGGTTCCCATGAAAGTGCGTCCCTCGGTAAAGCCGATGTGCGAAAAATGTAAGATCATTAAGCGCAACGGGCGCGTAATGATTATCTGCGAAAACCCAAAGCATAAACAAAGACAAGGATAGTTGGAGGGGAAATAGATGGCTCGTATTGCCGGCGTAGACCTGCCGAATGAGAAAAGGGTGGAGATCGGTCTGACCTATATTTTTGGGATCGGACTCACGACATCCAAAAAGATTCTTGAGAAGACGGGCGTCAGCCCGGATGTACGCGTGAAGAAGCTGACCGAGGAAGAGATCGCCAAGCTGCGCGAGGTCATTGAAAAAGACCTCAAGGTAGAGGGCGACCTTCGCCGGGACGTTGCGTTGGATATCAAGCGGCTGATCGAGATCGGCAGTTATCGCGGTCTTCGTCATCGCCGGGGCTTGCCGGTGCGCGGGCAGAGGAGCAAGACCAACGCCCGTACCCGCAAAGGACCGAAAAGAACCATCGCCAACAAGAAGAAGTAAGGAGGGAACGAATCAATGGCTCAGCCGAAAGCAAAGCGCGGCGTAACGAGGAAACGCCGCGAGCGCAAAAATATAGAGAAGGGCGCCGTGCATATCCGTTCCTCTTTCAACAATACAATGGTTACCATCACCGATGTGCGGGGCAACACGCTCTCTTGGGCGACATCAGGCGGACTCGGATTCCGCGGCAGCCGCAAATCCACGCCGTATGCCGCGCAGACAGCGGCCGAAACCGCAGCCCGCGCCGCGATGGAGCATGGCTTAAAGACGGTCGAGGTTTATGTCAAGGGACCGGGTTCGGGGCGTGAAGCCGCGATCCGCGCCTTGCAGGGCGTCGGACTGGACGTCACCCTGATAAAAGACGTAACGCCGATTCCGCACAACGGATGCAGACCGCCGAAACGGAGGAGAGTGTAATGGCCAGATATACCGACGCTGTATGCCGTCAGTGCCGCCGTGAGGGAATCAAGATGTTCCTCAAAGGCGACCGCTGCTATTCCGAAAAGTGCGCCGCCGACCGCCGCGCCTACGCTCCCGGACAGCACGGTCAAGGGCGCAAGAAACCGAGCGAATACGGCACGCAGCTCCGCGAGAAGCAAAAAGCCCGCCGTCATTACGGTGTGCTGGAGCGTCAGTTTGGGTTATACTTCAATATGGCGACCGGCATGAGCGGACAGACGGGCGACAACCTGCTCTCCCTGCTGGAGCGGCGTCTCGATAACGTAGTGTACCGTTTGGGATTCGCTATGAGCCGCGCGGAAGCCCGCCAGATGGTCAACCACGGACATATCACCGTCAACGGACGGCGCGTCAACATCCCATCCTTCCTTGTGAAACCGGGGATGACCGTGGCACTGAAGCAAAAAAGCCGTTCTATCGAACGCTTCAAGAATGTTGCCGAGCAAAACGCGACCCGTCCCGTTCCGAAGTGGCTTTCCCTTGACAGCGCCAACGCGCAGGCCTCGGTGATCGCGCTTCCGCTTCGTGACGACGTTGAGCTTCCGATTGAAGAGCATTTAATCGTAGAGTTGTATTCCAAGTAACGGATGGTTCCGAATACACAACAGGAAAGAGAGGAGTGCTCGCATGATAGAAATCGAGAAGCCGCGCATCGAGTGTATTGGAACAGACGAAAACAGCTCATATGGCAAGTTCATCGTAGAGCCGTTGGAGAGGGGTTACGGAACCACGCTGGGGAATTCCCTGCGCCGCATTCTCTTGTCCAGTTTACCGGGTACGGCAGTCACCACCGTCAAGATTGCCGGCGTACACCACGAGTTCTCGACGGTTCCCGGCGTCAAGGAAGACGTTACCGAACTGGTTCTGAATATAAAGGGCATCGTTGCGAAGATTCACTCCCCGGGCGTCAAGACCGTGAGGATTGACGCGAGCGGCGAGGGTGTAGTCACCGCCGGTGACATCATCACCGACAGCGACGTGGAGATTCTCAATCCCGACCTGCACATCGCAACCTTAGCAGCCGACGGTCATTTGGAAATGGAAATGACGATGAGCCACGGACGCGGATACATCCCGGCCGACCGCAACAAACCAGCGCAGGCCGTAATCGGTCTGATTCCCGTTGACAGCGTGTACACGCCTGTGCTGAAGGTCAATTTCTCGGTGGAAAACACACGTGTCGGGAACATGACCGACTTTGACAAGCTGACGCTGGAAGTATGGACGGATTCCACCCTCTCCGCGCGCGATGCCGTTTCGCTCGGCGCGAAGATTTTGTCGGATCTGCTGCTCATCTTCACCGATTTGAGCGAGGAGCTGGGACGCAGCACGACGATCGTCGTCAAGCCCGAATCGCACCGCGACAAGATGCTGGAGATGACCATCGAAGAGCTTGACCTTTCGGTGCGCAGCTTCAACTGCCTCAAGCGGGCGGGCATAAACAGCGTGGACGATCTTGTAGGCAAAAGCGAAAGCGACATGATGAAGGTTCGCAACCTCGGACGCAAGAGCTTGGAAGAAGTCATCAATAAGCTGCAAACGATGGGGTTGTCGTTAAGAGAAGAAATCTAAAAGCTATTTCACCGCGCGTGTGCCGCAAATAACAATTACCGATGGAGGTATAAGAAATGCCCGGAACAAGAAAATTAAGCCGCCCGACCGCGCACCGCATGTCGATGCTGCGCGGAATGGTGACGGCTATCATCGAAAAAGAGCGCATCGAAACAACCGTGACGCGCGCGAAGGACGCCGCGTCGCTGGTGGAGAAGATGATCACCATCGGTAAAGAGAACACCCTTGCGGCGCGCAGGCGCGCGATGGCGTTCATCACGAAGGAGGACGCCGTGAAGAAGCTCTTTGATGACATCGCTCCCCGGTTTGCTTCAAGGGCGGGTGGATATACAAGAATTACCCGCATCGGCCCCCGGCGCGGCGATGCCGCCGAAATGGCGGTTCTGGAAATTCTCCAAGACTAAACACAAGTCGGCTCCCCCAAACGGGGGAGCCGACTTTTATGAAACATAGAATTAGCTACGCCGCTATATCTTGCCACACATCAGGTTCAAGCCACGTTTCGGCTTCCAGAGCCAACATGCCTTCGCGAATCATGGATTCGGCGAAGATACCGTAGCCGCGTTGGGGATCGTTAATCAGCACGTGGGTGACAGCACCCACCAACTTGCCGTTTTGCAAAACGGGGCTGCCGCTCATACCCTGCACAATTCCGCCGGTGCGGTCAAGCAGACGCTCGTCGGTAACGCGGATCATGAAGTTGCGGCAATCGTCGCCGGAGAAAATCTTCACAATCTCGATGTCAAAACGCTCCACCTTGTCGCCGTTCACGTTAGAGAGGATGAAAGCCTCACCTGTTTGAATCTCGGAGGGCAACGCGATGTCAACGGGCTTTTGCATGGGGCTGCCCATCGCCTCGTCCGTCGTAAGAGTGCCGAACAGACCGCTCTCGGTGTTGCGAAGCAGATGACCATATGCTTTGTCGTTACGGAACGCGCCTTTCAACTCGCCCGGCGTACCTGGCTGCCCCTGCCGCACCGACTCCACCTCGGAGTACAGCACATGCCCGGAACCCATAGGGAGCAGACGTCCCGTCTCGGCTTCGTTGATTCCGTGACCGAGCGCCCCAAAGAGACCGGTTTCGGGATCGTAAAAGGTGATGGTGCCGATGCCGGCCATGCTGTCGCGCACCCAAACGCCGAGACGATATTTGTTATCATCTGCGGATTTGGCGGGAATCAGCGTTGTATTGCGCATCGTCCCGTTCCGTATATATGTGATCTCCAATGCTTCGCCGGTGAGAGCGCCGGTCAGTTCAAGGAGTTCCGCCACGTTATAAACCGCGCGCTCTCCCACATGGGTGATGATGTCACCGCCGGTGATTCCGGCTTCGTCCGCGGGGCTGACCGCTCCGTCATAAGTGTTGACGGGTGCCATACCCACCACCATCAAACCGTCGGTTTGGAGCTTAACGCCGAGCGTGTGACCGCCGGGGATAACGCTTTCGGGAAGAACAGGCTCCCGCGCCGCCTGCGCGGGAACCGAATTAAAGCAGATGATGCAGAGAAGTACCGTTATTATTTTACGCATTGCGCACCTCGTTGATTTAATAGAAGCTCCCTTCGCATTCGCCAAAAGGTGAACGGGCAGGGAGTTTTCAGAGTGATATAACACTATGTTGCCACAAATAACGCCGTTTGAAACACGGGTTTGAATTCCATAAAAGGGAGCGGAAAAATGCTTGCCAAAAATATCGAACTATGGTACAATATTCACAAACACACATACGCACGACCGAACGCGCGCTTCTTATCTGCCACGGGAGGAAGATCACCATGCGGACAGCCATTGTCGGCTCGCGATCCCTAAAAGAGGATTGTTACACGATCATCCAAAATAATGTGCCGCCCGGCACGAGCGAAATCATCAGCGGCGGCGCGCTTGGCGTTGACCGGCTTGCCGAGCGCTACGCGGACGAGCAGGGGCTTCCGATGATCGTCATTCGCCCCGATTACAAAACGTATGACCGCATGGCACCCCTGATCCGAAACAGCCAAATCGTCGCGGAATCTGACTTCACGCTGGTTCTTTGGGACGGAAAATCCCGCGGTTCGCTGAACGTTATTATGACCTGTATTCGCACAAATAAACCGTTTAAGGTAATGCTGGTAAAATAGAGCAACCCCCGGCGCGCCGGGGGTTACCTTAGAGCTTCGGTATTATGCGTTATGGCTTGTATAAGCTCAAATCAATTGCCCCGACTTGGGCATTTGGATATTCGGCTCCGTTAAATGTAAAAGAAAACCAGAAATTGTGCATTGCGTTTTTGATTGAACCAATATCTTCATTGACAGAAAGGTTAACACCTACACTGCCTGATCTTGTATAAGAATATACAGGTGTTCCAGTGGGTGCGGTAACATCGACTTCAAGGGTATAATCTATTGATGTGCGACATGCTTGAAAACAAGCATTTGTGATTTTGTATCGCACAGTTTGATTTGATCGGGCTGTTCCGGTCAACGTTATAACATGTGTACAGGTTCTTCTTGTCAAACCGTTGCTATGAGTGCATATTATCGGATCATACTCGATAGTTGCGTTTGGTGCGGCTGAGACTGCAGAAAAGTTCAGGGCACATAGAATGAGGGAAATTGAAATGATTAGGGAAACCAAACGCTTTCTGTTCATAATATGCCGTCCTTTCTATACAATGCCATTGCATCATCGAGTTCTCTTTGAATTTCGCTACGATTTTGCCCGGAACATAGGAACCCGCAGATTTGCTCGATTTCCTCAATTGATTCTGTAATCCGATTCCATGCGGCGACGCGGGGAAGGAGAAACTTCATCAGAGATACCTCAAACACCTCCTTTTCGGAAAGGGATTGGGCTAGGATTTTGGTAAAGGCGTGTTCCAGCGCAAATTCCCGCACAACATCCACATATCCGTTTTCAACAGCCAGGTAGTACGCATAAAACAAGTCCATCGCGATTGTTTCGGGAACCGTTATACCGCCGATCCCGTCCGGCTTGTCCATCTGGGGCTTTGTAAGACGAGCGATAACCTCACTGATAAAAAGAAGAATTGGTGTTGCCCATTCTTCATAAACACGATACGAACGCCCCGGATGACGCGCTTCATATTCAGCAAAATGAGACGATAATAAATCCATAAATCCATTGTACACGAGCAAATCAATCTTGTCAACAATAATATAAAAAATAAAATAGAAAAGTCAAGAATATCTCCGGCGCATAAAGGGCTTCCGGAGGTCGATTCGAAATCGTATTCAGGCATCGCAATGATAGCAATACCGTTGTATGTGGCATAAATATTTCGGCGTACTCCTTGTTCTCGCTCATCTCGGTAATTTTATGAAAACATTCCGTCAGAAGCTCTTTTTACGTTCAAGGGAAACCCACGCCTTCATCCATCTACCGATAAAACTTCAGCGTAAACAGCGCGCCGCCGTTGTTGTCCACCTCAATATCGCCGTTCTGTTCCCGCAGGACGGCGAGCGCGAGCGGGAGACCGATGCCGTATCCCGCTTCGCTATGCGACCCCTCAAACCGCCGGAAAAGACGTTTGATTTCCGCGCGTGACAACCCCGCGCCGCTGTCCGTCACGGAAACCCACGAGCAAATGGGGTTCGCGCCGGATTCGGCGCGGATGACACCGCCCTCCGGCGAGTATTCGGAAGCGTTTTTGACAATGTTACTCAGCGCCTCGGCTGTCCAGCGTTTGTCGCAAAACAGCTCCGTCCCTCCGGCGACTTCCACGCGCTGGTTTTTTAGCTCCAGCAAAATCCGCAGCGGTTCCAGCGCGAGGGTAATCAACTCGTCCGCCGAAACCTTTTCCGGCGAAAATATCACGGCTCCGGCGTCGAGCTTTGCCATTTTGAGCAGCGCGGACACCAGCCACTCCATACGGGTGAGGCTGGTTTTAATATTTTCGATAAACTCGGCGCGGCGGCTATCCGGCGCGTTTTCCAGCAGGTCGGCCATAATCATCATCGAGGTGAGCGGCGTTTTGAGCTGGTGGGAGATATTCGCGAGATTGTCGCTCAGCGCGAGACGGTCGTGCCGAAGCGCCTCCACCTGCTCGTTTTTCAGCTCGGCGAGGGTGTGGATGTCGTTTTTAAGGATGGAGAGGACACCTTCGCGATGGTCGCGGAGGTCAACGTCCTGACCGTCTATAATTCTGCGGACGCCGGCGGACAGCTCCCGCAGCGTTTTCTTACGAATCGGCACGGTAACCCAACCCCCGCACGGTTTCTATCGTCACGGCACCGCCCAGCTTTTCGCGCAGGCGCTTGATGTAAACGGTCAGGGTGTTGTCCTCGACGAAGTTGCCCGAAGAATCCCAAATGCTCTCTAAAATCTGAGTTCGGGTCAGAATCAGCCCCTTGTTCGCGGCGAAAGTCAGCAGCAATCGGTACTCCAGCGCGGTCAGCTCCACCGCCGTTCCGTTCACCGCAGCCTTCCCCGCCGATGTGTCCACCGTCACGCCGCCGAGGGTCAGAATCTCGCCACCGGCTCGCTGACGCGTGTTTAGGATGCGCTTGATTCGCGCGAGCAGCTCACGCAGCCGGAAGGGTTTTGTGATGTAGTCCTCCGCGCCGCCTTCAAACGCGCGAACGATGTTGCCCTCGTCGTCCACCACCGTCAGGAACAGCGCGGGCGTACCTTTGAGCGCTTCCCGCGCGTCAAACCCCGTGCCGTCCGGCAGCTGCATGTCGAGAATCGCAAGATCGTAAGAGTCGCTCACGCTTCGCGCCTCCCGCACGCTCCCGCAATGCGTGACCGCGTAACCCTCCTGCTCCAGCGCGTATACAAGCCCCGACGCGATGATCGCGTCGTCCTCCACCAGCAGAATTTTCATATCCGTTTCTTCTCCCATGCCCGCTGTACCGCTTTCACGGCCTCCACCAGCGGGATGATCGCGACCGAAAGCCCCAGCGACACGGCAAGCTCGCGCCCGGTAAGCGGCTGCAATGAGAAGATCCCCGCGAGGAACGGCACATAAATCACGGTCAGCGTCAGCACGAGCGAGAGCGCCATCGCGCCGAGCAGCACCTTGTTGGCTTTCTTAAGGGTGAAGATGCTTTGCGTTTGGGCGCGCATGTTGTAGGAATGGAATATCTCGCACATCGAGAGGGTGAGGAACGCGGCGGTCATCGCGAAATCGTCGTTGTGCCAGCGGTTGACGATCAAGTAGGAGGCGATGGTCAGCAGCGCGACGAGTACCCCTTGGTAAACGACGCCGAGTCCCAAGCCGCCGGAGAACACGCCCGCGTTTTGCTTTCTCGGCGGGCGTTCCATCAACCCGGGCTGCGCGTGTTCCATCCCCAGCGCGACGGCGGGTAGGCTGTCGGTGATGAGGTTGATAAACAGCAGATGCACCGGCTTGAACAGCACGAAACCCATTATGGTGGCGATGAAGATTGCCACAACCTCGCTTAAGTTGGACGAAAGCAGGAACTGGATGGTCTTGCGGATGTTGTCATAGATCCGGCGCCCTTCCTCCACGGCCGCGACGATGGTCGCGAAGTTGTCGTCGGCCAGCACCATATCGGCAACGTTTTTGGTGACGTCGGTGCCGGTGATGCCCATACCTATGCCGATGTCTCCCGACTTGATGGCGGGCGCGTCGTTGACGCCGTCGCCGGTCATCGCGGTGACGTACCCCTTCTTCTTCCACATGTTGACGATGCGAACCTTGTTTTCCGGTTGTACCCGCGCGTACACAAACGTGTTTTCGATGCGGGCTTCAAACTCCTCCTCGGTCAGCTCGTCCAGCTCGCGCCCGGTCATAGCCTGCTCGGAACTTTCGATGATACCCAGCTCTTTCGCGATTGCCGCCGCCGTCTCCTTGTGGTCGCCGGTAATCATCACGACCTTGATTCCGGCGCTCCGGCATTCGTCCACCGCCGCCAAAACCTCCGGGCGTATCGGGTCGATCATCGCGGCAAGCCCGATCAGTGTCAGCCCGTTTTCTATCTTATCGGGCGAGCAATCCGCCGGAACGGCGTCCCGTTCCCGGTACGCGCAGGCCAGCACCCGAAGGGCGCGGTCGGCGTACTCTTTGTTTTTTTGCGTTATCGTTTGCAGAAACTCCGGCGTCAGGGGCTTTACTTCGCCCTCCCACAAAATATGCGTACAGATACGCAGCACCTCGTCGGGCGCGCCCTTTGTGTACTGCGTTACGCCGCCGGAGGTTTTGTGGAGCGTCGTCATCATCTTCCGCACGCTGTCAAACGGCGCTTCGCCGACCCGCGGGAAATCCAGCTTGTTTTTATCAAGCCCCTCTTTCAGCGCGAACGCCACCAGCGCGTTTTCGGTGGGGTCACCAACGATGTTGCCGTCGGGGGCAAGCTGGGAATCGCAGCAGAGCGCCATCGCCATCGCAAGCAACTTGGTGTCCCCGAAACTCTCCATCACGGTCATCTTGTTTTGGGTCAGCGTTCCGGT
>DBDP01000119.1:0-2295 GCA_002293625.1 Clostridiales bacterium UBA929 | reverse complement strand
GCGCGGCGCTTCGCCATATTGGTTACGCCGATCGACAGCACAATCGTAACGACGGCGGCAAGCCCCTCCGGGATCGCCGCCACGGCGAGCGAAACGGCCAGCATAAAGCTGCCCAGCACACCCTCTGTATTGAATTCACCCGTGGAAATAAGCCGAACGGCGAAGATCACGGCGCAGATACCCAGCACAAGGAAACTTAAAAGTTTGCTCAGGCGCGAGAGATTCTTTTGCAGCGGGGTTTGCCCCTGCTCCGTGCTTTGGATGATGCCCGCGATTTTCCCCATCTCGGCATCCATACCGGTTGCGGTAACGACGCCTTCGCCGCGCCCGTAGGCGACGCCGGAACCCATATACGCCATGTTCTTGCGGTCGCCCAGCGAAACCTTTTCGCCGCTGTCCAGCGCCTCGGTCTGTTTCTCCGAAGGAACCGATTCGCCGGTCAGTGCGGCTTCCTCTATTTTCAAGCTCGCGCTCTGAATCAGGCGCATATCGGCGGGGACGGCGTCCCCCGCTTCCATCAGAACAATGTCACCCGTCACCAGTTCCGCCGCCGGAACCTGCGTAACGACGCCCCCGCGCCGCACCTTCGCCGTAGAGGCGCTCATTTCCTGTAAGGCTTCTATCGCCTTTTCGGCTTTGCTCTCCTGAAACACGCCCAGCACGCTGTTCAGAACAACCACCGCGAGGATGATGGCGGACTCGGCGTATTCGTTCGCGTTTCCGCCCTCTGTAATGGCAATCACCAGCGACACGGCGGCGGCAGCGATCAGCACCAGCACCATCGGGTTCGCGAGCTGCTCGGCAAAGCGGCGGAGCAAGCTCTTCTTTTTTTCTCTCGCGAGTTCGTTCCTCCCGTTTTCCGAAAGCCGCTTTCCGGCTTCGGCGTCCGTCAAACCGCTTTTGCCCGTTTGCAGTGTCTTCAGAACGGCTTCTTTGGGTTCGTTGTAATGTTCCATATTGAAATCCTTTCTGTATTTATGGTACCCATAACATATGCAGTATAGCAGATATACGCAAAAATTTCCACCAGTTTTCGTTGCGGCTATT
Organism: Clostridiales bacterium UBA929; assembly: GCA_002293625.1. Lineage (GTDB taxonomy): Bacteria > Bacillota > Clostridia > Oscillospirales > UBA929 > UBA929. The sequence goes on along the minus strand of DBDP01000119.1, from coordinate 1,248 downwards.
GGGGCTTGACACAATCCGCTCTGACCGATAGAATAAGGGTGTCCAAATTTATCAGCGAGGGAGAAATGATTATGTCGGTTATCGGCACGCAAACCATCACGCAGGTGGCGCTCATTGTCCACGATATCGAGAAAACCAAAACAAAGCTCTCGGAATTCCTCGGGATTCCTGTGCCTCCGACAGTCGGCGGCGGGGATTTCGCCGTTACCCAAACGCAGTATATGGGGCGTCCCGCCCCCTACGCCAAATGCCTGATGGCATTTTTCAACCTCGGCAACGGGATGCAGATTGAGCTTATTCAACCCAACGAGGAGCCGAGCGTCTGGCGCGATTTTCTAAACGAAAAGGGCGAGGGTCTGCACCACATCGCTTTCGGCGTGAAGGGGATGGAGGGCAAGATTCAAGCCATGGAAAAATTCGGCATGAAGCTCGTCCAAAAGGGTAACTACGGCGACGGCGGCGGTTGCTACTCCTACTTGGAAGGCGGCGAAGGCCTGCCGATGCTGGTGGAACTGCTGGAGAGTTTCTAGGTTGCAGACAAAGCTATTTTGCCCCGAGCGAAGCGAGTTGTCAAGTGAGGAAAACTGGAGCAAAATCGCAATTTTGTGAAGTTTTTCGATCTTGCCGGGCAAAATGGCGTATGGCTGCACGACTGTGAATAACCTGACGGGAGTGATATACAATCGACCAAGTAATTGTCGCAACCGGAGCGGGGCGGGGACTGGGTTTCTCCGTCGTGCGAAAGCATGTTGAGCTGGGCGACAGGGTGTACGCCTATGAAATCAACATCACCGAAGAGCTGCGCGCCCTCGCCCGCGAGAGCGAAAAACTGCATATCTACCCCTGCGACGTGACCTCGACGGCNNCGGCGACCGCCGACATGCTCGCAAAAGAAGCGCGGGTGGATATTTTGTACAACGTGGCGGGTCTGTTTCGGTTTGAAGACCGCTGCGGGCTGGCCGAAACCGATATAGACGCCGGAATGCCCATGATGCAGGTGAACGCCGTCGGCTTGTTGCGGATGTGCAAAGCCGTTATTCCAAGGCTTTCAAAGGGCAGCGTCGTTGTCAACATCACGAGCGAATCCGGCTCTATAGGCGACTGTTACCGCTCGGTTGAGTACATGTACGGCATGAGCAAGGCCGCCGCGAACATCGCCTCGATGCTGCTGCAAAACGAGGTGCGCGAGCGCGGCACGCGCGTGATCTGCTTCCATCCGGGCTGGCTGCGCACCGTCATGGGCGGCGC
>DBDP01000184.1 GCA_002293625.1 Clostridiales bacterium UBA929 | reverse complement strand
AATCGGAACGGCCTCTGCGGGACAAAAGCGTGACGTTGAGGCCGTGTTTGGCGTATATGCCTTTTTCCTTCGCCATGTAGTAACCTGCCCACTGCGCCTGCGCCTTCCAGTGGAAGATGACGGAGACGTCTTTCAGCGGCTCTGCGGCTGGGGCCGAAAACACTGTCGGGAGCAGACAGAGAAGGAAAAGCCACAGTCGCGGCAACAATGTTTTTTTCATGGCGTCTCTCCAATCCCGCGTTTTGCGTTCTGCATGCGGGAGTCCGGTTGCGATTCGGGAACAGCGGCCTGTCCCTACGGAAAGTCTACATAACGGCGGGATGGATTGCCAACTTTTATCGAAAAGAGCCTGTTGCTGAATTCGGAATTCAGCAACCTGTTCACATGGGGAGGTTATGCGGAATTTCTGTCTCCCGGAGTCGGATGCGTCATCGACATCGGCGGGCAGGACATGAAGTGCCTGCGAATCAAAGACGGGATGCTGGATTCGGTGCTTTTGAACGAAGCCTGTTCGTCCGGCTGCGGCTCGTTTATCCAAACCTTTGCCGAGGCGTTGGGGCTGTCGGTTCAGGAGTTCGCCGAGCGCGCGCTCAGTGCCGAGAATCCTGTTGATCTCGGTACACGCTGCACCGTTTTCATGAACTCGCGCGTAAAACAGGCGCAGAAAGAGGGCGCGAGCGTCGGCGACATTTCCTGCGGGTTGTCGTACTCGGTGGTGCGCAACGCGCTGTTTAAAGTCATCAAGCTCCAGTCGCCGGAGCAGATGGGCAAGGTCATTTTGGTGCAGGGCGGCACGTTCCACAACGATGCCATTTTGCGCTGTTTTGAGCGCGTGGCGGGTGTGGACGTCATCCGTCCCGACGTCGCCGGACTGATGGGCGCATACGGCGCGGCGCTGATTGCCTCCGACACCTATGCCGCCGGAGCGCGTTCCTCTGTTGTGACCGCTGATCGGCTGCACGAAATACAGCCCGAAAAAGTGGCGCAGAGAGCCTGCGGCGGCTGTACCAACGCCTGCAAACTGACGATCTCGACCTTCGCGGGCGGGCGGCGTCTCGTCAGCGGGTTCCGCTGCGAGAAGGGGGAGGGACGCGAAGCCGACTCCGCCCTGCCGAACCTGATGGAGGAAAAGTATAACCGTCTTTTTGACTATACGCCGCTGTCGCCCGAAAACGCGCCGAACGGCGTGATCGGGATCCCCCGCGCGTTGAATATGTACGAGAATTACCCGCTTTGGCACACGTTTTTTACCGCTCTGGGCTTTTCGGTCGTGCTCTCGCGGGGGAGCGACCATACGTTGTTTGAAGAAGGGATGTCCACCATCCCCTCCGAGAGCATCTGTTACCCCGCGAAGCTCGCCCACGGGCATATCCGTGACCTGCTGAAGCGCGGGGCGGAGGTACTCTTTTACCCCTGCGTCGCGTACGAGCGCAAAGAAAACGAAGCGGCGAACAACCATTTCAATTGCCCGATCGTGCAGTCCTATCCGGAAGTCATCGACGCGAATATGGACATCGTGAAGAAAACGAACGCGGTTCTCTTGAAACCTTTCCTGTCGCTCGCGCACCGTGAGAAGATGGCGAAAACCCTGACCAAAACGCTGCAGCGCTGGAAGCTGCCGCTTGGGAAGGTGCGCCGCGCCCTTGACGCGGGCTTTGCCGAAATGGACGAATTCCGCGCGTTTATGGCGCGGCGCGGCGAGGAGACGGTCAAGTGGCTGGAAGCAAACAATAAAACCGGCATAGTGCTGGCCGGACGCCCATACCACGCCGACCCGGAGATCCACCACGGCTTGCCGCGTATGATTGCCTCGCTGGGCTTCGCCGTGCTGACCGAGGATTCGGTCGCGCACCTCGCGCCCGCCGAAAGACCGCTGCGCGTATTCGACCAGTGGATGTATCATACACGCCTGTACGACGCGGCGGCGTTCGTCACGGGGCATCAAAACCTGCAGCTGGTTCAGCTCAACTCGTTCGGCTGCGGTTTGGACGCCGTTACAACCGACCAGGTGCAGGAAATTCTGTCCTCGGCGGGCAAGATATACACCGCGCTGAAGATAGACGAGATCAACTCGCTCGGCGCGGCGCGGATACGGATGCGTTCGCTCGCGGCTGCCCTAACGGGGCGTTTTGGGCGTCCCCCGGCGGCGTCCCCGTATGCCTACCGGCGGCGGGAGTTTACGCAGGAGATGAAAAAGAGCCACACCATCCTCGCGCCGCAGATGTCGCCGGTGCATTTCGAACTGATTGAAGCGCTGCTGCGCCACGCCGGATACGATATACACATTCTTAAAACGACAGACCACGAGGACATCGAAACGGGTCTTCGCTTCGTGAACAACGACGCGTGTTATCCCACCATCGTCGTGGTCGGGCAGTTGATGCGGGCGATGCTGTCCGGTAAGTACGATCCCGACAATACATCCATCTTCCTAACGCAGACGGGCGGCGGCTGCCGCGCCACCAACTATGTCGCGCTGCTGCGCCGCGCTCTGCGCGAGGCGGGGATGCCGCAGGTCACGGTGGTGGCGCTGTCGGTTTCGGGGCTTGAGAAAAACCCCGGTATCAAGTTTACCCTTCCCCTCATCAACGGCGCGTTCAAGGCGTTCGTGCTGGGCGACCTTCTACAAAACGTGCTGCTGCGGACGCGTCCATACGAGAGGGAGCCGGACAGCGCCAACGCGCTCTACCGCAAATGGCTCTCCGAGTGCGCGAACATGCTGAGGGAAAAAGGTGTCCTGCCCCTCTCCGCGACAGCACAAAAGATTGTCGCCGATTTCGAGGCGCTGCCGCTGCGCGATATCCCGCGCAAGCCGCGCGTTGGGTTGGTCGGCGAGATCTTGGTCAAATTCCACCCCGACGCCAACAATAACGCGGTCGCCGTAATAGAACGCGAGGGGTTTGAGGCGGTTGTGCCGGGCTTGCTGGGCTTCTTCCAGTACGGCTTCCTAAACAACGTAATCAAGCATGAGATATTGGGGACTTCGGGTGTCGCCGCGACGGTGATGGATTTGCTGATCCGTGTGGTGTACCGCTACGAAAACGCCGTGAAGAAGTGGCTGCGCGCCTCGACGCGCTTCCACCCTGAGGCGTCAATCCACGAACTCGCGGAAAAGGCTTCGCAGGTACTATCGGTCGCGAACCAATGCGGCGAGGGATGGCTGCTGACCGCCGAGATGATCGAGCTGATCGAGAACAACGTGCCGAACATCATCTGCGCCCAGCCCTTCGCCTGCCTGCCGAACCATGTCACCGGCAAGGGGATGATCCGCAAACTGCGCGAGTTGTTCCCGCAATCAAACATCGTACCCATTGACTACGACCCCGGAGCTTCGGAGGTCAACCAGCTCAACCGTATCAAGCTGATGCTGTCCGCCGCCGGCGCGGACGGTTGAAATTGCTCTATTTTTCCTCAATCATCCTGTGCAGTTCCGTGAGCGCTTCCGACAGCGTTCCGAGGCGGTCGATAATCCCCAGATCTACGGCTTCCGCGCCGTTGATTACACTTCCCATATCGCCCGCCAGTTCGTCGTTGCGGTGCATCAGCGCGAGGTAGTCTTCCTCGCGTACTTTGCTGTTCTGCGCGACGAACCGCACGATACGCTCCTGGATCTTTTGCAGGTAAGCGAACGTCTGCGGTACGCCCAAAACGGTGCCGTTCAGCCGCACGGGGTGAATCGTCATCGCGGCTGACGGCGCGATCATCGACACCCGCGCCGCCACCGCCATCGGCACGCCGATGGAATGTCCGCCGCCCAGCACCAGCGACACCGCGGGCGTGGAAAGCCCCCGTATCAGTTCCGCGATCGCAAGCCCCGCTTCGATGTCGCCGCCGACCGTGTTCAGAAGAATCAGCAGACCGTGGATATCCGGGGACTCCTCTATCGCCGCGAGCTGCGGCAGCACATGCTCGTATTTCGTCGTCTTGACGTTTTGCGGCAGTAGCTGGTGACCCTCGATCTGCCCGACGATCGTCAGGCAGTGGATGGTCGCCTTCGTGCCGCGCACCGTCGCGGAACCCATTTCAAGGATGTTGTCTCTTTGTGTATCTTCCGGCGGGGAAACGTGTTCGTCCGGCATAGCACACCGTCCTCTCATGAGAGACAGTTTGCCCATGCCAGACAAAATATATTTCGTAGGGCACGCCCTACTTGAATATCGCAATCTTCCCTTGGCGCTGCATGTCGGAGATGATCGTCACGACAATCGGCAGCAGAATCATTCCCAAAAGCCCCATCGAGAGGTAGCCTATATACATCGCCGCAATCAGCAGCAGCGGGTTCAGCCCGAGCTGGTCGCCGACGATTTTCGGCTCGACGATTTGGCGCACCACAAAGATTATGAGGTAAACAACCATGATCCCGATCGCCATGTAGTAATTTCCGGTAATCAAATGAATCAGCGCCCACGGGAACATCGCCGTGCCGCTGCCCAGCACGGGCAAAAAGTCAACGAGCGAGATTAACAGCGCCGGAACAATGGAAAAATTCCTGCGGATAATGCTTAGACCCGCGAGTAAAATGACAAACGTAATACCGCACAGTTTGGCATACGCGCCGCAATAGGAAACGAGCGTCCGCTTCAGTGATGAAAGCGTGTCGCGTATCATGGTTTGCCGTTTTTCGGGAAGCTGGCGCATGATGAAGCCGGTCGCTTCGTCGTAGTAAACGCTGGTAAACAGCGAGAAGAGGATGGTGAACATCAGTTGGAGCAAGAAACCGGGAACGCGCGAAGTCCAGTTAAATACCGTGCCGAGGGCGGCCGGAAGCGATTCAATGGCGTTTGTAAGCCAGCTGATCAAGTCGGAACCGCTGCCGTCGGTATTCCAGTCGCTGAAAAGTTCCCCCAGATTCTCGGTGAGCCACGTTTCGATGCGCTGCAGCGCGGGCAGGATGGATTCGTTGTAGTAATACCGCAGCGCGTTCAGTTGGTCGCGCGCCACGTTGTAAATCGTCGCTCCGAGTAACCATATCAGTGTTCCGATTGCGGCGAGGGAGAACATCACTAGGATAAACGCGAACACCTTGCGCGGGATTTTCGTTTTGCGGGAGATATAACGGATGGGGGTTTGAAGCAGCCGCGCGACGGCAAGCCCGATCAGAGCGGGGAAGAGCCATCCGATTACATAGGCGAAAAAGAAATAGAGCAGTGAAAGAATCACTGCCCAATAGGCGGCGTTTATAATGAACTGACGGCGCTTTTCGGTTCGTTGCTCCACCGCTTCAGCCTCCCTTTCGAACGGGGATATTATGAAAGTTGCCCTCTTTGCGTGTTCGCCTGTTGACGAACACGCAGTTTTCAACACTTTGTTTATAGATTCAGCACAATGTTGTCTGTTCCGTTGCGCTCGAACTCGGCGATATAGGCAACAATCCGCTCGTTGATTTGATCGGTGTCGTCCTCGGTGCCGCCCTCGTTGACGATGTCGCGCCGCGCCAGTTCCTCGGCCAGTATCTCAAAAAAGATTGTATCCTCATATTCCATGATCGCCTCGTGGATGCCACCCTCCGCAAAGGAGCGGGACGGAATGGCACTGCCGGAAAGCGGCTCGGTGAGATGACCAAGCCCCAGCTCTTTGCACTTATTGAAAACGAGCGACTCCACTTCGTCAAACTCGGCGATTCGGTCATCCCCACGTGTGGAATTCAACACCCAGTTCCCGATATAGACCAAGTCCAGCAGCCTGCGGAACTGTTTTAGTTTCATGGATAGCTCCATTGCGGTACACCTCCTGTCGGCAAGCACCATTATACCCCCATTGAAAGGAAAAGACAACGGTTATTTTGCGATTGACAGGAAAAATATTGAAGACGTAAAAAACAACGCTTGCCCATTGTGTGAATCTATTGTATAATACAAACGAAGTGTTGGAAAATGCGTGTTCGCCTGTAAGGCGAACGAGCGCAGCTCTTTCGAGCAGGCGCCTCTGACGCGGTATCGAAAGCCGGAGCGGGCATTTTTCAACATGCCCACAGACATTGCAAAGAAAAGAGAGGGTGCTGACCATGCCTTATGTACTCATGACCGATTCCAGCGCCGATTTACCGTGGTCTTATTATCCGAAGCATAACATTCCGTTTCTGCCGATGAACACGACGATGGATGACGATGTTTACGTTGACGACGGCACAATGAGTTCCCGCGAGTTTTATGATAAAATGCGGGCGGGTGTGGTGTTCAAGACCTCACAGTGGACAGACCAGCAATATGTTGACGCTTTCGAGCCGTACCTTAAAGACGGCACCGACGTCCTCTATCTCGGTTTGACGGCGGGGTTGAGCGGTTCGCACGACAGCGCGTGCCGCGCGCGTGACCACTTAAAAAAGCAATACCCAAACAGAACGGTTTGCGTCCCGCAGACCAGCGCGGTGTCGCTGGGGCTGGGGCTTTTGGTACACGAAACGGCGCGGAGGCGCGACGATGGCATGAGCTTTGATGAACTGTACCATTGGGTCGAGACGAACAAACTGACCTTCCATCACCGTTTCACGGTAGACGACCTGATGTTCCTCTTCCGGGGCGGTCGCGTGTCTAGGGCGTCGGCGCTCTTGGGTACGGCGCTGGGCATCAAGCCGCGTCTGCATGTGAGCCTGGAGGGGAAACTCATCAACCACGGCAAGATCCGCGGACGTAAGGCGTCGCTGCTCGGGCTGGTGGAAGAAATGAAACAATATACCGATATTCAGGAGCATGACACGATCGCCATCTGTCACGGCGACTGCGAAGACGAGGCGAATTTTGTGCTGGAGGAAGTCCGGCGGCATTTCGGGGTCAAGAACGCCATCGTCAACCCGCTCGCGGCCGCCATCGGCACCCATGTCGGACCGGGCTGCATGGCGGTGTTTTTCCGAGGGAAAAAGCGCGTCGTGTAGGGGCGCGACGACTCGGCGCGCCAATCAAACGCATGTGGAATTCGGAGACAACGGGCGAACGCAGTTCGCTCCTACGAAATTATGATTGATATTGACATTCAACAACTGCAAAAATATTACGGCGATAAGCCGGTTTTAACCGGCGTAACCTTTACCGTGCAGGCCGGTGAGCATATCGGGCTTCTGGGTGCCAATGGTGCCGGTAAAACGACGCTCTTTCGCCTGCTGTCGGGGGAAGAGACGCCCGACGGCGGCTCCTTTACGATGAGCAAGAGCGCGGGCGTTTTGAGCCAGATTCCCGACGTCCCCGACGACTTTACGGCGGGTGACGTAATCAACGGCGCTTTTGAACCTCTGCGGGAGATGGAGCGCCGCCTTGCCGAGCTGGAGGCGCTGGACGGAGGCGCGCTGACCAAAGAGTACGGCGAGCTGGTGTACCGTTACGAAGCCGCCGGAGGATACGAAACGGGGCTGCGTCTCGCCCGTGTCCGTCAGGGTCTGCAAATTGGCGACGACTTATATAACCGAAAATTCTCCCTGCTGTCGGGCGGGGAGAAGACGCGCGTCAATCTCGCGCGGCTGATGCTGGAGGAACCGGCGATCCTGCTGCTCGACGAACCGACCAACCATCTCGACGTCTCGTCCGCAGAATGGCTGGAGGGGTTTCTTTCCGAATATAAAGGCACGGCGCTGATTATCTCCCACGATCGCTTCTTCCTCGACAACACCGTCACCCGCGTCGTGGAGCTGGAGGGCGGCGTCTCAACGGTTTACAACGGCAATTACAGCTTCTTCGCGGCCGAAAAAGAGCGGCGGTACGAGGAATCGCTGGAACGGTATGAACGCGAACAGCGCGAGATAAATCGCCTGACAAGCGTCGCGCGCCGGATGCACGATTACGCGGGCAAAAACGCGAAGCTGCACCGCCGCGCGTTCGCCATTGAGAAACGCGCCGCGCGGATCCCGCTGACCGAGCGCCCGAAAAAGCAGGCGGAGCTGCGGCAAAAGTTCGTCTCCGCGCCGCTCCGCGCCGACGACGTCCTGCATATTAAAGACGTGAGTAAGCGGTTCGGGGAGCGCGTCATCCTAAATCCGACGACGCTTTCGGTGCGTCCCGGTGACCGCATCGCGCTGCTGGGTCCGAACGGAACGGGTAAAACGACGCTGTTGAACATCCTCACCGGCGATTTAGCCCCCGACGGCGGCGAGGTGCGTAAAGGACCGCAGGTGCGCATGGCGGTGCTGCCGCAGTCGGTGGAGTTTCCGCATCCCGAACGCACGCTGTACGATACGATGCTGTACGCCGGTTACCTCCCGCAAGAGGCGCGTAACCGCTTGGGCGGGTTCCACTTTCGCGGGGAGGACGTATTTAAGACGGTGGACATCCTTTCGGGCGGCGAACGCAGCCGTTTGGCGCTTTGCCTGCTGATGAAAGAGGAGACGAACCTGCTGCTGCTCGACGAGCCGACCAACCATTTGGATATCCAGTCGCGGGAGTGGATTGAGGAGGCTGTCGGAGCGTTCGACCAGACACTTTTGTTTATATCACACGACCGTTACTTCACGGCGCGTCTCGCGACGCGGATTTGGGCGCTCGAAAACGGGCGGCTGACGGACTTCCAGGGGACATATGAAGAGTACCGGCTGTGGCTGGAGCTTTCCAAAGGGGACGAGGCTCCCTCTGTAAAACCGAAAACCAACAGAGACTTAAAAAAAACGAGAACCGATAAGGTCAGGAGAAAAGAGATGCTGGAAAAACTACATGAGATCGAGCGGCGTTACCGCGAAATCGAGGAGGCGCTGAACGCGCCCGACGCCTACACCGACCCCGCCCGCATGACCGCGTTGATGCGTGAGCAGAAGGAACTTTCGGAGGTTGTTGAAGTCTACCGCGCCTATATGAAAGCGCTGGAACAAGAGAGCGAAGCCCGCGCCATGCAGGAGGACGAAGACCCCGAAGTGCGGTCGATGGCGTATGAGGAATGCGGCGCGCTGGCGGAGGAGCAGGAGCGTTTGCTGGAGAAGCTGAAAGCGCTTTTACTGCCGCGAGACCCGAACGACCGCAAGAACGTAATTATGGAGATTCGCGGCGGCGTGGGCGGCGAGGAAGCCGCGCTGTTCGCGGCGTCGCTGTGGCGGATGTACTCGATGTACGCCGAGCGCGTGCGCTGGAAGACCGAGATCCTCTCGATCAACGAAACCGAGCTGGGCGGCATCAAAGAGCTTCAGGTGCAGATTGCGGGAGCGGGCGCGTATTCGCGACTGAAATATGAATCCGGCGCGCATCGCGTTCAACGCGTGCCGGACACCGAATCGCAGGGGCGCATCCACACCTCCGCCGCTACGGTGGCCGTTCTGCCCGAAGCCGAGGAGGTGGATATCGAGATCAATCCCGACGACCTCGACATCACCACCTGCCGTTCCGGCGGCGCGGGCGGCCAGCATGTCAATAAGACAGAGAGCGCGATACGGATCGTGCATAAGCCGACCGGCATTGTCGTGGAGTGTCAGGACGAACGCAGCCAGCACAAAAACAAAGATAAGGCGATGCGCGTCCTGCGGGCGAAGCTGTACGAAAAGAAGCAGAGGGAACTGGACGAAGCGCGCGGTTCCGAGAGGCGCAGCCAAGTCGGCAGCGGCGACCGCAGCGAGCGTGTGCGCACCTATAACTTCCCGCAGGGGCGCGTCACCGATCACCGCGTCAACCTGACGCTGTATAAGCTCCCCGCCGTGATGGACGGCGATTTGGATGAATTGATCGACACGCTGGCGGCGGCGGATCAGGCGGCGCAGCTCGCAGGGCAGTCTTAACGATGCCGTACCGAAACCTCGCCGCCCACTACGACAGCTTGATGGACGGCTTCGACTACGAGGCGTATGCCGATTATTTGCTCTCGTTTACCAGTGCGCGGCGGAGTGTATTAGACCTCGCCTGCGGTACCGGGCGGCTTGCGGAGATTCTCTCTCTGCGCGGTTGCGACGTCGTGGCCGTTGACGCGTCGCCCGATATGCTCTCGGTTGCGCAAAACCGAGATTACGGGGACAATGCGCCGCTGTTTTTGTTGCAGGACATGGCGGAGCTTGACCTGTACGGTACGGTCGAAGCCGCGTTTTGCACGCTGGACGCGCTGAACTACCTGCCTTCGCCGCAAAAACTCACAGAGACGTTTCGCCGTGTGCGTTTGTTTTTGGAGCCGGGCGGCGTATTTATTTTTGACGTGCTGACGCCGGAGGCGCTGGCGTCGCGGGACGGCGCGGTGTTTATGTCGGACGCCGAGGACGCGGTATGCGTTTGGCGGTGCGCTTGGAACGCGCCGCGTTTGCGTCAGGAGATGACGCTGTTTGTGCACCGGGGGGATAATTTGTGGGAGCGGCGCGAGGAGACGCACACCGAACGCGCCTACAAACTTCCCTTTATTGAGAAAGCGCTTGCGGACACGGGGTTTACCTCGGTACGGAAACACGGGATGATGACAAAAGACCCGCCCGGCAAAAACGCCGAACGGGTGGTATTTGTGGCTGAGTAGGGGCTTGCGCATTATCAAAATATCTGCTAAACTGATTCTATTGAAAAAATGGGAGGAAACAGTTATGAGCCAACTTAAAGGAGCCTGTATCATCGGTCAATCGGGAGGACCGACATCGGTTATCAACGCTTCGGCGCTCGGCGCCATCGAGGCGGCGCTAGACAGCGGCGCCATCACTCGCGTCTACGGCGCGGCGAACGGCATCAAGGGTGTGCTGGACGACCGCCTGTATATCATGGACGAGGAAGAACGCGAGGAACTGAAGCGTCTGCGCCACACCCCGTCCTCGGCGCTGGGTTCATGCCGCTATAAGCTCAAAGACCCCGCAACAGATGACACCGACTATAAACGCATTTTGGAAATTTTCAAGAAGTACGACGTGCGTTACTTTTTTTACAACGGCGGCAACGACAGCATGGATACCTGCAATAAAATCAGCAAGTTCATGCAGCAGAACGGTTACGAGTGCCGTGTGATGGGCATTCCCAAGACGATCGACAACGACCTCTTCGGTACCGACCACTGCCCGGGTTACGGAAGCGCCGCGAAATACATCGCCACCTCCTGCATGGAAATCTATCTTGACGCGCGCGTCTACGACACCGGCATGATCACCATCTTGGAGATTATGGGGCGTCACGCCGGATGGCTGACGGCCGCAGCCGCCCTCGCCGGAGACTACGCCCCCGATCTGATTTACCTGCCCGAAACCGACTTTGACATGGAGAAGTTTTTAGAGGATGTACAGAGAATCTACACCGAGCGCGGAAAAGTGATCGTCGCCGTCAGCGAAGGCATCCACGATAAGGACGGCAAGCTGATCGCCGAATACGGAAGCGCGGGACCCCAGCAGAAAGACAGTTTCGGACACGCGCAGCTCGGCGGCTTGGCCGCGACGCTGGCCGCGATTGTCAAGGATAAAACCGGCGCGAAGGTGCGCGGCATCGAGTTCTCGCTGCTCCAGCGCTGTGCCTCGCACGTCGCGTCCAAGACAGACATTGAGGAATCGTATGCCTCCGGACGCGCCGCCGTTGAGAACGCGGTCAATGGCGTCACCGACAAGATGGTCGGCTTCAAATGCACCCGCGACGGCGGCTATAAGTGCGAAATCGACCTCCTGCCGTTGGAGACGGTTGCCAATACTGAGAAGAAGGTTCCGCGCGAATGGATTAACGATGCCGGTAACGGCATCCTGCAAGGCTACATTGACTACGCCTTGCCGCTGATCGCGGGCGAGACGGAGCAGGAAAAGGAAAACGGTCTGCCGAGATTCGCGAAAATGAGAAAGACGCTGGCGTAATATAATGTAGCGACGAGAGTTTCTACAACGGTGCGCCGGGTCGGCGCACCCTACAAACCCCGTTCGATTCGAAGAGGATACCGCCCAACGGGCGGCGATGATGTAAACAAAAACCGCCCCGCCGGAGTTTTCCGGCGGGGCGTCTGCTTGTGCGGGTTAGGGGACTTTACGGGAATGACTAAAACTTCCTCCGAAACCGTCGATGAAACGAGCATATACCTCGGAGGCAGAGTTGCCGTACACGTTATCTCCTAAAGCGACAGAGACGATTACATAGTTGTCCTCTTGCGGCTGAACTTCATCTAATTCAAAGAGATATACATGGTGTTTGCCGTCTATAGTCTCCTCGGAGTACCCGATAGGGTGGTCGGTATTTGAAAGAGCGTAGTATGTCCATTGCCGCAAGACCTCATTGCCCTGTTCGTCGTAGCTTGTGAAAACATCGGAGCCACCGTCATATTTGGGGCGGGTTAACCAGTCTTGAACTTCTTCCGGTGCATCCTCCGCTTTGTAGCGTACCACCGGCGCGTCGGCGTTTGTGCCGTCAAACCACGGAAGCTCCAGTTCGTCCGTGTGGTTTCTCCATTGCTCCCTTTCGTATGTCATATGATGTACTAAATGGAATCGCGCAAGACTCCGCATAGCTTCCAACCGAAACTCGTGTTCATCAATAAACTGCTGTAGACTATCTGTTGTCTTTTGCGCTCTCCCCCGTGAGTAAACCTCCGGGTTATTCCATTCCTTCGCCATTTCATACGCCATTTCATATGTCAGGGCGAGAATTTCTTCTTCAGTTTGGAGATGTGTAAACTCGTCGTCCAGATATTCATAAGAAAAGCTGCCTGTATTTTCGTTTTGCGTAAGCCCATAATACTCGCATATTTCGTCGATGACGCCGCGCAGATCGTTTACCGTCATCCCTTCGGCGAACGCCATCGCGTTGCCGGGGTAGTCGTCTGGGATGTGAAGTACGCCGCTTTCGTCCACTTCCGCGTAGTAGAACGGCGTGCCGACGGTGCCGATAAAGATATACTCTTTGCCCGCTTCCAAAGGATCCGACAAACCAAACCCGTTATGCCCGTCAAGGCTGATGTCCGCTTCCAATTGTCCTGGATTATACAAATCCTCATGCACGTTGATTTCCGTATTCGTATAGCCGTCCGTTTCTTTCACGACAGCGCGTACAACGACCCTGGTTTCGGGTTCAGCCGAAACGAAGCGGTTCGGCGCAAGTTCCCCGACTTCGTACCGCATGTTTCCGGCCAGCGCGGAGACCAGCGCGGGATGATCGGCTAGGTACACGATCTCGTCCCAAAGCACCGCGACCGCCTGACCGTCGTATACTGAAAAGTCTTGGCTGTTTGAGTGCGACGCGATGAAACCGTTGGCGTCAATCTCAAAGAGGCAGTCGTCACCCAAAACCGAGTAAATGTCAGAACCGCCATCCTCCGGCTGCTGCCCCAGCGACAGGATGTAAACTCCGCCGATGCGCAAAAGAGGTTCATCGGATACAACCGTCAGTTCGCCGGGCAATTGCCCTCCGGCGCTGTGCAGAACCTGAACATACGCTTCCTCCGCGCCGGAGTTCGCTGTGCGCACATCAAGGACGTAAGCAATTGTAATCCCTTTGAAGCTGTTTGGAGACGCATATGCGTCAAATAGATCGAACCATCCAAGGGTTATATCATTGCCGATTGTGAACGGTTCCGCCGCGAGTCCGCGCAGTTCGTCGATTGCCGGAATGCTCAAAAGTGTGGTCGGCGGGATGTCCCATTCTTCCGTACCGGCTGACCCCGGTGTTCCTAAACCGTCCGTGCCGAACAGGCGCGGCCACGCCAGCGCTCCCAGCGCAACAAGCATACAGCAGGCGGCGGCGATTCCGGCGAAGCGGACGGCGGGGCGCGCCGTTTTTACGGTGTGGGGAGCCGCGAGCGCCATCCGTTCCGCTTCGGGGTTTTCCGGCACACGGTCAAATAAGTCTTTATAGCGGTTCATCGTTACATTCCTCCAATAGTCCTTTTAATTTTTGTCTCGCTCGGGCGAGTCTGCTGCGTACCGTGGATTCCCGGCGCTTCATGATTTGCGCGATCTCCGCGGTGGAGTACCCCTCATAGTAAAACAAGTGAATTACGGCGCGGTCGGGAGGTGTCAATTTTGATATGACCTCCAGCAACTCCCGTTCCTGCCTGTCGCGTGCGGGTACCGAATCGGTCAGCGGTACGGTGTGCCGCCGCCATGCCGAGGTGAGGCGGTTCTTTGCCAGATTTACGGTCACGCGAATGAGCCACGCCGTTTCGTGTTCCTCCGAAGTAAAGACGGGTCGTTTCTCCCAAAGCCGAAGGTAGCAGTCCTGCACGACTTCCTCCGCGTCCCCGCTGCTGCCGGTGACAGCCAATGCGGTCTTGTAGAGCGTTTGCGCGTTGCGGCGGACAGCGCGCTCAAACTCGGTTTGCTCCAGCTCCGTGCTTCGGAACAGCTGCGATTCTTCCATGACGTATCACCCTCTCTGCCTTATATACAATATACCGCAACGAATTGTTGCAGCGAGTGAAAAATAAACCGCCGCGACCGTTAGGCTGCGGCGGTTTCGGGATGGTACACCCGGCGGGATTCGAACCCACGGCCTTCAGAGTCGGAGTCTGAAAAATAATTGATTACAGCGTATCGTTCCGTGTTACTCTGTATCTCCAAACAATCAGTAATTCCAAGCATTTCAGCAATTCCTCCGCAAAAAAATCATGTAATCGTTCCACGGGCAAAAAGCAATCCAAAAGAGATTTTGCTGGATGATTTGCTGGATGCTCAAGAACCATGAAACATAGGGTGAGTCTCTGCTACAACAAAGCTATAATACTCCAAATAAAGAATATTATGGAGGAATGCCCGATGAATACGAGCAGAACCGTCAGTTTCAGTTTAGCCAAAGGCGGGACAACCAAGACAACATCGACGATCAACATCGCAGCCGCTCTCAGCAAGCAAGGATGCAAAGTAGCAGTTATTGACAATGATCCACAGAGTAATCTAACCACGGCACTGGGATATGATCCGACTTCCATCAAACAGACACTTGCCTTGAAGATGCTGAACACCTTAGATGAATCGGATGGAATGCCCATCCAAGACTGCATGATTCATTGTAACACATTCGATTTGCTCCCGTCAAACCCAAAGCTGAGTCTTGTTGAGAAGCGGCTGACGGTTGAGAGTAATTCATCTCTCCTAACCGGAGACAACGAACTGCCGGTTGAGTTGATCATGCGAAAAACGCTGGCACCATTGACAATGCTGTACGACTACATATTAATAGACTGTCCACCCAGCGCCGGTTTACTTACCATCAATGCGCTGTCCGCGAGCGACAGTGTCCTCATTCCGCTAGAGGCACACTTCCTCGGTTTCGAAGCAGTCAAGCAGACGTTGGATTTGATCCTGCGGATTAAGGCAAAACTGAATCCCAAGCTGGATGTAGAAGGGATTCTGCTGACCAAATACCAAAGCAGGACAAGCCTCTGCCAGTATATCCGAAATATCGTCCATGAGGAATACGGAAAAACGCTGCCGGTCTTTTCCGAACCGATTCCGTACTCAATTAAGGCTGCGGCGCAATCAGTCAGCGGAGCGAGTATCTTTGAAATCGACCCGAATGGTAATATCGCTGCGGGATATATGTCGGCAGTGAAGGAGATGATGGCTCATGAAAAGTCTTGAGGAGTTCGCCCGTCAAAGAGCGGAACGGGCGAAAAAGACAACCGCTCATGCAGAGGATCCGGCGGATCAATCCTTAAAGCGGGAATATGACGCGCAGTTTCACCTTGCCACAGATGCCGAAAACGTTGTGATAATCACCATCGGCTTATTGCGTCCCTATGCCAACCATCCGTTCAAGCCATATATCGAGGAAAAATTGATTTCCCTTGCCGAGAGCATTCAGCGGGAGGGATTGCATCAACCGATTCTGATACGGAAAACACATGACGAGCAGGGTTACGAAATCCTTTCCGGTCACAACCGGGTAGAGGCGATGCGCCGACTGGGTCATCAAGATATCCCCGCCATCATCCGGGACGCCGACGATAACACCGCCGCGTTGATTGTCGTAACCACCAATCTGGAACAGCGGGAGAAACTCTTGCCGAGTGAAAAAGCATTCGCCTACAGGCTTCAGATGGAGGCATTGCAGAAGAAGAAAGCACTTCACCAAAACGGCGATTCTTCCAGTGATACCAATGTTTCTGCCGATCCAGCCCAAATTGGGCTGCAAAGTGAAAGCCGAGATATTGTTGCTGCAAATAATAATGTTGATCGTCATGAAATCCAGCGGTACATCCGCCTCACCTATCTGCTTCCCGATCTTCTCGAACAGATTGACCAAGATCAAGTTCCCATAATGGCGGGTTATGAAATATCGTTTCTCGATACGGAGGCACAGCAGGCGGTACTTCAGCATTTCGCTGCTTCAAAAGAGAAACTGAGCATCAAGACGGCTGTAGTTATTCGCACCGCATATGAATCAGGTAAGCCGGTAACAACGGAGAGCATTTCCGAAATCCTGCAAAAACCACCGAAGAAGAAACCGCCGCCGAAGGCATACAGCGTCCCGAAAGCAACCCTGCACCAATTCGTTCTTCCAGCAGATTTCGACTTCAACGCATTTGTCTTGCGAATGCTGGAGCGGGAGTATCAACGCAAATAAAGAAATACCCAGTGAAAAAGGTTCTGCGAGCGTAATTGCCGCTGAACCTTTTTGCTGCTCGCAGAATATTGAGCTTATCACCGGATGGTGCCAACGCATATCATTGGTTCTTTGATTCTTCTTGAAGGGATTTTTGCAAATCAAGGTCAACCGCGGTTAAATAACCCCTAAACGAATCCGGGTACGGAAAACAAAGCGTTCTCTTGCCAAATACCACGCTAACGAGGTTTTTATCAGTATCCACCGAACTGATAACACCCTCCCCAAAAATCTCGTGGGTAACCTTCTCCCCTATCATTCGTACCACCCCATGTGCCCGCTATTTTCTATACCTCGTATTATACATGATGGCGGCAACGTTTTCAAGAGTTTGTGCCGTCAATAGCGAGATCAAAACAAGAAAACATCCCTATAAAAATGATTAGGAGGCTACGCAAATGAAACGAATCTACAAAGGATACCTAACCCTGCTCATCACGCTCCTGCTGATATCCCTTATGGCTGGAGTGGCTTTTGCCGCCGAAGACATGTGGGCGGTCGCGAATCGCATCATTGTGGATATCTACAACCAGATCGCCGGTATTTCTACCGTCCTCGCCGGGCTAATGTCGGCTGTATCGGTTATCGGCGCGAAACTGTCGAATAACCAGCACAAAGTCGATCAGGCATGGGACTGGCTTAAGCGTATCTGGATCGCTTGGGCGATCATCAACGGAATCGGCGCGTTCATCGCCTACGTGCGACCGTTGATGTCGGGGTTGAATACGATTTCATAGAAACAACAAATATGTACAAACCCGTTGCTTATATTGCTTCGGCATGATATACTTCTTTACAAACGGTGGATTGTGGCTGATGCCTTTAATAAAGTGGGGGTGTTAATCAAATAGCTAT